>JAEYYL010000074.1 GCA_023430825.1 Verrucomicrobiota bacterium | reverse complement strand
CCCGAGATGCGCGCGCGTTCGGCCAAGGAGCGCTGGCCGCGTTTCCACATCTGGAGCGCGGCGTGTTCCTCCGGCGAGGAACCCTACTCGCTCGCCATCACCCTCGCCGACTCGCTCACCGGCTGGCCCTGGCACATCGAAGCGACCGACATCTCGCACCGCATCCTCGAGAAGGCGCAGGCCGGCATCTACCGCGACGAGACGGTCGGCAAGCTTCCCCGCGCAACCATCCAGGCGCATTTCCAGAAAGGCTTCGGTCCCCACGAGGGCAACTACCGCGTGAAGCCGGCGCTGCGCGACAACGTGTCGTTCCGCCACCTCAATCTCCTCGAGGGCGAGCCGCCGTTTCGCGAGCCGTTCCAGGTCATCTTCTGCCGCAACGTCATGATCTATTTCGACCGGCCGACGCAGGAGGAACTCGTCAACAAACTCGCGCGCCACCTCGTGCCCGGCGGGTATCTGTTTGTCGGACACGCGGAGAGCCTCACCGCCATCAAGCATCCCCTCCAAACCGTCCGGCCCGCGGTCTATCGCCGCCCGGCCCACTCCCACCCATGAGCCGCCGCATCCGCGTCCTGATCGTCGACGACTCGGCGGTCGTGCGAAAACTGGTCACCGAGGCGCTGAGCCACGATCCCGAGATCGAGGTCGTGGGCACCGCGATCGATCCGTATGTCGCGCGCGACAAGATCAAGCAGCTCAACCCCGATGTGTTGACGCTCGATCTCGAAATGCCGCGCATGGATGGACTCACCTTTCTGCGCATCCTGATGGAGCAGCACCCGATGCCCGTCGTGATCATGAGCTCGCTTTCGCAACGCGGCTCCGACTACGCGCTCGAGGCGTTGCGGCTCGGCGCGTGCGACGTGCTCGGCAAGCCCGCTGGCTCCTACTCGTTCGGCGACCTCGGTCCGCAGCTGATCGCGCGCATCAAGGCCGCTGCCGGCGCCCGCCTCGGCCGCACGCGTCCCCTGCCCGCGCCCGGCGCGCTCACGCCTGGGGCCGCGGCCGCCGCGCGTGCGCAGCCCCGCTCCGTTCGGGCCGCGGAACGCCAGATCATCCTCCTCGGCGCGTCGACCGGCGGCACGGAAGCGTTGCGCGAAGTGCTCACTCGGCTGCCCGCCGGCCTCCCCCCGATCGCGATCGTGCAGCACATCCCGCCGGTCTTCTCGAAGGCCTTCGCCGACCGACTCAGCACGCAATGCGCGTTCGAAGTGCGCGAAGCCGTCGACGGCGAGCGGCTCGAACCCGGCGTCGCGCTCATCGCGCCGGGCAATTTCCACCTGATGGTGAAATGGCAGGCCAACCACTACCGCGCGCGCGTCACCGGCGGCCCGCAGGTCTGGCACCAGCGACCGGCCGTCGACCTGCTGTTCAAATCCGCCGCCGATTGCGGCGCCGCGCCCCACGCGATCGCCGGCGTGCTCACCGGCATGGGCAAGGACGGCGCCGAAGGACTCCTCCGGCTCCGCGAGCTCGGTGCGACCACGTTTGCCCAGGACGAGGCCAGCTGCGTGGTTTACGGCATGCCCAAGGTCGCTTGGGAAAATGGCGGCGCGCAGCGACAGATCGCGCTCGACCGCATCGCCGATTTCATCGTTCATCCGCTCCAGCCGACATCCGAGGCGACCGCGCTCGCCTCCGCTCAGCAATGAATTCCTCCGCTTCCGCCACCCCGGCGCCCTCCACCATCCTCATCGTCGACGACGAACCCGTGGTGTTGACGGCGTTGCAGCAGACGCTCGAACGCGAAAAATTTCACGTCGTCGCCTGCTCGAGCCCGCTGAAAGCCCTCGCGATTCTCGCCGAGCGCGACTTCGCCGTCATCATCTCCGACCAGAAAATGCCCGAGATGCTCGGGCTCGACTTCCTGATCGAGAGCCGCCGCATCCGCCCGCACGCCTCGCGCATTCTCATCACGGCCGTGCTCTCGCTGCCGACGATCGTCGACGCGATCAACAAGGGCGAAATCTTCCGTTTCGTCGCGAAGCCCTGGCTGCGCGAGGAGCTCATCGCCACCGTGCGCAACGCCGTGCACCGGCACGAGCTCGTCACCCAGAACGCAATTCTCCAGGCCCAGACCCAGAGCCTCAACGAACAGCTCACGAAGGCCAATGCCGAGCTCGCGCAGCAGGTCACCGACCTCGAGCAGCAGCGCCAGCGGCTCGACGTCGCGAACCGCGAACTCGCCGCCAACTACGAGCACTCGCTCGAGCTCTGCCGCCGCATCCTCACCACTTACGATCCGATCCTCGGCGGCCAGGCCAAGGCGCTGGTCGAATTCGCCGGCCACATGGCGACGAGCGATCTCTTCAGCGAGGAGGAACGCCATGCGTTGAAAACCGCGGCGTGGCTCTGCGACATCGGCCTCATCGGCGTGCCGCGCGAGATGTTGCGCGCGTTTCGCTCGAAGGCGGAGGACCTCACCGATCGCGAACGCGTGATGATGCACAATCATCCGGTTTACAGCCAGACGCTCGCCGCCCTGGTCGACGACGATCTGCGCGTCGGCGAAGTGATCCGCGCCCACCACGAACGCTACGACGGCGCCGGGTATCCCGACGGTCTCGCCGGCGATTCGATTCCGTGGCCCGCGCGCTGTCTCGCGGTAGCGGTCGGCTTCGTCGAGTCCGGCCTGCCGAAGGCCGCGGCGATCGATCTCGTGCTTGCGGAATCCGGCAACGCCTACGATCCGGAAGCGGTGCGCCTTTTCCTGAAGGTCACGAATCTGTCACAGCTCCCGCGGCAGGTCCGCGAGATCACGCTGCACGAGCTCGAGCCGGGCATGGTGCTGGCCAACGGCATCTACAGCCCGCACGGGCTCCTGCTCATCGGCGAAGGCCAGGAGTTGAGCCCCGCCACGATCGCCAAGATCCGCAGTCACAATCAGGTCACGCCGATCAGCCAGCGGCTGCTCGTGCGGATCTGAAGCGGAGCGGGAAGCGCCAAGGTGGAACCCGACGTCCCCGTCGGGCTGGTTCGGACAACGTCGCGTCGCGCAATCCAACCCGACGGGACTCGAGTTCCACCGGCCAAACCCAACCCGGCCGCGGCGTCTCTTTTGTTCCGAACGACCTCAAGTTTGCCCTGCCGGAACCGTATATTTCCACGCGGATTCCACGCCGAACCGCCCGTCTTCATGCCATTTTTCACACCTTCTTCGTTCGGAGACGCCTACGTCGCCTCCGCTCCCTGACGCATGGGCTCCGCCACCATCGCCTCCATTTTTGCCCAGCGCGTCGTCGTCGGCGTCGGCGACATGGCCGTTTCCAACAACGCGCTCGTCACGCTCAGCACCTATGCCCTCGGCTCGTGCATCGGCGTGGTCGCTTACGACCCGGCGGTGAAAGTCGGCGGCATCCTGCACCTGATGCTGCCCGACTCGAAGATCTCGCCCGACAAGGCGGCGATCCAGCCCGCGATGTTTGCCGACACCGGCCTGCCGCTGTTTTTCCGCTCGCTCGCCGGCATGAAGGCGGAGCGCGCTCGGCTGCGGATTTTCGTGACCGGCGGCGCGGGGATTCTGGCGAGCCACGACAATTTCAAAATCGGCGAACGCAACACGAAGGCGACGCTCGAGTTTCTCGCGGCGAACGGCTTTCGTATCCGCCAACAGGTGACGGGCGGCACGACGAACCGCACCATTCATCTCGAGGTGGGCAACGGCGGCATGATCCTGAAAACGCCCGAGGGCAACGACAGCATCTCGCTCGCGGCGTAGCTCACCCAGTCCCGCGCGCAGCGGGGGCGCCGGATGCCCCACCGCGCGCCGCTCCGCCGTCGTTTTGCACGCAGGGTTGCGCGGAACCCCGTCTGCACTAGATTGACTCATCCTCGCCATGCCACGTTTCGCCCGCGCCACCGTCGTTTTCCCCCTCCTCGCCGCGCTCGCCGTCGCGACCGCCGGCCTCGCTCAGACTCCGACCACGCCGCCCGCCGCCGCCGCGAAATCCGACGCCTCCGAGCCCGCCGCGCCACCGCGCCCGAAACGCGACCGCCCCATCTCCGACAACCTCGCCTCCACGCTCGCCGCGAGCATGCCCAAATACAATCCGCCGCCCAAACCGCGCCCGGAGGACGAGGACGTGGATCTCCGCGAGGTCGACAAACCTCGCAACAACATCATCCGCCTCCCGCGCTACACCGTGCGTGAACGCAAACCGCCCGTCTTCCGCGAGCGCGACATCTACACGCGCGAAGGCTTCGCCGACCTCGCCCGCCGCCGCTACCTCACGCCGACCTATCGCGTGTTGAACTCCGTTTACATCCCCTTCCTCACCGCCTCGCCCACCGATCATGCCCTCGCGATGTATGCCGAGGACGAGCGCCTCGCCAACATGGCCGACGTCGAAGACAACGCCCGCACCATCGAGCAGGTCGACCGCGACGACGCCGCCTACATCCGCCGCGTGAGCAACGACACATTCATGCGCTCGAGCGGTTTCGGCTTCGATCGCAGCAACATCAACAACCGCGGCGAGTGAGCCGCTGCCCCGGGCGGCTCGAAACGTAGGCAGCCTGCTTGCAGGCGATCCGTAATCTCCACCGGTGGCTCGCTGCGTGAGCAGCGGGATTCCCCGCCTCGCCTCCGTTCACTTCGCCGCCGCGTCGCCCAACAACTCCCGCGCGATCTGCTCCCACTCGGCAAGCAACGTCACATCGTCCGCCGGCCGGCTGCGGCCCGCGTGCACATACCAGTAACCCGCATTGCCGAGATCGCCCTCCTTGCGGTGCAGATACGCATGAACCCACGCGCCTTCGCGGCTCCGGTCCGCTTGGGCCAGTTCGTGCGCCTTGCCCCAGTCGCCGCGCGCATCGTGCCACAACGCCGCCAGCGCTCCCCTCGTTTCCGCCGGCGGATTGCTCTCCCGCTTCACCGACTCCGCGAATTCTGCAAATGACATTTGCTCCACCCTACGCCCGGCCTTTCTAGTTTCAAGCGGCTCCGCGCCTTCCATGTCCAACACCGAACTCGTCATCCTGCGTGAACTTCTGGCGCGCGAACCCCGGTTCCTGTCCGGCACCGCGCTGGCCGCCAAGCTCGGGATGACGCGCGTCTCCGTCTGGTTGCACATGGAAAAACTCCGCGCGCAAGGCTTCACCTTCGAAGCCGCACGCTCCCGCGGCTACCGCATCGCTTCGCGCCCCGAAGGGTTTCACCTCGCCCTCATCCAGGCCCACCTCAAGGGCCGCCGCCGCGAACTGCCCATCACGCTGCTCGACGAGGTCGACAGCACCAACGACGAAGCCGCCCGCCAGCTCGCCGCCGGTCGCGACGCCCCGTTCGTCGTCCTCGCCCGCCGACAGAGGCGCGGCCGAGGCCGCCTGGGCCGCGCCTGGCACAGCGAAGCCAACGGCAATCTCTACGCCAGTTTCGCTTTTCGCCCCCGCGTGGTCCCCGGCCGCATGGCCGTCTTCACCCTCTGGATGGGCGTGAACCTCTGCGAACTCATCGCCAATTTCACTCGCCTCCAGCCGGGCATCAAGTGGCCCAACGACATCCTCTTCGACGGACGCAAGGCCGGCGGCATGCTCACCGAGGCGCGCGTCGACTCCGACGAGATTCGCGACCTGATCTTCGGCCTCGGCCTCAACGTCAACGCCCCCGCCGGCGGCTGGCCCGCCGATCTCTCGCGCCGCGCCGTCTCACTCGCCGAACAGGCCGACGCCCCCCTCGACCTCAACCGCTTCACCGCCGCCCTTATCGGCCGCGTCATGCTCGCCTACGAACAGTTCGTCGAGGGCGACCACGCCGCCACCTTCGCCGATCTCTGGCAAAAATACGACGTGCTCCGCGGCCGCCCGATCGCCCTGCTCCAGGGCGATCACCGCATCGCCGGCACCGCCATGGGCATCGACGACGAGGGCTCGCTGCTCATCCGCAGCGCCACCGGCCGGCTCCAGCGTTTCCACGCCGGCGACGTCACGATCGA
>JAEYYL010000016.1 GCA_023430825.1 Verrucomicrobiota bacterium | reverse complement strand
TCCGGCCTGTGCGGCGTCCTGCACCACGCCGTCAAAGGCGTGCGCGCGTCCGCGCACGAAGCCGCCCGCCATTTCGAGGTCATGGCCAACAACGCGCCCGTCCTCATCTGGTCCACCAACGCCGAGGGCTACTGCCGTTTCGTGAACCGAAACTGGATCGCGTTCACCGGCCGAGCCCCCCAACGCGGTCCGCGCGCCGCGCGACCCGGCCAGATCCACCCCGCCGACGGCGGCCGCTACGAAGCGGTTTCCCGCGACGCCATCGCCGCCCGTGCTCCCTTCCAGATCGAATACCGGCTCCGCCGAGCCGACGGCACCTACCGGTGGCTCCTCGAACACGCCGTGCCACGCTGCGACCGCGACGGCGCTTACGACGGCTACATCGGCTCCTGCAGCGATGTCACCGATTCCCACAACGAGCGCGAGGAACTCACCTTCATCGGCCGCGTCCAGGCCGCACTCGCCGAATCGCTCGACCTCGACAAATGCGCCGAGGTGCTCGTGCAATCGTTCGTCCCGCGCGTCGCCGACTGGTGCTCCATCGAACTCGTCGACGACCAAGGCCGACTCGAACGCGTGCGCGTTCACCACCTCGATCGCGGCCAGGTCACCCCGCTCGCCGCCCGCGACACCGGCCGCTTCTCCGCCGACGGCCCCGCCAGCCTCGCCGCCCAGATCGTCAAATCCGGCGAACCCCGCCTCATCCGCGACGTCGACGAGACCCTCCTTCGCACGCTCGCCTACGACGAGGCCCATTACCAGCGGCTGCGCTCCATCGGCACCGTCTCTTACCTCGGCGTCCCTCTCCGCGCCCGCGGCCGCATCGTCGGCGTGCTGGCCCTCGCGACCGCCGAATCCGGCCGCGGCCTCCATCACGCCGAACAGCGCCTCGTCCAAAAAATCGCCGGCCTCGCCGGTTTCGCCCTCGAAAACGCCCACCTCTACCGCAGCGCCCGCCAGGCTCTCGCCGCCGAAGAACATGCCCTTCACGAGATGCAGCGCAGCGAGCGCCGTTTCCGCTTCATGTGGGACGCCAATGTGTTCGGCCTCGGCACCGTCAACCGCTCCGGTCGCCTCCTGAGCGCCAACCCCGCACTCGCCGAACTCCTCCAGTTCAAACCCGACGACATCGCCGCCGGCCGCGCCAATATCGTCGAACGCACGCCACCCGCCTGGCGCAGCGCCGACGAACGCGCCCACCTCGAACTCCAAACCACCGGCCGCTGCGCCCCCTTCGAAAAGGAATTCGTCCGCCCCGATGGCTCCACCGTGCAAGTCCTCGTCGGCGGCAGCCTCCTGCCCAATAGCGACGAACGCCTCACTTTCGTCCTCGACCTCACCGCGCGCAAACACGCCGAACGCGCCCTCGACCGCCAGCGCCTCCTGCTCAACACCATCATCGACGCCATGCCCGCCATGGTCGCCTACATCGGCCCCGACGAAAAACTCTGGCTCCACAACGAACGCTATCGCGAATGGCTCGGCATCGAATCGGGCGACATCAACGGCCGCACCTTGCGCGATCTTCTCGGCGCCGATTCCCACGCCCGCCTCGCCCCCTACCTCGCCGCCGCCTTCCGCGGCCGCAACATGCGGCACGAGACCACCCTCCGCTCCGCCAACCGCGAACGCCACCTCATCGCCTCCTACCGCCCCGACCTCGATGCCGACGGCAAGGTCTGCGGCGTCGTCGTCCACGCCTACGACATCACCGAACGCAAGGAAACCGAACAGGCCCTCGCCGACGCCCTCACCCGCTACCGCTTCCTCGCCGACGCCATGCCCCACATGGTCTGGACTTCCCTCCCCGACGGCCATCTCGACTACGTCAACCATCGCTGGCTCGAAACCACCGGCATGACCGAAATCGCCTCCCTCGGCCGCGAAGGCTGGCTCGATGCCGTCCACCCCGAGGACCGCGAGGAAACCCATCTCCTCTGGCGCGCCGCCCTCACCCAATGCCAGCTGTTCGAACACGAGTGCCGCCTCCGCTGCGCCGACGGCGAGGGCCAGGCCTGGCGCTGGCACCTCGTGCGCGCCCTGCCCCGCCGCGACGATCACCAGACCGTCGTCCAATGGGTCGGCAGCGCCACCGACATCGACGAACAACGCCTCGCCTACGCCGAACTCGCCGAAGCCCGCACCCGCCTCAAATCCCACGCCGAGGAACTCGAGGCCCGCGTCCGCGCCCGCACCGCCACGCTCCGCGAAGCCAACGCCGAACTCGAGGCGTTCACGTATTCAGTTTCCCACGACTTGCGCACCCCTCTCCAGTTTGTGCGCGGCTTCGCCGAGGCCATCCGCAGCGACGCCGCCGCCACCCTCTCCGCCGACAGCGCCGACTATCTCCAGCGCATCATCCGCGCCGCGAGCCGCATGGACACCATCATTCAGGACCTCCTCGCCTACAGCCGGCTCTCCCGCTCCGAGATGCAGCTCGTCCCGATCTCCCTCGACGAAATGGTCTCCGACGTCCTCGCGCATCATCACGCCACCATCAAGCAGACCGGGGCGAACATCACCGTCCACCGCCCCCTGCCCGGCGTGCTCGCCGACAAGACCGGCCTCTTCCAAGCGCTCTCCAACCTCGTGTCCAACGCGCTCAAATTCACCCGCCCCGGCCACCTCCCCCACATCACCATCCGCGGCGTCGAAAGCGCCGAGGGCATCCGGCTGTGGGTCGAGGACCAGGGCATCGGCATCGACCGCCGCCATCACGAACGCATTTTCCAATTGTTCGAACGGCTTCACAGCCCCGCCGATTACCCAGGCACCGGCATCGGCCTCTCCCTCGTGCGCAAGGCCGTCAGCCGCATGGGCGGCGAGTGCGGCGTCGAATCCGCGCCCGACGCCGGTTCGCGTTTCTGGCTCGCGTTCCCCTCCGCCGTGCCAGCCCCGGCGCTCTCGCATGCATCAACATAATCCGATCCTCGTCGTCGAGGACGAACCCGACGCCATCACGCTGCTCCAGCACGCCTTTCGCCAGGCCGGCATCCGGAATCCGGTGCACACCGCGCGCGACGGGGATCACGCAATCGCCTACCTCTCCGGCCAGGGCCCCTACGCCGATCGCACCGCCCACCCCCTGCCGCATCTCGTGCTGCTCGACCTCAAGCTCCCCCGCTGCTCCGGCCTCGAGGTCCTCGAATGGATCCGCGCGCAGCCCGCCCTGCGCGGCCTCCCCGTCGTGATCCTCACCTCGTCGAAAGAACGCAGCGACGTCCGCCGCGCCTACGCCGGCGGCGCGAATTCCTACCTCGTCAAACCCTCCTCGCTCGGCGGCCTGATCGAACTCGTCACCGCCTTCCGCGACTACTGGCTCGTGCACAACGAACCCCCGCC
>JAEYYL010000015.1 GCA_023430825.1 Verrucomicrobiota bacterium | reverse complement strand
CCCAGTCTTTCTGGATGTAGGCTTCGTAGCGGGTCATGGCGGAGGGTGAGTGACGCCGAAAGGCAGGTGAGGGCAAATGCGAAAAGAGAAGGAGCTAGGCGGGCGATGGTGCGATGATCCCGCTGCTCACGCACCGGGCCACGGAGGGACGACGCGCGGCGCGGCGCTTACGCGAGGATCTGGCGGAGGCTGTCGAGGTCGAGGACGCTCGCGAGCGACTCTTCCTGCACGACGGCGCTGGCGAGGGCGGCCTTGTCGCGCTGCAAGGCGCGGATCTTTTCCTCCACCGTATCCTCGGCGAGGATACGGTAGGCGACGACGGGCTGCGTCTGGCCGATACGGTGCGTGCGGTCGATCGCCTGCGCTTCCGCGGCCGGGTTCCACCACGGGTCGTAGAGGATCGCGTAGCTCGCGGCGGTGAGGTTGAGGCCGAAGCCGGCGGCTTTGAGCGAGAGCAGGAAAACGGTTTTGGTCTTGTCGGTCTGGAACTGCTCGACGAGTTCGGCGCGGTTCTCCGTCGCGCCGGTGAGCATGAGGTGGCCGATGCCGGCGGCGGCGAGGCGGTCGCGGATGATTTCGAGCATCGTGACGAACTGGCTGAACACGAGGACCTGGTGGCCTTCGTCGGCGAGTTCCTCGAGGCGTTCGAGCAAGGCGTCGAGTTTCGCGCTGGGGAGATCGCGGTGCGCGGGATCGATGAGTGCGGGGTGACAGCAGATCTGGCGGAGGCGGAGGAGGCTCGAGAGGACGTTGAAGCGGACGGCCTGGAGGGCGCGGTTGGTGTCGACGCCGAGGAGTTGGGCGCGGGCGCGCTTGAGTTCGGCGTCGTAGAGGAGGCGTTGTTCGCCCTCGAGTTCGACGATGAGGTCGTCCTCGGTGCGCGGTGGCAGGTCGGGCGCGGCCTGGGCCTTCGTGCGGCGGAGGAGGAAATGCCGGACGCGGCGGTGAAGGCGCGTGAGCGCGGCGGCGTCGGCCTGGTCGTGCTGGCGGCGGAAGGCGGATTGCGTGCCGAGGAGGCCGGGCTGTGCGAAGGCGAAAAGGCTCCAGAGATCGGTGAGCCGGTTCTCGATCGGCGTGCCGGTGAGGACGAAACGGTGGCGGCTGACGAGCGCGCGGGCGGCGGTGGCGACCTGGCTGCCCGGGTTTTTGATGAACTGGCCTTCGTCGAGGATGACGGCGTCCCAGGTCTGCGCGCGAAACCAGTCGGCGTGGAGGCGGAGCTGGGTGTAGTTGGCGACGAGGAGTTGAGAGCTGGAATCGGAGACCTGAGGGCTGAGACCTGAGACCTGAGGGCTACCTGAGAGCGGAGAAGAGACGCTATCGCCTGCAAGCAGGCTCCTACCTTCCGAACCCAGGCGGAGGGGGTTGAAGGGGGTCGCGTTGAGCGAGGGGGCGAAGCGGGCGGTTTCGGCGAGCCAGCCGTGGCTCACGCTTTTCGGGCAGACGACGAGCGCGCGGAAACCGTGAGGTGGCGAGGAGGCGCCGGCGGAGAGGGGGCGGTCGTTTTCGGAGAGGGATTTTTGCGCGGCGGCGTGGAGGAGCCAGGCGAGGGTTTGCACGGTTTTGCCTAAACCCATGTCGTCGGCGAGCACGCCGCCGAGGCCGAGGGCGGCGAGGTGAGCGAGGAAATGGTATCCTTCCTCCTGATACGGGCGGAGCGTGGCGCGCAAACCGGCGGGCAGCGGGGGCGGCGTGGTGGCGGCGATCGCGTGGGCGCGCTGGCGGAGCGATTCGGCGAGGCGGGCATCGCGCGCCTCGAGCAGATCGGCCTCGGCGGCGAGCTGGAGGGCGTGGATGCGGTGGACGGAGGGGCGTCCGTCGGCGAGCACTTCGTTGGCGTCGAGGCCGAGGCGGTCGAGCGCGGCGGCGGAGTCGGCATCGGCGGCGTCGACTTCGAGACGCTGCCAGCCATGGCGCGGGAGGCGGACCCATTTGCCGCGGGCCTTGAGGAGCAAGGCGATTTCCTCGGCGGTGAGCTTGGTGTCCTCGACGCGGAGTTTGGCGGTGAGATTGAACCAGTCACGGCCGGCGGACTCCGGCGCGGGCGCGGCGGAGAACTCGACGTGCGCGCGAAGCGGTGGGCCGAGGAGGTTGGCGAGGCTGGGCGAGGCTTCGACGGGGAGGCCGGGCGGCAGCGAGGCGTGCCAAGCGATGAACTCCTCGGGGAAATTGCGCGTGGCGGAGCGCGCCCAGTCGGCTTCCCAAGGATGCCAGTCGAGATGGAAATCGGCGAGGCGGGCGACGGCGGCTTGCGCGGCAGAGAGGTCGAACTCGAGAAACGGTTCGTCGGGTCGGCGCGGGGGTGGCGCGCCTTGGGATGTCCATTGCCAGCCGGTGCCGGTGAAATGTTGCTCGAAGGGAAAGTCGTCGGCGCGGGCGAGGAGTTGCGCGTGGAAATCCATCGCGGTGTCGTCGCCGGCGGCGGGCGCGAGCCAGCATTTCAGGTGCGGACGGAGCGCGATGCGGCGGACGTTTTGCTCGAGGGAGGCGGGGAGGCGCAGGCCGGCGGAGCGGAGGCGCGACATCAGGCGCGGGTCGCCGAGCGCGCTCGTGGGGAGCGGGGTGTCGGGCGTCGGCGGCGGGCCGCGCCAGACGTATCCGTCGAAAAAATACAGCGGCGACGGGCGGACGGTGAGCAGCGCGGCGCGCGAGGCGTCGCGGCCGTCGGGCGTGACGAGATGCAGCTCGAGTCGGTCGGCAGCGGAGGGCGAGACGCGGGCGTCGAGGAGCAGGGCGTCGGGCTGGATGACGAACGGCTGGCCGTCGGGCAGCACGATGGCGTCGCGCGCGGCGCGGGTGCGGAAGAGATTGGCGGCGACCTCGGCGGGGAGCGGGCGGCGGGCGTTGGGCGGTTCGAAGCCGGCGCGGGCCTCGGCGGCAAGGGCGTTGCCGAGCGCGGCTTCGGGCGGGGAGAGGCGTTCGAAATCGACGGGTCGGGTGGAGGCGAGGGCGTGAAACCAGTTTTTGCCGGGCGGTTTCCACGGTTTGCCGGGGGCGGAGCGGACCTCGATGACGAGGCCGCCGGACGGGTGGATGCGGGCGCGAAGGCTGTCGACCTCGACGAGGGCGGGGTGCGAGGCGTGGCTGGCGGGTTCGTCCGCGGCGGCGAGGGCGCGCTGCCAGGCGGCGAGTTCGTGGGAGGCGAGGCGTTCCTCGATGACGGCGCGGATCGGCGCGGTGTGGGTGAGCGGGAGGAAGGCTTCGGGGAGCGGGCGGCCGGCGAGTTCGTAGTCGTAGGCGATGTATTGCCAGAGAGCCCACGGGTCGCGCGGGGCGTTGGTGTTGTCCCACCAGCCGGAGTAAGCGGGTTTATAGAGCGGGGCGCCGGCGGGCGGCGTGTAGTCGAAACCGTGGCGGAGCAGCGCGCCGGGGTAGAGCGTGCCGTGGGCCTGGGCGAACTCGTCGAAGAGTGCGGCGAGCTCGTCGAGCTGGTGCCCTTCGGCTTCGGTGAGGACGCGGCCGAGTTTGGAGGCGAGGACGGGGGTCCACTGCTGGCGGAAAGTAAGAGGAGTGCGGCGCGGAAGGTCGGGTGGCGGGGCGCTGGTGGAAATCGAGGCGGGATCGACGCCGTCGATGGCGCCGCTGGCGACGTGGTCGAACCACGCGAGGCCGGCGGCGTAAGCGTGTTTGCAGTTCACGCGGACTTCGCAGGTGCAGCGGGAACTCCACTGGCTGCGGGTGTAGAAAAGCGTGGTCGAGTAGGGTGTGGGTGCGGAGCCCTGGACGGCGGCCTCGACGTAGTGGTCGGCGTTGGCGGCGATCTTTTTCACGCGGCTTTCGGCGTGGTAGCGTTCGCCGCGTTCGCGGGTGCGGTCGGAAAACGTGGCAAGCCAGGCGCGCAGCGCGGCGAGAGCGTCGGGGGTCTTGACGCTGCGGACGACGGGCGGGCGGGCTTTGGCGGACATGGAGGAAAGGAGGACGTTACACGGAAGCGGCGCGAGGGACAACTTTTGCGCGAGCGGGCGCGGGGGCGAGGTGAGTTGAGAGGGGTAGTGATGGAACGGCGGCGCCCTCGCCGCGTTTTGGGGAAGAGGCGACGGCTCGGGTAGATAGGCGGAAAGCGCGGCGGGGGCGCCGCGGCTCCAAGGAGAGCCGGTCAGCGAGGTTCCGCTCCTGACAGAGGGGTGTCGCGGCGGTGTGCGAGGGTGGGGCGATGAACTCTGCTGTTAGCGTGTTTTTTCGCGGGTGCTGCGCCTGCGGCGGAGCGATTGCGCGCGTGCGTTGGCGGGGCGGGTGGCGTTGAGTGGAGGCGGTCATGAACAATCTCGGGCTTTATCTCACGTCGGTGCTGATCTGGGGATCCACCTGGTTCGCGATCACGTTTCAGCTCGGCGCGGTGCCGGCGGAGGTGTCGGTGGCGTATCGTTTCGCGCTGGCGAGCGGGATGCTGTTCGCGTGGTGCGCGGTGCGGCGGATGCGGCTCGCGTATTCAGTGCGTGAACACGCGTGGATGGCGTTGCAGGGCGGGCTGCTGTTCGGGTTGAACTACGTGCTGGTTTATCTGGCGGAAGAGCAGATCGCGTCGGGGCTGGTGGCGCTGATTTTCTCGCTGATGACGTTTTCGAACATCGCGGCGACGCGGGTGTTTCTCGGCACAAAGTTCGTGCGGGCGACGATCCTGGCGGCGCTGCTCGGAGTGAGCGGCGTGGGGCTGGTGCTGCTGCCGGAGCTGGGCAATGGGACGAGTCGCGGGAGCGTGTGGCTCGGTGTGGCGTTGGCGCTGGTGTCGACGGTGTCGGCGTCGCTGGGCAACGTGGTGTCGGCGCGGAATCAGCGGCACGGGCTGCCGGTGATGCAGGCGAACGCGTGGGGGATGTTGTATGGCGCGGTGTCGGTGGCGTTGTATGCGCTGGCGGTTGGCCGAGAGTGGACGTTTGCGGCGACGCCGGCGTATGTGGGTTCGCTGCTGTATCTGGCGCTGTTCGGGTCGGTGATCGCGTTCGGGGCGTATTTGACGCTGGTCGGGCGGATCGGCGCGGACCGCGCGGGCTACGTGGGGGCAATGGTGCCGGTCGTGGCGGTGGTGTTATCGACGACGTTCGAAGGGATGGCGTGGCACGCGACGACGGTGGCGGGCATCGCGCTGTGCGTGGGAGGAAATGTGTTGGTGCTGCGGGGGAAGGCGGCGAAGAAAGGGTGAGGGGGCGGTGTTTCTCGCAATTTGAGGCGTAAATGCAGGCGAGGTCACCGCGCCTCGCCCTACCTGAAACAAAAGGCGCGGCGGGGGCGCCGCGGCTCCAGTTTGTCAATACACCTGCTCGTCCAGCAGCGCGAAGAGGTCGGACTCGGTGATGCGTTTTTGCGTCATCGAATCGCGGTCGCGGAGCGTGAAGGTGCCGTCCTTCTCGATCGTGTCGAAGTCGATCGTCACGCACCACGGCGTGCCAATCTCGTCCTGGCGGCGGTAGCGGCGGCCGATCGCGCCGGCTTCGTCGTAGAACACGGCGTAGCGGCGCTTGAGTTTCGCGTAGAGTTCCTTCGCGCGACCGACGAGCTGCTCCTTGTTCTTGAGCAGCGGGAGCACGGCGACCTTAACGGGGGCGATGCGCGGCGAGAGGCGGAGGACGGTGCGTTTCTCGACGTTGCCCTTCTCGTCCTTCACGTCCTCCTCCGCGTAGGCGGCGCAGAGGACGGCGAGGAAAATGCGGTCGGTGCCGACGGCGGGCTCGATGACGTGCGGGACGAACTTCTTCTTCGTGGCCTCGTCGAAGATGTCCTGCGGTTTGCCGGAGGCGTTGGCGTGTTGGGTGAGATCGTAGTTGCCGCGGGCGGCGATGCCCCAGAGCTCCTGCACGCCGAACGGGTATTTGAACATGATGTCGACGGTGCCGCGGGAGTAGAACGAGAGTTTCTCCTTCGGGTGTTCGTAAAGCGAGAGGTGCGACTCGGGGAGGCCGATGGAGAGGAGCCAGTTTTTGCACCATTCGATCCATTCCTCGTGGGCTTTCTTCCAGTCGGCGTCTTCGTGGATGAAATATTCCATCTCCATCTGCTCGAACTCGCGGGAGCGGAAGATGAAGTTGCGCGGCGTGATTTCGTTGCGGAAGGACTTGCCGACCTGGGCGATGCCGAAGGGGAGTTTCACGCGGCCGGTGTCGACGACGTTCTTGAAGTCGACGAACATGCCCTGCGCGGTCTCGGGGCGGAGGTAGGCGACGGAGGAGCCGTCAGTCATCGCGCCGACGTTCGTCTGGAACATCATGTTGAAGGAGCGCGGCTCGGTGAGGCTGCCGGGTTCGCCGGTGGCGGGCGAGGGGATGAGCGCAACTTCGTCGGGCTGCGCTTCGGTGAAGTCCTTCGCGACGACGGGAGCGAGCGTGCCCTGGATGGCTTTCTTGCGTTTGAAGGATTCGGCGGCGGCCTGGAGTTCGCCGGTGGTGTTTTCGGATTCGAGAGCGGAGACGTAGCCGACGGTTTTGCCGTCGACGATGACGGGCGCCCAGAACAGCTGGTCGGCGCGGAAGCGCTGCTTGCTGACTTTGCAGTCGACGAGGGGGTCGGTGAAGCCGGCGACGTGGCCGGAGGCTTCCCAGACCTTCGGGTGCATGATGATCGACGTCTCGATGCCGACGACGTCGTCGCGGCGGCGGACCATGTCGTCCCACCAGCAATCGCGGATGTTCTTCTTCAACTCGACGCCGAGCGGACCGTAGTCGAAGAAACCGTTGAAACCGCCGTAGATCTCGGAGGATTGGAAGACGAACCCGCGGCGCTTCGCGAGCGCGACGAGGTTGTCCATGGAGACTTCGGCGGGAGCGGTGTGGTCGGACATAGCCTGTGAGAGATGGACGGCGCGGCGGATGTGGTCAAGGCGGCGCGGCTTCGCCGCGAAGCACCAAGCACCAAGATCCAAGCTCCAGTGAAACAGCAGAAACCCATCCTCCAACCGATCACCGCCTGCGACGCGGGGGTTTGAGGATTGAAGTTTGGAGCTTCATTGGTGCTTGGAGGTTGGTGCTTGGTGCTTCCTGCGGCTCCGCCGCAGGTCCGTGCATCCTGCGCGAGATTTGCGATGAATCTTGCAACGCGCACGCGTGGACGGGCGGGGGTGTTTCGAGTTAATCGCGGGGGTTGAGCGAATTACGAAGGGAAGGCCCGGTGGCACGCGTTACGCAAAGAAGGGGGCAAATCCAGCGCGGCTGGCCCATCGGCAGCCGCTGCTTCACTCGAACCCTCCATTAATATGAAAATCTCCAACGACAAAAACATCAGCGTGCTCAACGATCTCATCGAAACGTGCAAGGACGGCCAGCACGGCTTCTCGACCGCGGCCAAGGATGCGAAGGATGCCGAGCTCGCGCGCGTGTTTTCCCATTACGCGTCACAGCGCGGCAACTACATCGCGGAACTGCAACAGCGGGTGCGCGAACTCGGCGGCGATCCGGACAAGCATGGCTCGATCAGCGGCTCGCTGCATCGGGGCTGGATGAATGTGAAGTCCGCCGTGACGACGAACGAGCCGCATGCGGTGCTCGCCGAGTGCGAACGCGGCGAGGATGCCGCGGTGAAGAATTATCGCGAGGCGCTCCAGGGCGCGGAGCTCGACATGGACACTCGCACGATCGTGCAGCGCCAGGCTGCCGGTGTGCAGGAAGCGCACGATCGCATCAAACAGCTTCGGGACAGCGTCGCCTACGCGCACAAGTAAGTGCGCAGGGAACCCAGACGCCGCGACTCCAAGGTAAACAACCAAACGGCCGCGCCGGTCTTCCGGCGCGGCGTTTTGCCGTTTGCGGCCCGAAAGGCAGTGCGGTGCTTCAACCCGCACCGGGCGCGTTAACCCGCATAGCTCACACTTCCTGGTGAACCCACTCCACCCTGAGGCTTGCCCTCAAACTATCCTGTCATTGCGAGAGCAGGAGCGAAGCGACGAAGCAATCCATCGAGCTGGATCGCCACGCCCTCGTTCCCGCCACAGGCGGCCAAGCCTCGGGCTCGCGATGACAATCGGGAGTGCGATGAATGCGGGTTAAGAGTCTGTCGGACTTTTTCGAGTTCCGCTGTGAGCGCGGCACGCGAGGTGCAGCGGGTGGCGGCATGGCGTATCGTTTCAAGAACATCGACCGCGACACCCCCATGCTGCTGCCGCCG
>JAEYYL010000012.1 GCA_023430825.1 Verrucomicrobiota bacterium | reverse complement strand
CGACGCAAGCGTCGCCGCGTAGTTGGTATTAATCACGACTGACATGGTTCTATCCTTGATCTTAAGTGCGACCATCCGTCGTCGCCACGGGCCCTGATAGTCGGCGCGAGCCTCGCCGTTCGAGGCGAATGCCTCAAAGTGTGCCGCGCGTTTTTACGGCGCGAAAAGGTTGGAGGGGACATGAAGAAACGTGTGCTCAAGACCCGAAGGCCCCACAGATCAGACAACCGCGTGCAATCTGGACCGCGAAGGGCGGGGGACTAGTCCGCCCGCGCGGCGGGGAGTTGGGTCGGGCGCGTGCTCGTGTTTACTGGAGGAGCTTCAGCGCGGTTTGAGAACTCTGGTTCGCCTGGGCGAGCATGGAGGTGCCGGCCTGGACGAGGACGTTCCAACGGGCGAGTTGGGTCGATTCGGCCGCGACATCCACGTCGACGATGCGACTGGTGGCGGACTCGAGGTTGGCCTTGTTGACCGTGACGAGTTCGGCGGCGAAGTTGAGCCGGCTTTGTTCGGAGCCGTTGGTCGCGCGCATGGTGGCCACGTTTTGGATCGCGGTGGAGATGGCGGTGAGCGTCACGGCGGCATTGCCGAGCGAAGTGACGCCGGTGGACGAGATCACGCCGACGCCGGTGGCGCTGCTGGTGAGGTCGCGGGCGGCCATCGCAACGGTGGTGGCACCGTCTTCGGTGACACTGACGGCGCCGAGGGTGCTCGAGCCGAACATGGAGACGCCGTTGAACTTTTCGAGCGCGTTGGACCGGAGCTGCGCGGTGAGCGCGAGGAATTCCGAGTCGTAGTTGGCCTTGTCGCTCGAGCTTTTGGTCACGTCGGAGTAGAGGACCTTGAGTTCGCTGATGCGCTCGAGGACCTTGGCGGTGACCTTCATGGCGCCGTCCTGGGTTTGGAGCAGCGAGATGGCGTTGCCGATGTTCGACGCGACGGCGCCTTGGCGGCGGGCGGCGGCGGACAACTTCATGGAGACCGCGAGGCCGCCGGCATCATCTGCGGGGCTGACGATTTTCGATCCGCTGGAAAGCCGGTTGAGGCTTTTCTGCAGACTGGCATTGGACGCGGCGAGATTGTTGGAGGCAATCGTCGCGGCGTAGTTGGTGTTGATGACAACTGACATGGTGTATCTTCCTTGATTTCTGAATGCGACTTCCGTGTCGCGGACGGACCCGATGGAAAACGGCTAACGGGTCGAGCCGGGGCCTCCGCAGGGATTGCGACTGGGTCCGCTTAGCCTGGCCGCCGCGCGAACGGCGGCCAGGAGTGGGCGAATCAGGGCAATCCCTGAGCGGAGTTTAGCTTACTGGAGCAAGCGGAGGGCGGTCTGCGCACTCTGATTGGCCTGGGCGAGCATCGAGGTGCCGGCCGAGACGAGAACGTTCCAGCGGGCGAGCTGGGTCGATTCCGTCGCGACGTCGACATCGACGATACGGCTGGTGGCGGCCTCCAGGTTGGCTTTGTTGACGGTGACCAGTTCGGAGGCGAAGCCGAGGCGGCTTTGTTCCGAACCGTTGGTGGCGCGCATGGTCGCCACGTTCTGAATCGCCGTGGTGACGGCGGACAGCTGGACGCTGCCGAGCGAGGTGACCGCGCTGGACGAGATCGCACCGACGCCGCTGCCCGAGCTGCTCAGATCGCGGGCGGCGATGCTGACGCTGGTCGCGCCGTCTTCGGTGACGTTCACGCTGCCGATGGCGGCCGAGCCGAACATGGCGACGCCGTTGAACTTTTCTCCGGCGATGTCGCGCAACTGGGTCGTCAGAGCGGTGAACTCCGAGTCGTAGTTGGCTTTGTCGCTCGAGCTCTTGGTCACATCCGAGTGGAGGACCTTGAGTTCGCTGATGCGCTCGAGCACCTTGGCGGCGACCTTGAGGGCGCCGTCCTGGGTCTGGAGGAGCGAGACGGAGTTTCCGATGTTGGACGCGACGGCGCCTTGACGGCGCGCGGCGGCGGACAACTTCATCGACACCGCCAAGCCGCCCGCGTCATCGGAGGGGTTGACGATTTTCGAGCCGCTCGAGAGCCGGTTGAGGCTCTTCTGCAGCATGGAGTTCGACGCGGCCAGGTTGTTCGACGCAAGCGTCGCCGCGTAGTTGGTATTAATCACGACTGACATGGTTCTATCCTTGATCTTAAGTGCGACCATCCGTCGTCGCCACGGGCCCTGATAGTCGGCGTGGGCCGCGCCGTTTGAGGCGGTAGCCTCAAATTTTTTCGCGCGTTTTTACGGCGCAAAGTGTGATGGGAGGGCATGAAGAACCTGTCGTTTTTTAAGACCCGAGGCCCCACAGATCAGACAACCGCGTGCAATCTGGACCGCGAAGGCGGAGGACTAATCCGTCCGCGCGGCGGGGAGTTGGATCGAGCGAGCGCTAGATCGCTGGAGCGCTGGGTTACCCCTGGAGGAGTTTCAGCGCCGTCTGCGAACTCTGGTTCGCCTGCGACAGCATGGAGGTGCCGGCCTGCACGAGGATGTTCCAGCGGGCGAGCTGGGTGGACTCGGCCGCGACATCCACGTCGACGATGCGACTGGTGGCGGACTCGAGGTTGGCCTTGTTGACCGTGACGAGTTCGGCGGCGAAGTTGAGCCGGCTCTGTTCGGAGCCGTTGGTCGCCCGCATGGTCGCCACGTTCTGGATCGCCGTGGAGATGGCCGTCAGGGTGATGGACGCATCGCCGAGCGAGCTCACGCCCGTGGACGAGATGACGCCGACACCGGTGGCGGTGCTGGTGAGATCGCGGGCCGCGAGGGTGACGGTGGTGGCGCCATCTTCCGTGACGCCGACGGTGCCGAGCGCGGCGGAGCCGAAGAACGACACGCCGTTGAACTTTTCGAGGGCGTTGGACCGGAGCTGGGCCGTGAGGGCCACGAATTCCGCGTCGTAGTTGGCCTTGTCGCTGGAGCTCTTGGTGACGTCGGCGTAGAGGACCTTGAGTTCGCTGATACGCTCGAGGACCTTGGCGGTGACCTTCATCGCGCCGTCCTGGGATTGGAGCAGCGAGATGGCGTTGCCGATATTCGACGCGACGGCGCCTTGGCGGCGCGCAGCGGCGGACAACTTCATGGACACGGCCAGGCCACCGGCATCATCTGCGGGGCTGACGATTTTCGAGCCGCTGGAAAGCCGGTTCAGGCTTTTTTGCAGGCTGGCATTGGACGCAGCGAGGTTGTTGGACGCAACCGTGGCGGCGTAGTTGGTGTTGATGACAACTGACATGGTGATCTTCCTTGATACTAAGCGCGACGTCCGTGTCGCAGTCGGACCTGGTGGGATCGGCTCCGGGTCTCGCCGGCCGTGACGTTTGTCTCGGCGGGTGCTGATATCGGGTCGGGTCAAGTTCTATTTAGCGGAATTCTGGAAAAGTTTCTCGGGCTCAAGTTTTGCCGGATTGCGCCGATACCCCCTGTTGATTCGTTGTTTCTTCACCTCATGGCTGGCATCTCAATCTCCGGGCTCGTTTCGGGCAGCTTCGACTGGAAATCGGTCGTGGATCAGCTCATCACGATTGAAAAGGCACCGATCGCCCGGATGCAGACGGAGCAGGCGGTCAACAACGAGAAGCTGGCGGCGTTGAGCACGCTGAGTGGCGGTCTCTCGGATCTTTCGAGTGCGGCGATCGACCTGCGGTCCTCGACTCTCTTTCAGAGCCGCACCGCGACCAGCGGCACCCCGGGCTCCTCGTGGTCGCTTTCGGCTTCGACCGGCGCGGTCACCGGCACCCAAACGATCGCTGTGTCGCAGCTCGCCACAGCCTCCCGGCGCCTGGGTGCCACGGGGGTTTCGGCGGGCTTGAGCGCGACGAATGACGTTTCCGGCACGACGGTGGCGACGCTGCCGACCGCGAAGGCGGTCACGGCCGGCGATTTCACGGTGAACGGCAAGACCATCAGCGTCGCGCTCACCGATTCACTGCAGGACGTGTTCGACCAGATCGCCGCGAAGACCGGCGGCGCCGTCACCGCGAGCTACGATTCGGTCGCCGACAAGGTCACATTCTCCAGCGCGGGCGAGATCGAGCTCGGCGCGGTGAACGACTCGAGCAATTTCCTCTCCGCGCTCCAGCTGTCCAACAACGGCACCGGCGCGGTCACGAGTCGCGGCAAGCTCGGCTCCGCGGTGCTCACGACCCCGCTGGCTTCCTCCCGGCTGGCGGGCGCCCTCACGCCGGACGGCGATGGCAACGGCAGTTTCTCCATCAACGGCGTCGCGATCGGTTACAACGTGAACAGCGATACGTTGAACTCGGTGCTCGCCCGGATCAATTCGTCGAGCGCGGGCGTCACCGCGAGCTACGACTCGGTGAACGACCGCTTCGTGCTCGCGAACAAATCGACCGGCGACACGGGCATCGGCGCGAACGAGGTGTCCGGCGGGCTGCTCGATGCGATGGGCCTGACGAGCGGCACGACGCTGCAGCGCGGCAAGAATGCGATTTTCACGCTCAATGACGGCGATCCGATCGTGAGCGCGAGCAACACCCTCACTGCGGCGGAGCACGGCATCACGGGGCTTTCGATCACCGTCGATTCGGCGACGACGCAAACCGTGACGGTCGGCGCCGACACCACGAAGATGAAGGCGGCGCTGACTGCGTTCATGGATGCGTTCAACGCCGTGCAGGGCTACATCGACGAGCAGACGGCGGTGACGGTGGGGGCCAACGGCAAGGTCACGAAGGCGACGCTCGGCGGCAATCTGGAGGTCGAGGCGTGGGGTTCGAAGCTGCGCTCGATGGCGTCGGCGACGATCGGCGGGCTGAGCACGAACATGAGCCGGCTGGAGGACATCGGCATCGGTTTTTCGTCGGTGGAGTCGCAGCTGTCGATCAAGGATCCGGTGAAGCTGGAAGCCATGCTGGCCGGATCGGCCGACGACATCGGTAATTTTTTCAGCAACATCGGGAGCGGTTTCTCGCAGCAGTTCACCAGCTACGTGACTTCGCTGCAGAGTTCGAACGGGGCGTTGAAGACGCAGAGCAACAACCTCGGGAAGCAGAACACCGGCCTCGACGAGCAGATCGCGACGCTGACCGCGCGGATCGAGAACCAGCGCGAGCTGTTGACGGCATCCTTCCTCGCGATGCAGAACGCGCAGTCCATCGCGCAGCAGCAGCAGCAGCAGTTGACGAACATGTTCGCGAAGAAGACGGAGAACTGAGCGAACGATGGCCGCCCCCGCTGCACGTTCCTCCGCCCGCGCCGTCGTGGCGCTCGCCGCGCTCCTGAGCCTGGCCCTGACCGGCTGCATCTCGCCGCCGGTGCACGACAGCGCACGCCGCGGGCCGTTTTTCACGCCGACGAATCACGCGGGGGATGCGCGCTTGCCGGCGGATCTGCGGCGTGTGGTGCTGCTGCCGGTCGCCGGCGGCGCCGCGGCGGATGCGGAGAGCGCGGCGGCGCTCGATCCCGTTTTCATCGCGGAGTTGCAAAAGCAGAACCGGTTCGAAGTGGTGGCGTTGACGCGCGAGGACTGCCTGCGCCGCTTTCGGGCCGAGGAGTTTCTTTCGACCGCGGCGCTGCCGCCCGATTTTCTCGCGATGCTGAAACGCGAGCACGCGGCGGATGCGGTGATGTTCGTCGACGTGACGGCCTACAAGGCCTATCGGCCGCTCGTCCTCGGCGTGCGTGCGAAGCTCGCCCTGCTCGAGCCGGAGGCCGATGTGCGGCTGGTCTGGACCTTCGACAATGTGTTCGCGGCGGCCGACCCGGCGGTCGCGAACAGCGCGCGTCACCATTTTCTGGATTCGGACCGCGGCGGGATTCCGGCCGACCTGACGCAGGGCGTGCTGCAGTCGCCGTCGCGCTTCGCGACGTATGTGGCGGCGGCGACGTTCGCGACGCTGCCTCCGGTCTATGCGCCGCCGCCGCACAAAAAGTGACAACTCCGGTCCAAGCGCGCTAAAGTATTCCCGTTCCGCACCGATAATCAGGCCATCAACCAACGGCGTTCCCTGTAATTGACCTCAGAGGCTGACCGTTTCGTCCAACGAAACCCATGATCAATTCGACGACCTCTACCGACAGGACCCTGCATACGGAAGCCTTGGCGGCGACCGCGCAGCCGGCGCAGCGTCAATCCGCGCAACGCCCCGATCAGCTTTCGACCGACAGCGCTGTGTTTCTGCGCGCCGAGCTGGCGCGCCAGCCCGAGATCCGCCCAGAAGTGGTGGAGCGTGCCCGCGCCCTCGCGTCCGATCCGAATTATCCCTCGGCCGAGACGTTGAAGAAGGTCGGTGCGATGATCCTGAATTCGCCCGATCTCAGCGAAGACCAATCGTAAGCCCCGGCCATGGTCGCCAACGGCTACGTCAAGACTTACCGCGCCAACGCGGTGCTCACGGCCAGTCCCGGCCAGCTCGTGCTGATGCTCTACGATGGTGCGCTGAAGGCGATGGCCATCGCGGGCGAGGCGTTCGAACGGACGGAGGACGATCTCAGCCGGATCGAGATCATCAACCACCAGCTGCAGAAGGCGCAGAACATCCTGGCCGAGCTGCAGAACGGGTTGAACCTCGAGGCGGGCGGCGATTTCGCGCAGACGCTGTATCGGCTCTACGATTACCACAACCGGCGCCTGTTCGAGGCCAACCTGAAAAAGGACGCGGCGATCGTGCGCGAGGTTGAGGGCCTGGTCCGTTCGTTGCGCGATGCGTGGGCCGAGATGTTGAGCAAGCAGGAGGATCCGCAGGTCGAGAGCCTGCGTGGCGTGGCCTGAGCCGGCGCCCGACCGTTTTTGCGATGACCGCGCGTCGCCAGACTTTCAGCCGCTTGCTCGGCGCGCTCGACGAACTCGTCGCGCAGGAGACGGGCGCGCTGGGCGAACGGAATTTCGCCGCGACGCTGGAGATCCAGCGCCGCGCGCAGCCGCTCGTCGACGCGTTGTCGGATCTCGGCATCGCGGCAGCGGACGATCTCGCGCGGGCGCGGGTGGCGGGCCTGTTGGCGCGCCGTCAGCACAACATGGATTTCCTGGAGTCGCAGCTCGCCACGGCGCGCGCGGAACTCCTGGCGGTGCAGGAAAGCACGCGACGCGTCGCGTGCATCGCGCCGGCCTACGGCCGCACCGAGCGGCGTGCGCCGCCGGCGATTTCGAGTTTCAACGCCGCGGGTTGAGTCGCACGCCGGCAACGGCGGCAAGGAGGTTGGAGCGGCTGTTTCGGTCGCCCTTTTTTGCGCGATCGTTCGACGTGAAGCAGGGCGGGTTAAGAGTCTGTCGGACTTTTTCGAGTTCCGCTGTGAGCGCGGCACGCGAGGTGCAGCGGGTGGCGGCATGGCGTATCGTTTCAAGAACATCGACCGCGACACCCCCATGCTGCTGCCGCCG
>JAEYYL010000425.1 GCA_023430825.1 Verrucomicrobiota bacterium | reverse complement strand
CTGGGACGGATTGGCGAGGATCTGGTTCGAGCCCGGTGCCACGCAGCAGTATTATCCGGTTCTTCACTCCGCGTTCTGGATCGAGCATCGGCTCTGGGGCGACGAGGTGGTCCCGTATCATCTCACGAACGTTTTCCTTCACGCGCTCAATGGCGGCCTGTTGGCTGCCTGGCTCTGGTGGTTGTTGCGCTTTGCCGATCGGAGCGTGAAGCAGCCGGAAGCCGGCTGGTATTCTCGGGCGAGCCTTCCGTGGTTGGCGGCGGCGCTCTTTGTCGCGCACCCGGTCTGCGTGGAATCCGTCGCATGGATTTCCGAACAGAAGAATACCTTGTCGACGGCCTTTTATCTGGGAGCCGCGCTTTGTTACGCCCGCTTCGTCGTGCACCGCCGGCGGGTCATGTATGCCGGCGCGTTCGTGCTCTACTTTCTGGCGATCGGAACGAAAACAACTGCGGCCACGCTTCCGGCGGCGTTGCTCGTGGTGATGTGGTGGCGACACGGGCGGCTCGAATGGCGTCGCGACGTCACGCCGTTGCTGCCGTGGTTCCTCCTCGCCGTGCCCGCCGGACTGGTGACGGCCTGGATCGAGAAGACCACGATTGGCGCGGATATGGTTGTGCCCGATCTCGCATTCGTGGAGCGAGCGCTCCTCGCATCGCGGACGCTCTGGTTTTATATCGGGAAGCTCGTTTGGCCGGCCGACATCACGTTTTTCTACCCGCTGTGGGATGTGTCGGCGCAAGCATTGGGCTGGACCGGCTATTTGCTCGCGACGGTGGCGGTGACGGCGGGATTGTGGGCTTGGCGAAAACGTTCCCGCGCGCCGCTCGCGATTTGGTTGCTCTTCGGCGGCACGCTTTTTCCGGCGCTCGGATTCTTCAAAGTTTTTCCTTTCCAGTTTTCCTATGTCGCCGACCACTTCCAATACCTCGCGATTCCCGCCGCGGTGACGGGCGCGTCGGCGGCCCTGCTGGGGATAACCCATCGGGTTCGCTCGCTGCGGGCGGTTTCTCCGTGGCTCATTGGCGTCGTCGTCTTGCTGCTCGCCGCAACGTCGCGCAGCCACAGCCGGCTTTATCAAAACGACGAGGTTTTGTTTCGCGCGAACGTCGCGACCAACCCCACGAGTTGGATGGGATACCGCGTGCTCGCGCACCAGGTCGGGAAGAGTCCGAAGCGTCGGGCGGAAGCGATCGCGCTTTTTCAGAAATCGCTCGAACTCAATCCCCACAGCGCGGAGACGCTCGCCGCGTATGGCGGCCTCCTCGTGATGGAGCCGGGACACGGCCATGAGGCGGTCGCTTTGTTCGAAGAAGCGATTCGGCTGCGGCCGACGTATGCGGAGGCACACAATGCACTCGCCAATGAAATCGTGGCGACATCTGGGCGGCTGCAGGAAGCGATCGCGCATTATGAGACGGCGCTTCGGCTGCGCCCTGATTTCGCGCTCGCCGAAGCGAATCTGGCCTCAGCGCTCGCGCGGGATCCGGACCGGCAGAACGAAGCACTGAGCCGTTTCGAGCGCGTTTTGAAAGTGCTGCCCGATTATGCGCCGGCGCATTACCATTTCGCCAATCTGCTCGCGCGCCTGCCGGAGCGACGCTCGGAAGCGGTCTTCCATTACGAGCACACGCTGCGTCTGCAACCGAACGCCCCCGAGGTGCATCTCGCGCTCGGCAATGTTCTGGCGGACTTGGGTCGCTTGCCCGAGGCGCTGACGCGCTTCGAAACTGCATTGCGCATCGATCCGCAATTCGTCGGCGCGCATTATGCGATTGCGGTCAACCTTCTGGCTGCCCGCGAGCGGCCGGCCGACGTCGCGCGGCATCTCGATGAAACGCTTCGGCTCCACCCCGATTACGTGGAGGCGCATAACTTGCGCGGGGTATTCCTCGCGCAACAGGGACAAACCGCCGCCGCGCGCGATGCCTGGAATCGCGCGCTCGCGATCGCGCCGGATTACGAACCTGCCCGCCGGAATCTCCGATTCGTGGAGAACAATCTGCCGGGCGCTGAGCCCGGCGATTGAGCCTGGCGATGCGCAATCGCGCTTTCAACACAGCGGCGACCATTTCTGCAACGACGACCTCCGTGACATCGCGGCTGTCGAGGGTGCCGGTCCCTCGGTCGGGGAGGACGATGGATTTTGTGCAACACTCCTGAAGGTGGAATCCGACAGACGTCGGGTTCTCGAGCGAGCAAACGCCGTTCGACGATTTGAACTCCATCACCGCGGCCGAGGTCGAGCGTGGCTAGAAACACGCCGCGAAGTGTCCCCTTCGGCTCGCTTGCGTTGCCCGATGCGTGCGCGTCAGAGCTGTTCTCGTAGCTGCGGCGGAAGCAGCGAACGCGCGAGGGTGTTCAATTCCGGATCGTCGATCGCGAGCCCGAGCGTTTTGGCCAACGAGAGGAATTGGAAAAGCGTCGCCTCCGGCACTCCTCGCAAGTCGAGCTCGGTCATGTCGTAGAGCGCGCGCTCGGCTTGGGCTCTTGCGAGTGGCATGCGGCTGCCGGCGGCGAGCACGAGCGAGAGGCTGACGCGACGATCCCACGCCAGCGCCTCGTCGCTGCCGTCGTTCAATGCCGCCTCGATCGCGTGCAAGGTTTTCGTAAAGGCGGCGCGATCGCGGCGGACGATCTCCGTGCGCGCTTTTGCCACTTGGGCGCCGAGATCGGCCGCGTATTCGTTGGCGAGCACCTGTGCGATTTGGGCGGCGAATTGGATCTGTCCCATGTCCACAAAATACTCCGCGAGCCGGCTGAGCGCGGTGGCGTTGTCCTGGATGTCCGTATGTTCAAACACGAACACCTGCTCGTTTTCAAAACCTGGGACGCTCGGCACATAGTAGGGGACGGGCCGGAGCCACCGCGGCGGCAGCCAGGCTTGGAGCAGGCCGACAAATGTCTGGTTGAGGTCCGCGCCGGCGAGTCGGGCGTAATCGCTCAGAAAATCGTCCCACGACGGCATGACGATGTGGGTGACGCCACGCTGCCGTGCCAACGCGTGGGATTCGTCGGCATGCACCGCGCCCGCGAGGCGCACCGAGGCGCGAAAGCCTTCGTCGTTTCCGCGGTAGGGAGAACCGAGCCCCTTCAATCCGCCGTGATAAAAAATCGACACCGTGAGATTGGGCGGTGCGAGCACGATCGCGCCGTCCGGGCCGCTGCGACGCGCGAGCCAATGCGAGAACTCCCGCTCGACGAGCCCCTGTCGTTCAAGCGAGGTGAGTTTCAAATCGGCCGCGTCGACTCGCGTCGGCAGCAGCGCGATCATCCCGGGAAGCAACACCGCCGCGGCGCCGACGAGCCAAAGCCCCGGCAGGCCTTCGTCCGCCGCCTCGCCGGGAGTCGCGACGACCAGCAGCACCAGGAGGAGCACGCCGAATGTGTTCCACGCGCTCAACTCCGCGCAGGCCAGTGCCAGCATCGCCAGCGCCGGCACCAGCAGAATCGTAAGAGCGCGGCGGGGGGCCGGAGCGGTTTCGCGCCGAAGCAAAGCGCGAGCGGCGACCACGAGGAGCGCGAGCGAAAGGGCTACAGCCACAAGACCCGCGGTGAATCCGCTCTGCACGATCCATTTCGCGAAATTGTCCGCCCCTGCCGTATCGTCCAGCAGTGTCAGACGGTTCGCAAAGGAGCCCGGCGTGAGAAAGGCAGCGTCGTGCTTCAGCCACATCACACCGGGAACGCTCGCCAACGCGATCACCGCGCCGGCCCACGAGAGCCGATCTCGCGTCCGCATTTTCCCATCGCGCGGACGTGATTGAAAACGCGTCAGCAATTCCCCACCGCCGAGCCATGCCAGAGCATAGAGAGGGTGAACCTCCGTCAGACGAAACGCCTTCAGGTCGAGATGCGCCGGCGCGTATTCCAGGAGATACGCTGCCAGCGTCGCGATCGCGCCGGCCACCGCCCACGTTCGCCACGGTAGCGCCACGCTCGCACCGCGACGACCCAGCCAAATCGTGGCGGCCGCGCCGCCGCCCACGGCGATCAATACCGACACCACGCTGACGTCGAGCCACAGCGCGCCGCCGCCGAGCGCCCCCGCAATGGCGAACCAGCGCCGCGCGGCGGCGAGCGAGGATTCGGCGGACCACACGCCCGCGGCCAGGGTCAGCAAACTCGCGAACAGCACGAGCTGCGTCAGCGTCCGGGCATCAGGAGCGCCAGGCAGAAAGCCGCCGGCGAACGGAAACAGAGCCGCGATGCCCAGCGACAAAAGCAGTGCGGGAAGCCGTCCGAAGCGCCACCTCGCTAAAATGACGCCCGCTCCTAAAAACAGGAGGTGCAAGATGGGGTCGGCCCACACGGCCGCTCGCTCGATCGAAAGGCCGATCGGGCCCCCGATCAGGCGTTGATGGCACCAGCCGACCGTGGCGAGCCACCAGCGATAGGGCGACGGGGTGAGCGTGGTGCGGCCGGTCGGCGCGTTATCGTAATCGACATGGCGCAGGCGCCATTCGCCTGCGGCCACCATCGCCTGCGTCTGCGCGATCCACTGGTAACTTTCGTTATTGTGGCCGGGCGCGATCAACAGGCGCACGCCGCCCGCGTAGCCCGTGGGAGACTTTGGGTCGATGGCGGGCGCGATCGTGGGCGCGCTGATCGTTTCGACGCGTTGCGCACGCTCGCTGTGCATCCAGAAAATGAAGCCGAA
Source organism: Verrucomicrobiota bacterium (assembly GCA_023430825.1). Classification (GTDB taxonomy): domain Bacteria; phylum Verrucomicrobiota; class Verrucomicrobiia; order Opitutales; family Opitutaceae; genus Opitutus. The sequence goes on along the minus strand of JAEYYL010000425.1, from coordinate 14,565 downwards.
TGCGAGCAGCGGAGCGATGAACCACAAACGGAGCGAGAGCCGGGAGAATAAACTCATGCGAGGGGCAGCGAACGAGCGACCGATGCTGGCGGTGGATGAAGGCATAGCAAGTTAAGTCCCGGTTGTTTCCGCCCAGCCGGAGCCGTTCAGTTGAGAGGCCAGAGTTGGGAGCTGAGAGACCGATCTGCCGTGGGGTGTTGGCGAGCACTGCGGCGCCGTTTGGTTTCCGCTCAACCCTCCGCACTCAACTCTCAACCCCCTAATCCCGGCTTGGCGTGCGACGCGTTCGGCTTCGACGTTTGAAGAATGATCGCGTTTGATTTTGAAGTGCATCGGCCTCTGCCGGTGTTGTTCAAGGTATGAAAACCCTTCTGCTTTCCGCCCTCATCGTGTGCGTGATCGGTTGCCCCGTTGCGATCGCGTCGTCCAATGCCAGCTCTTCCTCCGCCGCCACGGACCGAGCCAAGTCGGCGAAGCCGAGCGTGCGACAGGGCATGACGGCCGACGAGGTGGTTGCGCTTATCGGCAAGCCCATGGAGATCAAACCGATCGTGACCGACGCGGGAACGGGCGAGTCGTGGATTTATCGCCGCGTTGCAAAGCGGTTGATGAATGCCGTGGCGCCGACGGTGGAAAAAGTGCCGATGTGGGGTGGGCCCGGGGTCAACGCGGCGAACGGCGAGATCATCGATGTGGACGTGCCTTTCCAGCGACTCGAGCGCGTCACCATCTATCAAATGACGGCGTTGCTGCTCATCGACGGCAAAGTCACCGCGTCGAAGCAGTGGTTCGAGCAGGAGCGGCTTTTCGATTGAGCATTGAGGCGACGGCGCGTGAGCGCGCGCCCCGCTGGCGGATGGACCTGCTCGGTCCTTGACTCGTCCTCGCGGTGTCCTGTGCTGTTCGCCGCATGCTTGTTGGCGCGAACCCCCGCCGTGTTGATCCCCGCTCGCTCGCGCAGACTGTGCGGATTGGTCTGTTGGCGGGCCTCTTGTGCTTTTCTGATTGGGCGCTCGCCGCTGCGACGAACACCGGATTAAGCGAGGCCCCACTTGCGCCGCGCCCGGGCGGTCAGGGCGCCACGATGTTCACGCCGCTCACGCCCGAACAGACGGGCATCGTCAACGAGAACATCTACGCCGATCCCGAGATGTGGGGCGCGCTCAACCAGGAGTTCGCGCTCGGTGCGATCGGCACGGGCGTCGCGGTCGCCGATTACGACAACGACGGCCGCCCGGATGTTTTCATCGTGAGCAAGACCGGGCAGAGCCGCCTGTTTCGCAATCTCGGTGACTGGAAGTTCGAAGACGTCACCGCTCGCGCCGGGTTCGCGCGTTCCGGCTCCACGATCGAGCAGGGGCTTTCCTGGGTGCGCGGCCTCGCCGGCTCGTCGGCGGCGCTGCCGCCGGGCCCGTGGACGCAAGGCGCCGCGTTTGCCGATGTGAACAACGACGGCTGGCACGATCTCTACGTCTGCCGCTTCGGTGCGCCCAATCTTCTCTTCATCAACCAGGGCGACGGCACATTCAAGGAGGAGGCCGCCGCCCGCGGGCTCGCGGTGGTCGACTCGAGCGGCATGGGAAATTTCTGCGACTACGACCGCGACGGCTGGCTCGATGTTTACATCCAGACCAACATGCTCGACGGCACGAAGGCACCGAATGGCCAGCGCGATTATCTGCTGCGCAATCGCGGCGACGGCACGTTCGAGAACGTCACCGACCGCGCCGGCATCTCCGGCGAAAGCATGGCGCACTCGGCAACGTGGTGGGATTACAACGAGGACGGCTGGCCCGATCTCTATGTCGCGAACGACTTCGGCCCGCCGGACAAGCTCTATCGGAACAACCGCGACGGCACGTTCACCGACGTGATCAACGACGTGGTCGCGCAGATTTCGTATTCGGCGATGGGCACGGATCTCGGCGACGTGAACAACGACGGGCGCATCGATCTGTTCGTCGCCGACATGGCGGCGACCACGCACGAACAGGACCAGCGCAGCATGGCGGCGGCGCGCGAGCTCACGCGCGAGGACGCCGACAGCACGACCGTTTCGCCGCAGATTCTGCGCAACACGCTTTTCGTGAACACCGGCGCTCCGCGGTTTCTCGAGGCCGGTGCGCTCGCAGGACTCGAGGCGACCGACTGGACCTGGGCGGTGCGCTTCGAGGATCTCGACAACGACGGCTGGCTCGACCTCTACGTCACCAACGGCATGGTGCGCGAATACAACAACGTCGACCTGCGCGACGAAGTGATCCTGCGCGAAAACATGGCCGAGCGACTGCGCGTGATGAAAGTCAGCCCGGAGCTGCGCGAGCGAAATCTCGCGTTTCGCAACCGCGGCGATCTGCAGTTCGAAAGCATCGGCCCGGCCTGGGGGCTCGACCAGCTGGGCGTGAGCTTCGGCGCGGCGTTCGGCGACTTCGACGGCGACGGCGATCTCGATCTCGTTTTCTCCAACTACGAGGGTAACGCGTCGGTGCTGCGCAACGACAGCGCGAGCGGCCATCGCGTCGTGCTCGCGTTGCGCGGGACGAGTTCGAATCGCTTCGGCGTCGGTGCGACTGCGCGGCTCGAAACCGCCGCGGGCGTGCAGGTCCGCCAGCTCGTGGTCGGCCGCGGCTATCTTTCGAGCAGCGAACCGGTGCTGCACTTCGGTCTCGGCGAGGAATCGAGCATCGAGCGGCTCATCGTCGAATGGCCGAGCGGCCACCGCCAGACGTTCACCGATCTCGCCGCCGACCGTCGTTACACGATCACGGAGCCGGCCGGGCCGGCGGAAAAGCAGGCGCCACCGGCGCCGCTGGCCGGCCAGTTTGTCGACGAGAGCGCGGCGCGCGGCCTCTCGATCCGCTCGGAAGAAACGTTCACGCCCGATCCGCAACCGCTGTTGCCGACGCGCTTCGATCGCCGCGGCCCCGCGCTGGCGGTTGGCGACCTCGACGGTGACGGCCGCGACGACGTGGTGCTCGGCGGAACCGGGCGGCAGCCGGCGCGCGTCTTCGCCGGCGGCGCGCATTTCGCGGCGGCTTCAGCGCTGCCGGCGGCGGCGCTCGACGACGGGCCGGTGCTCTTGTTCGACGCCGACGGTGACGGGCGCACGGATGTCCTGCAGACCCGCGCCGGCACGAACCGCGCGATGAACTCGCCCGAGTTTCACCCGGTGCTGCATCTCGGCACCGCCGGCGGATTCGCCCCGGCCCCCGACGCGCTGCCGCCGCTGCCGATCAGCGTGGGAGCGGCAGTGGCGGTCGATTTCGATCGCGACGGACGCCTCGATCTTTTTCTGGGCGGCCGCGTCGTGCCCGGGCGTTATCCGACCACGCCGAAAAGCGCGCTGCTGCGCAATACCGGCGGGCGCTTCGAGGACGTGACCGACTCGCTCGCTCCGGGCCTGCGCGAAATCGGCATGGTGAGTGCGGCACTGGGGAGCGACGTCGACCAGGACGGCTGGCCGGACCTCGTGCTCGCGCTGGAGTGGGGCGGCGTGCGCGTGTGGCGCAACGAGGCCGGGCGCGGTTTCACCGACGTGTCGGAGCGCGCCGGCTTCGCCGCGGCGGGCACGGGCTGGTGGACCGCGCTGGCGGCGGCGGATTTCAACGGCGATGGCCGGCCCGATTACGTCGCCGGTAATGCCGGTTTGAATACGCCGTATCGTGCGCCGGCGGTGCTCTTCCACGGCCGCTTCGGCGCCGGGCCGCCGCAGCTGATCGAGGCGACGGTGCATGGCGGCGAACTTTATCCGCGCCGCACGCTGAAGAGCCTCAGTGCGACGATGCCCGCGCTGCGCCGCCGTTATCCGAAGAACAACGATTTCGCGAAAGCCACGCTGGCGGAGATCCTCGGCGCCGAGCGGCTCGCGACGGCGCAGCGCTACGAAGCGACCGAGCTGCGGAGCGGCGTTTTTCTCAGCCAGCCCGATGGGACGCATCGCTTCGAAGCGCTGCCGCGGATCGCGCAGGTGTCGCCGTTCCAGGGCGTGGTCGCCGGCGATTTCGATGGCGATGGCCACACCGACATCTACGCGGTGCAGAATTCCTACGCGCCGATTCCCTCGGTCGGTCGTTTCGACGGCGGACTCGGCCAGTTGCTGCTCGGCGACGGCCGCGGCGGGTTTCGGCCGGCGCCGCCGCTCGAGAGCGGGCTTATGGTGCCGGGCGATGCGAAGGCGCTTGCGGTCCTCGATCTCGACGACGACGGCTGGCCGGATTTTCTCGTGAGTCGCAACGACGCGACGACCCTCGCGTGGCGCAACACCGGCGTGCGCGATCGCCGGTCGTTCCGCGTGTTGCTGCAGGGCGCCGCCGGCAACCCCACGGCGATCGGCGCGCAACTCACGCTGGAACTCGCGGACGGCACGCGGCAGCAGCAGGAGCTGCACGCCGGTTCCGGCTATTACAGCCAGTCGGCGCCGGGCGTCTTTTTCGGATATCCGGCGGCGAATCCGCCGCGGCGTCTGTCGATTCGCTGGCCGGACGGCAGCCGGTCGACGCACGAATTTTCTTCGGAGCCGCCGACGTTGCTCGATATTTCCAAGCCATGAGTCTGACTTCGATCATCGCGCGCGCGTTGCGCCTCGCCGCTTGGGGGGTTGCCGTTGTCGGCGGCACGCTCGGAGCGGCGGGCCCGACGCGTGCGTCACAGCCGGAAAGCACGCGTCAGATGGTGGAACGCCTCGCCCGCGTGCCGGAAACATCCGATGCGTTGATGAACCCGTATCTGGCCGGCAAGGCGGCGGAGATCTATCGCACGCGCATCGCGGCGGCGCGCTCGCCGCGCGAACGGCTCGATCTGACGATGCTTTACGCCACGGCGCTGTTGAACGACGGCCAGTCGGTCGCCGCGTTGCGCGCACTCGACGACTACGACCGCATGCTCAACAACCCGGCGCTGACGCCGACGCTCGAGCAGGCGGGAAAATTCTTCGAGACGAAGGCCGTGGCACACCTGCGGGTCGGCGAGCAGGAAAACTGTCTGCACAATCACAACGCCGACTCGTGCCTCTTCCCGATCCGCGGCGGCGGCGTGCATCTCCGGCCTGAAGGTTCGCGGGCGGCGATCGGTGTGTTGCACGAATGGCTCGATCTCCATCCGAACCCCAATGCGATCTGGCTGCTGAACATCGCGCACATGACCCTCGGCGAATATCCCGACCAGGTGCCGCCGCAGTGGCTGATCCCGCCGGAATCGTTTGCGTCTGACTACGACCTCCAGCGCTTTCCCGACGTCGCCGGCGCGCTCGGCGTGGCGGTCGACGATCTGGCGGGCGGGGTGGCGCTGGAGGATTTCGACCGCGACGGCTGGCTCGATCTCATCGTGTCGGCCGCGGGCGTGCAGAGCCAGCTCCGCTATTTCCGCAACAACGGCGATGGCACGTTCGCGGACCTGACCGAATCGGCCGGGCTCACCGGCCTCACCGGCGGGTTGAATCTCAATCACGCCGATTACAACAACGACGGCTTTCCCGACGTGCTGGTCCTCCGCGGCGGGTGGGAAGGGAAGAACGGCGAGTATCCGAATTCGCTCCTGCGGAACAACGGCGACAACACGTTCACCGATGTCACGAAGGAAGCGGGCGTATGGACCGAGCGTCCGACGCAGGCGGCCGCGTGGTTCGATTTCAACGGCGACGGCTGGCTGGACCTGTTCATCGGCAACGAGTCGATCCCGCCGATGGGGCAGATGTATCCGTGCGAGCTCTACCGCAACAACGGCGACGGCACCTTCACCGAATGTGCCGCGGAGAACGGAGTCGCGTTCACCGAGTTCGTGAAAGGCGTCGCCGCTGGCGACTTCGACAACGACGGCCGGCCCGATCTTTATCTCTCGTCGCGCGGGTTTCCAAACCGGCTGCTGCGCAACGACGGGCCCGCGAGTCCCGGCGGTTCGGCGAAGAGCGCGTGGCGTTTCACCGACGTGGCGCGCGCGGCCGGCGTCACCGAGCCGCTGCAGAGTTTCCCGTGCTGGTTTTTCGACTACGACAACGACGGCTGGCTCGACCTGTTCGTCTCCGGCTACTTCATCGGCAACGCCGGCGATGTCGCCGCGGACATGATCGGCGCGCCCAACCGTGGCGAGCGCGTGCGGCTCTATCGCAACAACCGCGACGGCACGTTTGCCGACGTCACGAAAGACGCGGGGCTCTTCAAGGTGGTGCTCACGATGGGCTGCAATTTCGGCGACCTCGACAACGACGGCTGGCTCGATTTCTACCTTGGCACCGGCGATCCGTATCTCGGCACGCTCATCCCGAACCTCATGTTTCGCAACGACGGCGCGGGCCGGTTTCAGGACGTGACGACGTCGGGGGGATTCGGCCAGCTCCAGAAGGGGCACGCCGTGGGTTTCGGCGACATCAACCACGACGGTCCGCAGGATATCTATGCAGTGACCGGCGGCGTGTATTCAGGCGACCACTACCCGAACCAGCTCTTTGCGAATCCCGGCCATGGCAACCGCTGGCTCAAGCTCGCGTTGACGGGCACGTCGTCGAACCGGCTGGCGGTCGGCGCGCGGGTGAAGGTCGTCGTGCAAACCGACGTCGGCGAGCGCTCGATCCATCGCGAAGTCACGACCGGAGGAAGTTTCGGCTCCGGGCCGCTGCGGCAGGAGATCGGCCTGGGGCGCGCGACGAAGATTTTGCGCGTGGAGATTTTCTGGCCGGTGACCGGACAAACGCAGGTGATCGAAGGGCTCGCACTGGACCGCGCCTACGCCGTGAGCGAAGGCGAAACCACCGCGACCGATGTGACGCCGAGAAGTTTTGCCTGGCCCACGGGCGATTCGGCGGCGCATTCGCACCACTCCCACCATGGGCATTGAGGCGAGCAGCAGCGACCAGCGGTGGCTCGCGGCCTCCAGGGAGAACGGACGTCGCCGTCGGCTCTCCGTCATGTTCGGTCGCGCGCTGATTGCCGGCGTGCTGTCGGCCTGCGCGGCCGCATCCGCCGCCGAACTTGCGGAGGCGCCGCTGGCGCCCCGGTCGCGTGCGACCGGCACGACGCTGTTCACGGCGCTGGCCCCGGAGCAAACGGGCCTTCGCGCGATGAATCACTATGCCGATCCCGGCATGTGGGCGGAGCGGTATCAGGAACTGGCTTACGGTGCGATGGGCACCGGCGTGGCGGTCGGCGATTACGACGGCGATGGCCGGCCCGATGTGTTCATCGTCAGCAAGACCGGCCCGAGCCGGCTGTTTCGCAATCTCGGCCAGTGGAAGTTCGAGGACGTCACCGAACGCGCGGGGCTCGCCGCATCGACCCAGAGCGGGATCGCCGGCGCGATCCGCGGGCTGTTCGGAAGCGAGGCGGAGGCGGACACCGCGCGGTCGCACTGGACGCAGGGTGCGGCGTTCGCGGACGTGAACAACGATGGCCGGCTCGATCTCTACGTTTGCCGCTTCGGCGCCCCGAACCAGCTCTACGTGAACCAGGGCGATGGCACGTTCAAGGAGGAGGCCGCAGCGCGCGGTCTGGCGCTCATCGACGCGAGCGGGATGGCGGCGTTCTGCGACTACGATCGCGACGGCTGGCTCGACGTCTATGTGCAAACGAGCCTGTTCGACCCGGCGAAGAGTCCGGGCGGCCAGCGCGACCGGCTGTATCGAAATCGTGGAGACGGCACATTCTCCGAAGTCACCGACGCGGCCGGCATCGCCGGCGAGTCGATGGGCCATTCGGCGACGTGGTGGGATTACGACCACGACGGCTGGCCCGACCTGTATGTCGCCAACGATTACGCGGTGCCCGACCGGCTTTATCGCAACAACCGGGACGGCACGTTCACCGACGTCGTCGACGCGGTCGCGCCACACACGGCGTATTATTCGATGGGCGCCGATTTGGGCGACGTGAACAACGACGGGCTGATCGACCTGCTCGTCGGCGACATGGCGGCGACCTCGCGCACCAAGGACCTGCGCGGGATGGCCGGGTCGCGGGCGCGCGCGCAGCTGGTGCCGGACGAGATCACGGCTGCGCCGCAGCTCATGCGCAACGCGCTGTTCGTGAACACCGGCGTCGGCCGGATGCTGGAGGCGGCGAATCTCGCAGGGTTTCCGGCGACGGACTGGACGTGGTCGGTGCGGTTCGAGGACCTCGACAACGACGGCCGGCTCGACCTGCACGTGACCAACGGCATGAGCCGCGAGTATCACAACGCCGATCTGCTCGACCGCATCATGGCGTTGGAAAATCCCGGCGACTCGCGCCGGCTGATGAAGGAATCGCCGCCATTCGCGGAACGGAATCTGGCGTATCGAAATCTTGGAGACCTGAACTTCGAGGAAGTTGGCCGCGCCTGGGGGCTCGATCACGAAGGCGTGAGTTTCGGGGCGGCGTTCGGCGATTTCGATGGCGATGGCGACCTCGACCTGGTGTTCGCCAACTACGAGGCGGAGCCCACCGTGCTGCGCAACGACAGCGGGAAGGGCCATCGCGTGATCCTTGCGTTGCGCGGCTCGGTCTCGAACCGCTTCGGCGTGGGCGCGACCGCGCGGCTGGAAACCGCCGCAGGCGTGCAGGTGCGGCAGCTCGTGCTCGCGCGCGGTTACCTGTCGAGCAGCGAGCCGCTGCTGCATTTCGGGCTCGGCGAAGAAAGCGTGATCCGGCGGCTGACGATCGAGTGGCCCAGCGGCCACATGCAGACGTTCCCGGACCTCGCGGCGGACCGGCGCTATACGATCACGGAGCCGGCGGGTTCGGCGGCGCCGGCGGCGGTGGCGAAGACGGCGGCGGACGTGTCCCGGCGGTTCGTCGACGAGAGCGAAGCGCGGGGCCTTTCGCTGCGCTCGGAGGAGAGTTTTCACGCGGACGCGCAACCGTTGTTGCCGGTCCGTTTCGATCGGCGCGGGCCGGCGCTGGTGTCAGCGGATTTCGACGGGGACGGCGAGGACGATGTCGCGATCGGAGGAACGAGCCGGCAACCGGCGCGAATCCTCCGGAGCGGCGGGGAACGTTTCGTGCCGTGGACCACGCTGCCCGGCGCGGCGGTGGACGACGGACCGTTGCTGGCGTTCGACGCGAACGGCGACGGCCGGATCGATCTGCTGCAAACCCGCGCTGGCGCCAACCGTCCGGCGAATTCGCCGGATTACCAGCCGGTGCTGCATTTGAATCAAGGCGCGGCCGGCTTTGCCGTCGCCGGGGACGCGTTGCCGGCCTGGCCGGTTCCCGCCGGCGCTGCGGTGGCGGCAGACTTCGACCGCGACGGCCGGCGCGACGTATTTCTCGGCGCGCGAAACGTGCCCGGCCGGTATCCGAGTGCGCCGCGCAGCGCGCTGCTGCGCAATGCGGGCGGACGGTTCGAGGACGTGACGGAGGTTTTGGCGCCGGCGTTGCGCGATGCGGGCATGGTGACGTCGGCGATCTGGACCGACGTGGATCGCGACGGCTGGCCTGACCTGCTGGTGGCGCACGAGTGGGGCGGCGTGCGGTTCTGGCGGAACGAGCGCGGCGAGCGGTTTACGGATGAATCGGAGCGTGCGGGTTTCGCCGCGGCGGGCAGCGGGTGGTGGACGTCGCTGGCGAGCGCCGACTTCAACGGCGACGGGCGGCCGGACTTCGTGGCAGGTAATGCCGGATTGAATACGCCTTACCAGGCGCCGGCGCTGTTGTTTCACGGGCGGTTCATGCCCGGCGCGGCGATGCAGGCGATCGAGGCGAGGGTGGAGGGGGGGCGGTTGAGGCCGCTGCGTTCGCGCGGCGAACTGGCCGCGCGGTTGACGGCGGTCGGCCGGCGGTTTCCGCGCCACGACGATTATGCGACGGCATCGGTTGAGGAGATCGTCGGCGCGGACCGGCTGGCGGCGGCGCAGCGTTACGAAGCGACGCAGTTGCAGAGCGGTGTTTTTCTCAGCGAGGCGGACGGGATGTATCGTTTCGCGGCGTTGCCGCGGATCGCGCAGATCGCGCCGCTGCAGGGGATCGTCGCCGGCGATTTCGACGGAGATGGGCATGCGGATATTTATGCGGTGCAAAACTCGTTTGCCCCGATCCCGGCGGTGGGTCCGTTCGCTGGTGGGCTCGGCCAGCTTTTGCGCGGAGACGGTCGCGGCGGATTTTTCCCCGTGCCGCCTCGGGAGAGCGGACTGGTGGTCCCGGGCGACGCGAAAGCGCTCGTGGTCCTTGATTTCGATCGCGACGGTTGGCCGGATTTTCTGGTGAGCCGCAATCACGCGACGACGCTCGCGTGGCGCAATCCGGGCGTCGAAGGGCGAAAAATGTTTCGCGTCGTGTTGCGCGGTGCCGCGGCAAATCGCGATGCGGTGGGCGCGCGCGTGGAGCTAGAACTGGCGGACGGCACGCGCGCGGTGCGCGAAATCAATGCAAGTTCGGGCTATTACAGCCAATCGGCGAGCGGATGCTTCTTTGGATTGGCGGACGAAAATCCGCCGCGGCGGCTGATCGTGCGTTGGGTGGACGGGAAAATTATCGAGCGAGATATGATTTCGACACCTCCGGGTGCGATCTACGTCATCTCCGCCGATGATACGCGCCCGTCTTCCTGATCATTTCGTCCAACGCACGATGGTTTTCCGGCGCGCGCTCAGCGTGGCCGTGATGTCGGTGATGGCCGCGACGGTGGGCGAGAGCGCCGAGATCCGCTACACGAGTGCGGTGCGCGAGCAGCCGGCGAGCAATCGCCGCATGGCGGAGCGATTGACAGGGCTGGAGGACGCGATCGATCCGGTGGCGATTCCGTTCTTCGCGGCGAAGGCGGCGGCGTATTATCGCGCGCGACTCGAGGCGCCGGGAAGCGCGTCGCGGCAGGAGCTCGGGCAGTTCAGGCTTTCGCTGGCGGTGTCGTTGCTCAACGACGGGCAGTCCAAAGCGGCGTTGCGAGAGCTGGCCGAAGTCGAACGTTCGCTGGACGGGCAGGCCATCGCTCCGTCGATGGAGCAGATCGCGACGCTGCTCGAGTTCAAGGCGCTCTGTTATCTGCGGCTCGGCGAGCAGCAGAACTGTCTCGAGAATCACAACGCCGATTCGTGTCTGTTTCCGATTCGCGATGGCGGCGTGCATCGGGACCCGCGAGGATCGCGCGGGGCGATCGCGGTGTTGGACGACGTGCTGGCGATCCGGCCGACGCCGTATGCAGCGTGGCTGCTCAACATCGCTTACATGACGCTCGGCGAGTATCCGGATCGCGTGCCGGCGCGCTGGCGGATTCCGCCGGCGGCTTTCGAGTCGGACTATGATATCAAGCGGTTTCGCGATGTGGCGGGGCCGCTCGGGCTCGATGTCGACGACATGTCGGGCGGCGTGGTGATGGAGGATTTCGATCGGGACGGATTTTTGGACCTTATGGTGTCGGCGTCGGGTTTGCGGAGCCCGTTGCGCTATTTTCGGAACGAAGGGAACGGCGCGTTCACCGAGTTGACGGATGCGGCGGGGCTGACCGGTCTGGTCGGCGGGCTCAATCTGATCCACGGCGACTACAACAATGATGGTCTCGCCGATGTGCTGGTGTTGCGCGGGGGCTGGCTCGGCAAGGACGGGCGGCATCCGAATTCGCTGCTGCGCAACAACGGCAACAACACGTTCACCGATGTGACGGAGGAAGCGGGGTTGTTGAGTTTTCATTCCACGCAGACGGCGGTCTGGTTCGACTACAACGGCGACGGGTGGCTGGATATTTTCATCGGCAACGAGACCGTGCCTGACTCCGGCGAGTCGGATCCGTGCGAACTTTTTCGCAATAACGGCGACGGCACATTCACCGAATGCGCGGCGGAGAACGGCCTCGCGATCGTCGATTGGGTGAAAGGCGTGACGAGCGGCGATTTCAACAACGACGGGCGTCCGGATCTTTACATCTCTTCCCTCGTCGGTCCGAACCGGCTTTTGCGCAACGACGGCCCGGCTGGCGCGGGCGAGTCGCGCACCGCGCCGCATCGCTTCACCGATGTCGCCGCGGCGGCCGGCGTGACCCAGCCGCTGAAGAGTTTTCCGTGCTGGTTTTTCGACTTCGACAACGACGGATGGCTCGACCTGTTCGTGACCGGCTACTCGATTCGCGACGCGGGCGATATCGCGGCGACTTATCTCGGCGTGCGCACGCGGGCCGAACCGCCGCGCTTGTATCGAAACAATGGAGACGGCACGTTTGTCGACGTGACGACGGCGGCGGGGCTACCGGCGGTGGTGCACGCGATGGGCGGCAACTTTGGCGATCTCGACAACGACGGCTGGCTCGATTTTTACGTGGGCACGGGCGACCCGTCGCTCGGCACGCTCATTCCGAATCTGATGTTTCGCAACGACGGGGGCGCGCGGTTTCAGAACGTGACCACCTCGGGCGGGTTCGGGCAGTTGCAGAAAGGGCATGGCATCGCGTTTGGCGATCTGAACAACGACGGAACGCAGGACATCTACTCGGTCGTCGGCGGGGCGATGTCCGGCGACCATTATCACAACCAGCTTTTTGTGAACCCGGGGCACGGCCATCACTGGTTGAAGCTCCAGCTCGAAGGCGAGGCCTCCAACCGCATGGCGCTGGGTGCGCGGGTAAAAGTGGTCGCGAAGACGGCGAGCGGCGAACGCGCGATTCATCGCGTGGTGCGGAGCGGTGGGAGTTTTGGCGCCTCGCCGCTGAAGGTGCAAATCGGGCTCGGCGAAGCCCGGGCGGTGGCGCGCGTGGAAATTTTCTGGCCGGTCACGGGAAAGACGCAGGTGATCGAAGGGCTGGAGATAAATCGCAGTTACCGCGTGCGCGAAGGCGAGACGATCGCGCGTGAAGTGGAGCGGCGCACGTTTGGGTGGCCGGCGGCCGGGCACGCCGGCGGACACGAGCATCATCACGCGGGCCATTGACGCGCGGAGTGCGCCCAGCGCGCCGACGCGGCTGTTCGGGTTATCGTTTCGGCTGCCACTCGCGGCCGAACTGCTGGCGGTAGGCGGCGTGGAGGCGCGAGGATTGCTCGCGGGTGACGCGCGGCTGGTCGGCGATGCGCGACATCCAGCGATCGGTCTCGGCTTCGTCGCCGGTGGAGATCGCGTGAAAGGCGAGGATGCTGAGGGCGACCGGATTTGCCGGATCGGTGTCGAGCGAGCGGCGGAGTTGTTCGATGCCCTCGTCGGTGCGGCCGACGGATACGAGCATCGAGCCGAGCTCGATGAAGGCCTCGGGCTCATTTGGCCGCAGGTTGATGGAAACCATGAACTCGTTGATCGCTTCCTCGATGCGGCCGGCCTGGCGGAACGTGCGGGCCTGCATCAGGTGGAGGCCGGGCGATTCGGGACAGTGGCGCAGCCCGGTGGCGAGCGTGCGCGCCGCGCCGGCGGGGTCGCCCAGTCGGGCCTGCAAGGCGCTGAGCTGCGCCCAGGCGTCGGAGAAATCCGGTGCGAGGATCGTGCAGCGCTCGAATTGGTCGCGTGCCGTGGCGGTGTCGCCTTGTTGGAGGGCGAGCGTGCCGAGTTGGAAACGCGTGGAGACGTCGCCGGGGGCGAGTTCGATGGCGCGTTCGAGCAGGGCGCGACCGCGCGCGGAATCGCCGGTGCGGCCGGCGACACCGGCGGCGAGCGAGATGCGATACGGGTCGTAGCAGAGGTCGATCAGCGCATCGACCCAGGGGTCGGGCGGGTCGCGGAACGAACCGAGCGCTTTCGCCGAGCCGCGGATGGCGAGGGCGCGGTCGGTTTCGCCGAGGCGTTCGTAGAGGCTGACGATGAGGTCGTAGCCGAGTTCGTAGTTGGTGGCGCGGACGATGGTTTCGAGCCGTTCGCGCGCCTGGTTCCAGCGTTCCGCCTCGAGATCGATGCGGGCGAGGCCGAGTTGGGCGTAAGCATCGCCGGGGGCGCGTTCGAGGACGGCGGTATAGGTGGCGGCGGCTTCGTCGAGCTGGTTGTTCTTCAGCAGGCTGTCGCCGAGGCGTAGCCGTGCGGGGAGGTAGTCGGGGGCGAGGGCGACGACGCGTTGCCAGAGGGCGATCGCCGGTTCGACGTCGCCGTAGCCGGCGAGGATCGAGGCGTGAAAATGCGGCCAGCGCGGCTGGTCTGGCTCGAGTGCGGCGAGGCCGGCATAGCCGTGGAGCGCGGCGTCGAGGAAACCGTTGGCGTGGTAGAGCTGGACCAGTTCGGCGAAGCCGTCGCGGGCGTGACGCAGCGAGTGGGCGCGTTCGGCGGCGGCGGCGAGTGCGGCGCGCATGGGGGCGGGTGCGGCGCTGAGATCAGGCGGCGGAGGGAGCACCGCGGCGACGCGCGATTGCTGTTCGCTCGCGCCCTGAAACCACCAGGCGCTGCCGGCGGCGGCCGCGACGAGAAGGGCGGCGAGCGAGAGGAGGAGCGGTTTAGGTTTCATGCGAGGAGCGGAAGGCGGGAGTCTGCTTGCAGACGATACGATGCACCGTCTGCGCTCGGATGCGCGAAATCGCCTGCAAGCAGGCTCCTACAACAGGCGGTGGAGAAGCGCAGGCGTTTCATCGGCGCCAGAGCGTGATGCGGCCCATCTGGTCGTAGGGCGGGTAAATGTAGAAGCCGCCGGTGACGAGTTCGGGTTTCCCGTCGCGGTCGAAATCGCCGGCGGCGAGCGTGATCAGATCCTTCGGCGTGCGGGCGAGGA
>JAEYYL010000392.1 GCA_023430825.1 Verrucomicrobiota bacterium | reverse complement strand
CCCCGGGCGGGGGGGGCGCGCGCCGCGCACTGGGCTGTTGAGATCGGCGGGGGAGAGGCGCGCTGGTGGGGAACCTCGTCTGCGAGGTGTTGGCCGGCTCGTTGGATCGCGTCTGATCGACGCGGCGACGACGCGGCGCGTTGCGCGGGAGGACGCGGTGAGGGCGCCGCGGCTCCATCTGGAGCGACGCGCAAGCGAGCCGCCGATTGATTGGCGGGCAAGAAGAGGGCGCACAAACGAGACGATGTCGTGGCGATCGTGCGCGGAGTTGCGCCGTGCCGGGGCTTGCTTTTCGGGGGAGCGTTTCGTTTTAGTGAGCGCCCTACTCGCATGTCCACCTCCCCGCTGCCGCTGTCCACTTGGGCCCAAAACGTCTCGCCTTCGCCGACCCTCGCCATCGATGCCAAGGCGAAAGCGCTGCAAGCCGCCGGCGAGGATGTGTGCGGTTTCGCCGCCGGTGAGCCGGACTTCGATACGCCGGAGCATATCAAGGACGCGGCGATCGCGGCGTTGAAGGCGGGCAAGACCAAGTATGCGCCGACGCCGGGCATCATCGAGCTGCGCAAGGCCATCGTTGAACGCTACGCTGCGGAATACGGTTTCACGATCACGCCCGAGCAGGTGATCGTGTCGCCGGGCGGAAAGTTCAATTGCTACCTCGGCGTGCTGGCGGTGTGTTCGCCGGGCGACGAAGTCATCGTGCCGGCGCCGTATTGGGTGAGTTATCCCGAGATGGTGAAGCTCGCCGGCGCCACGCCGAAGTTCGTGCTCGCCGACGACAAGACCGGCTTCCGGCTGACGCCGCAGATGCTCGAGGCGGCGATCACGCCGAAGACGAAGCTGCTCATTCTCAACTCGCCGTCGAATCCGACGGGCGCGGTCTATTCGCGCGCGGAACTCGAGGCGATCGTGGCCGTGGCGGTGAAGCACAATCTCTACATTCTCTCCGACGAGATGTATGAGCACCTGGTTTACGACGGCGCGAAGCCGACCTGCGTGGCGACGCTGAGCGAAGCGGCAAAGGCGCGGACGATCGTCGTCGCGGGTTTTTCGAAGACTTACGCGATGACGGGCTGGCGCATCGGCACGACGGTGGCGCCGCTGCCGATCGCGAAAGCCATTGCGGAGTTGCAGAGCCAGATGTCGTCGAACGTGACGACGTTCGGTCAATACGGCGCGCTCGCGGCGCTGAAGGAAAAGGAAAAGACGGCGGCGGCGTTGAAGACGATGATGACGGCGTTCGACCGTCGCCGGAAGTTTTTGCACGCGGAGTTGAACAAGATTCCGGGCGTCACCTGCCTGCTGGCCGAGGGGGCATTTTATCTTTTCCCGAACATCTCGAGCTTCGGTCTGAAGGATGTGGATTTCTGCGCGCGCCTGCTCGAAGCGGAGAAAGTGGCGGCGGTCCCAGGCAGTGCGTTCGGCGCAGAAGGTTACCTGCGACTCAGCTACGCGACGAGCGACGAGATCATCAAAAAAGGTGTCGAGCGGCTGGCGAGATTCTGCGCTTCCCTGCGCGGGGCCTGACGGGCGTTTCGGGCGCACGCCCCATGGCGGGCGGTGCGTGCGCCGGCTAAGTTGCGCGCATGGGCATCGAAACGATTTTGATCGTGCTGGGCGTGGTGGTGGTGATCGCCATCGGCGTGGGCGCAAGCCGCGCGAAGCGAAAAGCGGCAGGCACGCAGGCTCCCAAGCCCCGACAACCGCATGACGGCCGCGACTAATCATCCTGGTCGTGCGACGGACCCGTGTGCCGGCGCTGGCCGGCGGGCGCATCGCCGCCGATTTGCAGCGTCGGCGGCGTGCAAACATTAGCACGTAATTGTGCAAACGTTTGGGGCGAGCCGGCCGATGAGGAAGCATGAGCCATTTCATCGCCGCAGGCGACGCCCGCGAGGCGTCGCGCCGTTTCGGCGTCGCGCCGCGTGACGGCGAGGAACGGGGAGGAGAGTTGGCTGGCGCGCCGCGGATGTCATGGTGCGGGGAAGGCGCCTCCCGATGAGGCAGCCGGCCACCATGTTC
Organism: Verrucomicrobiota bacterium; assembly: GCA_023430825.1. Lineage (GTDB taxonomy): Bacteria > Verrucomicrobiota > Verrucomicrobiia > Opitutales > Opitutaceae > Opitutus. The sequence continues at coordinate 21,585 of JAEYYL010000392.1, read as the reverse complement.
TTCTTTCGGTTAATCGCGTGGGCGATGGGTCTGACGCTGTGCCTGCACGAGGCGGGCGCGCTCGATCCGGCCCGCAGTGTGCATCAATACAATTGCCAGACGTGGCGGCGGGCGAACGGGCTGCCGGCGAATGCGGTGACGGCGGTGGCGCAGAGTGCGGACGGGCGCGTGTGGCTCGGCACCTCGCAGGGGCTGGTGCAGTTCGACGGGGTGAGCTTCCGGACGGTCCTCCCCGCCGGCGAAAACGCCGACGTGGACAGCAAGGTGATGACGGCGCTTGCGCCGCGGAAGGCGGGAGGGCTCTGGTTCGGACTCGAGCGACGATCCTTCGGCTATTTCGAGAACGGCGTATTCACTCCGCTGGGACGCGAGGAGTGGGGTGGCTCGCAGGTGACGATCCGCAGCCTGCAATTGACGCGCGACGGTGAGTTGCTGGTGGGCGGCACCAACCTGGCCGGGAGGTTGCGGGACGGGACAACCATGCAGTCCTTTCTGCCGGTGCGGAATGCAGACGTGTTCTCGCTTCACGAGGATGCGGACGGCCGCATCTGGATCGGCACGGCGGACCAAGGGCTGTTTTACTTCGCCGACGGGCGCTTGAATGCCTTTCCGGCACCTGAACTTCGCGGCCAGGTCGTCTCGGCGGTAGCGGTCGATCACAGCGGCCTGATCTGGGTCGGCACGCCCAACGGCCTGCGCTGTTATAACGCGCAGTTCGAGGAGCAGGCGATCCCGGCGTCAGCATCGCAACCGCGGGCGCTGCTCGTGGACCGGCATGGTGTGCTGTGGATCGGCACGATCAGCTCTGGCTTGATCCGTCACCACAACGGCGTCTTCACCGCGCTGAGCAAACAAGACGGGCTCGCGAGCGATCGTGTGCTGTCGCTGGCGGAATCGGATGACGGGAGCCTTTGGATCGGCACGGAGGAAGGGCTGAGTCAGCTCACCGATGTGAAGTTTCCGATTCTTTCGCTGACGGAGGGGTTGTCGCATGAGGCTTGTTTGGCGGTGGCGATGGGGGCGGACGGCAGTGTTTGGGCGGCCACGCCGAACGGTCTTTCCCGCTATCGCGACGGCCGCTTCACCACCTTTGGCGTAAACGGGGCGGACGGGTTTACTTCACGGTGGATCAAGCGCGTGTTCGCCGCGCGCAACGGCGACGTGTATCTGGTCGGCGCGCGCAAGAACCTCGACCGCTTCTCCGGCGGCCGCGTGGTCCAGAGCTGGCCGCAGGAGGTCTGGCCGCGCGTCGTCTCGGAAGACTCGAAGGGCATCCTCGTGGTCGTCGAAGGCCGCTTGCTGCGCTTGGAAGAGGGCGAACTGCGGCCTTATCTCCTGGCGGATGGTTCGGAAGTTTCCCTTCGTTGGATCAGCGATCTGGTGGTGGATGCCGAGGATTCGATCTGGATCGCGGCGGTCGATGGCGTTTTCGAGATCGAGCACGGCGTGCTGCACAACCGGTGTCACGAAAACGGCGTGTATCGCACGGCGTTCTACTACCTGTGGGTGGCGGATGACGGAGCAGTCTGGGCGGCGCAGAACACAGGCATCGCGCGCTTCAAGGCGGGTGGCATGGCCACCCTGACGCGCGCCGAAGGTCTGCACGAGAATTTCGTTTATGCGATCGTCGGCGATCGACACGGTCAGCTCTGGCTGGATTCGAGCCGCGGCCTATTCCGGATGAACGAGGCGGAGGCGAACGCGGTGGCCGATGGGCGCGCCGCGCGGGTGACCTGCGAAGTGTTCGACGGGGAGGATGCGGTGAAGACGACGGACAAGAGCGCGCAGGAGTATTCGGGCGGCCGGTCCGCAGACGGGAAGATCTGGTTCCCGAGTTCGAAAGGCCTGGTGATGATCGATCCGGCGAATGTGCCGCGGGACGATGCGCCGCCGCGGGTCTCGATCGACCGGGTGATGGTCGACGGCCGCGAATACCCGTCGGACCGCGAGCCGCACCTGGCCCCGACGGCGGGAAACCTGGAGTTTCACTATGCGGCGCTCAACTACCGCGCTCCGCTGAAGACCCGCTACCGTTACCGGCTCGAGGGCTATGAAACCGACTGGGTGGATGCCGGCGACCGCCGCTCCGCTTTCTATACAAACCTGGCGCACGGCCGGTATCGCTTTCAGGTGCAGGCGTGCAACGCCGACGGCGTGTGGAACACGACCGGCGCAAGCTTCGCAGTGACGCTGCCGGCGCGTTATCACGAGACGGGCTGGTTTCGCGTCCTCTGCGGCGTGGCCGTGGTGGGCCTGGGCGCGTATGGTTGGTGGATGATCCACCTGCGGCGGAAACATGCGCAGTTGCGGCAGACGCGCGATCTGCTGGAGGCCAAGGTGGAGGAGCGCACCCGGGAACTGCGCGCGCAGATCGCCGAGCGCGAGAAGGTCCAGGAGGAAGTCGAGCGCGTGCATCGCGAGCTGATGGAAATTTCGCGCCAGGCCGGCATGGCCGAGGTGGCGACCGGCGTGTTGCACAATGTCGGGAACGTGCTCACCAGCCTCAATGTATCCGCAACGTTGCTACACGATCGGATCGCGGACTCCAAGGTCGCCTGGATCGCGCAGCTGCGCGACCTGTTGCACGACCACGCCGGGCAGCTGGGCGAGTTCCTGGCGAACGATCCGCGCGGCCGACAGGTGCCCGGGTTCGTCGCCACGCTGGCGGGCCACCTCGCGGCGGAACAGCGGGAACTCATGGCCGAACTCGCCTCGTTGCGAAAGAATGTGGAGCACATCAACGACATTGTCGCGATGCAGCAGAACTATGCGAGGGTGTCGGGGGTGACGGAGCGCGTGGCCGTGACCGAGCTGATCGAGGATGCGTTGCGGATGAACGAAGGGGCGTTTGCGCGGCATGCGGTGACGGTGGTGCGCGATTATCAGGCGCGCCCCCTCATCACCGTGGAAAAGCACAAGGTCCTGCAGATTCTCGTGAACCTGCTGCGCAACGCGAAATACGCCTGCGAGGAGGCGCCCCACGCGGATCGGAGGATCGTGGTGCGACTGACGGCGCGCGCGGGCGGCGTGCAAATTGCGGTGATCGACAACGGCGTGGGCATTGCGCGCGAAAACCTGACGCGGATTTTTTCGCATGGCTTCACGACCCGAAAATCCGGCCACGGCTTCGGCTTGCACAATGGCGCGCTGGGGGCGCGCAATCTCGGCGGAGCGCTGACGGTGCACAGCGACGGCCCGGGCCGCGGGGCGACGTTCACGCTCGAGCTGCCGGAGGTGCCGCCGGCACCCGAGGAATGAGGCGCGCCGGCGAACGTCGCGCGGGTTTCCCTTTCCGCGCTTATGGCGACGGTGCCGTGGATGAGGTGGCGCGCTCCCGAGTTTGGAAAGTGTAGCGGAAGTTTTGGTCCGCGCCGGCGCGTTCGTCGACGACGCGGGGAAATTCCTGTCGCCATTCCGGGAAATAGCGGTCGCCGTCGACCACGGCATGGACGAGCGTGAGGTAAAGACGCGTGACTCTGGGCAGGACGATCGCCTCCTCGAAAATACGCTGCCCGCCGCAGATGAACACCTCCCGATCCGAGGCGTCGGCCAGGGCGATGGCGGCGGCCAGCGAGCGGCTCGTCTGCACCTGCGGGCCAGCGAGCGCGGCGTTGCGCGTGAGGACGATTGCGCGACGGTCGTCCTCCAGCACGCTTCTCCATGATTCGAAGCTGATGCGACCGAGGATCACGGTGCAACCGGCGGTGCGGCGTTTGAAAAAATGCCAGTCTTCCGCGATGCGCCACGGGAGTTTTCCGTTCCGTCCGATGACGCGGTTCTCGGCGCAGGCGACGATGAGATTGAGCGGCCGCTTCACGTCGCGGCGCCCGGCGGTGCGCTGCCCGAGGCGGCGGGGGCGGACGGCGGCGCGATCAGGCTGTAGCCCTGGCCATGAATGCGCTTGATCCAACGCGGCTCGTCGCCGTCGTCGCCGATTTTTTTCCGCAGGCGCCAGATATGCGTGTCGACCGTGCGGGTATTGGGGAAACGGGCGTAGCCCCACACGACATCGAGAATGGTCTCGCGCGACACGGTCTGACCGGAATGACGCGCGAGCAGACCGAGGAGGGCGAACTCGGTTTTGGTCAGGGCGAGGGGCCGTCCGGCGCGCGTGGCGGTCTTACCGCCGAAATCGACGCGCACATCTCCGAGTTCGAGGGCGAGCAATTCCTGTTCCTCGCGGCTGCGTCGGCGCAGCAGCGACTGCACGCGCGCGAGGAGCTCGCGCCCGTCGAACGGTTTGCCGAGATAGTCGTCGGCGCCGGCGTTGAGGCCGGTGACCTTGTCCTCGATGTGCTGCCGCACGGTGAGCATCAGGATCGGTGCGCCAAAGTGCAGGCGGCGCAATTCCTGGCACACCTCGATGCCGTTGAGCACCGGCATGTCGACGTCGAGGACAACGAGGTCGGGGTGTTCCTTCAGCGCCAGTTCGAGGCCGGTGCCGCCGTTGTCCGCCTGGATGATGCGGTAACCGTGGTTTTCCAACACGGTGCGAACGACGAACATCAGCGAGCTGTCGTCCTCGACGATAAGGATGCGTGAAAGGGGCTGGGGCGTCGGATCGGTCACGAGAGTTCGCCCCAGGGTAACGGCCCGCCCGCGACGCGCAATCTCTCCGTTATCTGTTTCACGTTGAGAGGCGCAGGCAACTGGCGGTGAAGGGCGCTCGTCCGCCCGGCGACACGAGAGTGGCGTCCGATCGAAACAGGCGAAGGGGGGCGGCATTCAATCGCCGTCGACCAACGCAACGGCGACCGCGGCGCGCTCGAAATGCGCGGCACCGAGGAGCGGCGCCGGCTGCATGCGCGCGAGCGCGGCGACCCAGCGGTCGGGAATGCGTTCGAGGCGGGTCGCGAACTGCGTGGCGATGTCGTTGTAGTAGGTGCGGGCGAGGGCGACGCGCTGCTCGGTCTCGACGAGCTCGCGGTGCAGGCGCGCGAACGATTCCTGGGCGGTGAGCTGCGGATACGCTTCGATCACGGCGCGGAGTTGCGCCGCCACGCCGTCGTAATCGGGGCCGGCGGCTCCGGGAGCGGTGGCCTGGGTTTGCGCGCGCAACGTGGTGACCGCGGTTTGCGTAGTGCGTTCATGAGCGCCCAGTCCGGCGACGGCGGCGGCGAGCGGGGGCAGGAGATCGTGGCGGCGTTTGAGTTGCACATCGATCAGCGACCAGCCCTGACGCACGCGCTGGCGCAGGGCGACGAGGCTGTTGAAGACCATCCAGGTCCAGCCGAGCATCCACGCGCCGATAAAAAGGCCAGCGGCGAAGAGGACGGCTTCGAGGGGGAAAACGGCCGACTCGGCGTAAAGCACCAGGGCCGCGCCAACGGCGGCGGCGAGGCCGAGGGTCCAGCAGACCCATGACCAGGCGGCGTAGCCGGTTTGCACGCTTTTCTCGGTGCGGGCACTGATGAGAAAGAGCGGAGCGGCGGGATCCGCGGCGATCTCGGGTGCCACGACATCGCTCCGTTCGCGGGCCTGGCCGACGACGTAGAGCGGCGTGTGGAGGGGAATGGCCTGCTCGACGAAGCGGCGCTGGTGATCGGAGTGAGCGACGGACGTCGACGGACCCTTGTCGTAATACAGCGGATGGCCGCGGGAGACCGTTTCGGAGAACACGGTGAGCGGCTCGAGTTTGGCGCCTTCCGGCCGGATGAGCACAGTGCCGGTGTCGTCCTTGAGATAAAAATCCTGGGATTCGCCGCCCTCGGCTATGGTGGTCCAGCCGGATTCGTGGCGCGTGCGGGTTTGCGGCCGGCCGTCCTTGTCGGTGGTGGTTTCGACGACGGTGCGCGACCAGTGCTCCTGCACGTCGTAGTGATAATGCACGCAGGGCGCCTCGCGCAGGAAGCCGCGCAAAGGTGCGGTGGATTCGGCGGTGCCCTGGAGTTCGACGAGGCCGATGAAGACGCCGCGGGTCTTCGAGGTCGGGAGATCATGGAGCAGGCGCTGTTTGCGCCGCAGGTGCAGGCTGCCCCAGAGCAGCGCGGCGGCGGCGATGCCGCAGAGCCAGACGGGGAGCGGCGCGAACTCGTTCATTGCGGCAAAGGGTAACGGCACGCCGAACGGTTGGGAAGCGGCCAGTGAAAGCGTTTGGGGCGGGGCGGTGCACCGCGGGCATTGCGCCGGCGGCGTTTTCGGTGTGAGCTGGGCTCATGCGAATCGGCGTGCCGCGGGAAATCAAGACAGGGGAAACGCGCGTCTCGATGACGCCGGGTTTGTGCCGCCGCTGCGTGAAGCTCGGCGCCAAGGTGTTCGTCGAAAAATCCGCCGGCGTGAGCGCCGGATTCAGCGATGCGGAGTATCGCGCGGCGGGCGCCACGATCGCGAGCGGTGCGGCGAAGGTGTGGGCGGCGGCGGATTTGATTCTGAAGGTGAAGGAGCCCCTTCCGGCGGAATTCGAACGGCTGCGCGAGCGGCAGGTGTTGTTCACTTATCTGCACCTGGCCGCAGGACCGGAGCTGGCGAAGACGCTGCTGCGCAAGCGCGTCCTCGGCCTCTCGTATGAAACGGTGGAGGGCGCCGACGGACAGTTTCCGCTCTTGAAGCCGATGTCGCAGATTGCGGGGCGGCTCTCGATCCAGATCGGTGCGTATTTCCTGCAGTCGCAGCACGGCGGTTCCGGTGTATTGCTCGGCGGGATACCGGGCACGATGCCGGGTCACGTCGTCGTGGTCGGCGCGGGCAATTCGGGCGCGCACGCGGTGCAGATGGCGGTCGGGATGGGCGCGCGGGTGACGGTGCTCGACCTCGACTCGCGCAAACTCGAGGCGCTCGACACGGAATACCGCGGGCGCGTGGTGACGTTGATGTCCAACCCGGCGAACATCGAGCACGCGGTCGAGGACGCGGACCTGCTGATCGGCGCGGTGCTGATCCCGGCGGCGAAGGCGCCGATCGTGGTCGCGCGGAAAACGGTGGCGCGCATGCGGCCCGGCAGCGTGATCGTGGACATCGCGATCGATCAGGGCGGATGCATCGAGACCATCCGGCCGACCTCGCACGCGCAACCGGTGTATCGGGAAAATGGAGTCATTCATTACGCCGTGCCCAACATGCCGGCATTGGTGGGCCGCACGTCGACCGTGGCCCTGACGCAGGCGACCGAGCCGTTTGTCGCGCTGCTGGTGCAACGCGGCGTGGAGCGGGCGTTGGCGGAACACGCGGGGCTGGCGAAGGGCGTGAACACGCGCGAGGGCCGCGTGGTTTGCGACGCGGTGGCGCGCGCCCTCGGCCTTTCGTGATCGCGGCGCCGTCGGCGGCGGGATGAAAAAAGGGCCGGCGCTTGCAGCGGCCGGCCGTCAATGGAAACAGAGGGAAAGGCCTAGCGGCCCTTCGCCTTCTGGCGGGAGCCGACCGCCTTCTGCGCCTTGCCGACGACTTCCTGGGCGCGGCCCTTGGCTTGAAGCTTGCGGTTGCCCGTGATCTTGCCGGCCGCAGCCTTGGTCTTGCCCTTGGCGACGTTGGCGGTGCCGGCGGTCTTGTTGCGTGTGCTTGCTTTCATGTTTTGGGGTTTGTTTTCGAGGGTGACGACGACGTCACGCCCACACGGACCAAGGAGAAACGACGCGGTTCCCGACGCGCACGCGGCGTAACGAGAAACTGAATACGAACGCGGCGGCCGCGCGATCAATCGACGATCAGCACCTGGTCGCCGGCGCGCACGTCTTCGTAGAGTTCGACGAGGTCGAGGTTGCGCATCAGCACGCAGCCGGCGCTGAGCGGCTCGCCGATGCGGTGCTCGTGATTCGTGCCGTGGATATAAATGTAGCGCTCGTAACTGTCGACGTCGCCGCCGCGATTCACTCCGGGTTCGAGACCGCGGAGCCAGAGGATGCGGGTGGTGATCAGGTTCTCCTGGGACGCGGCGTCGCTGAGTTCGGAGTAGTGGTGGCCGGTGGCGACGCGGGACTTGAAAACGGTGCCCGGCGGCTGGCCGGCGCCGATGCGCTCGGCGATCTCGTGCAGGCCGCGCGGGGTGCCGAGGGAGTTCTTCACGTTGGAGGGCGGGCGTTTGGAGGTGGACACCGCATAGCTGCGGACGAGCACACCGCCGCGATAGAATTGGAGGGTGGCTGTGCCGATGCGCACGAAGAGGAAACGGTCTGCGGGCTTGATGCCGAGGCGCAGACAGGTTTTCGTGATCAGTTCCAACGGAGTTTCCATGAGTAATTCGCCATCCCTTACGGTCGGTATCGTCGGCGCCCCGGGCGCCGCCGGTCAAGAGCTGCTGCGGCTCTTGCACGAGCGAAATTTCCCCATGGCTTCGCTGCGGCTTTTCGCCTCGGCGCGGTCGGCGGGCAAGGTCGTCGAGGTCGCGGGAAAAAAATACACGATCGAGGAAGCGAAGGCGGGCGTGTTCGCCGACGTGGATGTCGCTTTCTTTGCCACCGAGGGTGCGATCACGAAGGCGCTCGCGCCGGATGCGGTGAAGGCCGGTTGCGTGGTGATCGACAAGAGCTCGGCGTTCCGGATGGACCCGGCGGTGCCGCTCGTGATTCCGGAAATCAATCCGGAGGGACTGCGCCAGCACAACGGCATCATCGCGAATCCGAATTGCTCGACGGCGGTGCTGTTGATGGCGCTTTGGCCGCTGCACAAGGCTTTCGGTTTGAAGCGTTATTTCGCGGCGACGTATCAGTCGGTGTCCGGCACGGGCGTCGATGCGGTCGAGGAACTGGAAAACCAGATCCAGGCCTACGTGAAGGGCGCGCCGATCGAGAAGAAGGTTTATCCGTATCAGATCGCGTTCAACGTGATCCCGCAGGTTGATTCGTTCGGCGGCGATGGCTACACGGGCGAGGAGACGAAGATGTCGCAGGAGAGCCGGAAGATCATGGGGCTCCCGAACCTGAAGGTGTCGTCGACCTGCGTGCGCGTGCCGGTGGTGCAGGCGCATTCGATCGCGGTGAACGCCGAGTTCGAGCGCCCGGTGAGCGTCGAGGCGGCGCGGCAGGCGATCGCGGCCTTCGAGGGCGCGGAGCTGGTCGACGACCCGGCGAACAAGCGTTACCCGACGCCGCTGGATTTCTCGCGCAAGGTGAAATGCGGCGTCGGTCGCATCCGTTTGGATACGGCGCTGGACAACGGCCTCGCGCTGTGGGTGAGCGGCGACAATCTCTGGAAGGGCGCCGCGCTGAATGCGCTGCAGAACGCGGAATTGATGGTGCGCGAAGGCTGGCTGAAGCCGAAGCGCGCGCTGGCCGCCGTATAAAATTTCGTTCGCCGCCGCGCCTTGACGGGCGCGGTCAGCGGCGAGCGATCGAAACCGCCGGCAAGCCCGGCGGTTTTTTGTTGGGTGCGCCCGGGAAGGCGCGAACCGGCGCTGACGTGGCGGGATCGGCGGCGGATTTTTCGACCAGGGCGCGCAGGACCGCGACGGCATGCTCGAGCGCCTCGGCTTGGGCATTGAGCTCGGCCGCGGAACTGGCGGTTTCCTCGGCGCTGGCGGCGCTGCGCTGCGTGACCTTGTCCATGGCGGCGACGGCGGTGTTGATCTGCGCGACGCCGCGGCTCTGTTCCAGGCTGGAGGTCGCGACCTCGGCGACCAGGGCGTCAACCTCGCGGACTTGGGCGACGATCTCGTCGAGCCGCTGGGCCACCTGTTCGCTGATGCCGGAGCCCTGCGCTGTGCGGCCGAGGGCTTCGGCGATCTTGTCGGCGGATTCCTTCGCGGCGGTGGCGGAGCGGTGGGCGAGGGCGCGCACCTCTTCGGCGACGACGGCGAACCCCATGCCGGCTTCACCGGCGCGGGCGGCCTCGATCGCGGCGTTGAGCGCGAGGAGATTCGTTTGAAACGCGATTTCCTCGATCGTCTTCACGATCTTGGCGACTTCGTCGTTCGAATGCTTGATCGCGTGCATCGCATGCTTCATCGCCAGCATGTCGGCCGCGCCGCGGTCGGCGGAGTCGCGGGCGTGGCGCACGAGGCTGTTGGCCTTCTGCGCGTTCTCGGCGTTGCGGGCCGTGGTGCTCGCGAGTTCTTCGAGGGAGGAACTGCTCTCCTCGAGGGAGGCGGCCTGCTCGGAGGCGTCCTCGGCGAGCGTCTGGCTGGTGCGGGCGACGTGGCTCGATTCGGAGATCATCCGGCGCCCCTCGGCGAGCAGGCTTTCGGCGATGCGACTGATCGTCTGTTTCAACGAGCGGGTGGTGAAAAACACGAGGCCGAGCAGCACGAAGAGCATGCCGGACATGGTGGCGACTGCTTCGGTGCGGCGATCGCGGTTGGCCTGGTCGACGGTGGTGGCGAACTGGGCGGCGAGGCGGGCCTTCGCGTCGCTCGTGAGACGAACATAGCTCACGCCTGCGACATCGCCCGGCTTCCACCGCGGATGACATTCGAGGCAAGAGGCCTGCGCGAGCTGCGGAGTGAAGATTTCGGTGATCGGGCCGGCTTCGCGGCGGACCTTTTGTCGCTCCGTGAACAAGGGGCGCCGCAACTCGGCGGCGAGCTCCGCTTTGAGGACGGCTTTGTTGGACGAGTGACTGACGCGGCCGCGACTGTCGTAGAGCGAGAACTCGTCGAGGCCGGGGATCGACGACTGAAGGGCCGCGAGCTTGTCGAAGATGTCCATCTCGCCGAGCGCGAGATAGTCGCCAATCAGGAAATCGAAGAGATGCTCGAGATTGGCCGCACTCTGATGCTCGCGCTCGTCGATGAGTGCGGCCGCCTGGCCGGCGAGAGCGCGCGCCTCGCGTGCGGCGAGCCAATGCTGCAGGCCTTGCGAGAGGGCCAACACGGAGCCGATGCCGGCGAGCAGGACGACGCAGAGCTTGGTCTGTATGCGCATGGAGCAAGCCTGTATCGGCTCGCGACTACGGCGATTCAGGCCGGCGTGCGGAGCGGAATCATGATTCATGCGCAGCTAATGCCCTCCATTGGCGCGGGGAATACGGGAACGCGGCGGAGACGGTTGGCGGGCGGGGCGGATGCCAAACAAAACCCTTGTCACACCTCTGGGGCAGCCACTTATTCTAGCCGTTCGGCTCGGACGCCTAGCTCAGTTGGTTAGAGCACCTCGCTTACACCGAGGGTGTCGGGGGTTCGAGTCCCTCGGCGTCCACCAATTTGCACTCGTCCCGCCAGCGCGGCCGATAAAAGCTTCATTCCTTCCTCACATTTCCCCCATGCGACATACGATCTCCGTCCTCGTTGAGAACAAGTTTGGCGTGCTGGCGCGCGTCTCCGGCATGTTCTCCGGCCGCGGTTTCAACATCGATTCGCTCAACGTCGCGCCGACGCACGATCCGTCGCTGTCGCGCATCACGGCGGTGCTGAAAGGCGACGAGGCGCAGCTCGATCTCTGCATCAAGCAATTGCGGAAGCTGATCAACGTCGTCGAGGTGATCGACTTCAAGGAAGGCCAGGCGGTCGCGCGCGAGCTCGTGCTGGTGAAGATCCGCGCCTCGGCGCAGACCCGATCGGAGATCGTGCAGATCGCGGACATCTTCCGCGCGAAGATCGTGAATCTTACCAACGAAAACCTGATCGTCGAACTCACCGGCACCGACGACAAGATCAACGCCCTGCTGAGCTTGCTGGAGCCGTTCGGCATCCTCGAACTGGCGCGCACCGGCCGGCTGGCCTTGAAGCGCTGAGACGCTTCAAGGCAGTTGAAGTTGGAAGTTTAAGTTCAAGTCTTCCGACCTTCGTTTTCCGCCCCACTTATCCCCTTAAACTTAAAGTTCCGACTTAAACTTCCTTTTCCCATGCCCGCCAAAGTCTATACCGACAAAGACGCCGATCTCGGCGTGTTCAAAAACAAAACGCTCGCCGTCCTCGGCTACGGTTCGCAGGGCCACGCCCATGCGCTCAATCTGAAGGACAGCGGCTGCAAGGTCCTCATCGGCCTTTATCCCGGTTCCAAGTCCAAGCCCGTCGCCGAGCAGCACGGTTTCGAGGTCGTCGACACGGCGGAGGCGGTGCGCCGCGCGGACGTCATCATGGTCGGTCTCCCCGACATGAAGCAGGCGGACATCTACGAGCGGGACATCCTGCCGAATCTCGCGAAGGGCAAGACGCTCCTGTTTTCGCACGGGCTCGCGGTGCACTTCGGGCTGATCAAACTGCCCAAGGAAATCGACTGCATCATGGTCGCGCCGAAGGGGCCCGGCCACATGGTCCGCCGCCTCTACGCCGAAGGCAAAGGCATGCCGGCGTTGATCGCCGTCGCGCAGGACAAGTCGAAGACCGCGAAGAAGCAGGCGCTGGCGTGGGCGAAGGGCATCGGCTCGACGCGCGCGGGCGTGCTCCAGACGACCTTCAAGGAAGAGACCGAGACGGATCTTTTCGGCGAGCAGGCGGTGTTGTGCGGCGGCGCGAGCGCCCTCGTGCAGGCCGGGTTCGAGACGCTGGTCGAAGCGGGTTATCAGCCGGAGATGGCCTACTTCGAGTGTCTCCACGAGCTGAAGCTCATCTGTGATTTGATGTATGAGAGCGGCATCGCCGGCATGCGTTTCTCGATTTCCGAGACCGCGAAATACGGCGACATCACCCGCGGCCCGCGCGTCGTGAATGCGAAGACCAAGGCCGAGATGAAGAAGATCCTGAAGGAGATCCAGACCGGCAAGTTCACGAAGGAATGGGTCAAGGAGCACAAGGGCGGCCTGAAGAACTACAACGCGCTGCTGAAGAAGGGCGAGAAGCACCCGATCGAGAAGACGGGCACTTACCTTCGCAGCATGATGCCCTGGATGGCGAAGAAGCACATCAAGGGCGTGCAGGCGGCGTATTAATCCCAGGTAGCGAGTAGCGGGTAGTGAGTGGCGAGCATCGCTTGCGCCTACTCGCTACCCGCTACTGCTTACTCGCTACTTTGAAAAAAATCGTCCTCGCCACCCGCAAGAGTCCGCTCGCGCTCAAGCAGAGCGAGATGGTCGCGGCGCATTTGCAGACCGCGCTCGGCGTTCAGACCGAGCTGCTGAAAATCGTCACGACGGGGGACAAGCAGACGGAGTGGTCGCTTGAGAAAAAGGGCGGCAAGGGGCTTTTCACGAGCGAACTCGAAGGCGCGCTGACGCGCGGCGAGGCGGACATCGCCGTCCACAGCACGAAGGACCTGCCGGGCGATATGCCGGAGGGACTTGCGATCGCGGGTTATCTGCCGCGCGCCGACACGCACGACATGCTCGTGCTGCGCGCGGGCGTGGCGGCGCCCAAGACGCTCGCGACGGGCAGCCCGCGGCGGCGGTTGCAGATCGCGAAGCTGTTTCCCGGCGTGGCGTTCACCGAGATCCGCGGCAACGTCGACACGCGGTTGAAGAAAATCGGCGAGCAGCACGTCGCGGATGGGACGGTCCTGGCGGCGGCGGGCCTGAATCGGCTCGGCATCGGCAACTGGCCCGGCGTGGAGTTTCACGCGCTTGGGTTTCACGACATGGTGCCGGCGGTGGGTCAGGGTGCGATCGCGGTGCAGTGCCGCGCAGGCGACACGATGAAGTTCGCCGGCGTGTTCGACGCCATGACGGCGCAAGCGGTGGACCTCGAACGCGCGTTTCAAGCGGCGCTCGGCGTGGGGTGTCACACGGCTTTCGGCGCGCACGCGACGGCGGACACACTGTATTTTTTCCACGAGCAAATCGGCGTGCGGCAGTTCCCGCTGGCCGCTGCGGACTTCGTCGCACCACTGGACACGGCGGCGCGGATTTTGAAGGACTTGGGATTGCGGTAGCTGCGTTCGTCGCGTTCGCCTCTTCACTCGGCGGTGGCGGTCGGGACGCCTGCCGCTACGTTCTCTTTATGGCAGATTCAACTCTTCCTCTCTCCGGCCGGCGCGTCGCGATCACGCGGGCCCGCGAACAGGCGTCGGAACTGGCCGGTAAACTGACTGGGCTCGGCGCCGAGGTGGTCGAGCTGCCGTTGATCCGCGTGAGCAAAAGCGTATCGAAACAGGCGCTCGCGGACGTGCTGCTCGAACTCGGCGGCTACGACTGGATCGTGTTCACGAGCGCGAACGGCGTGCGGTATTTCTTCGAGGAGTTCCGACGCGTCTTCGACGACATCCGCTCGCTCGGTTTGCTGCGGATCGCATGTGTCGGCGAAGGCACGGCGAAGGCGGTGCGCGAGCTGCACCTCAAGGTCGAGTGCATGCCGAAGATCGCTACGGCCGAGGCGCTCGCGGACGAGTTGATCGCGACGGGCAGCCTGGACAACGCGAAGGTGGTGGTCATCACCGGAAACTTGAATCGCGATACGTTGATCACGAAGCTCGAGGACGCGCGCGCGATCGTGGACCAGTTGCAGGTTTACCAGACGGAGAAGACCGACCTCACGGACAATCCTGCGGCGGCGGATTTTCGCGCGAAGGGGGCGGACGCGATTTTGTTCGCGAGCTCGTCGGCGGCGCAGTCGTTCGTCGACCAGGCCGCGGCGTTGAAGCTCGCGAAGGACGCGAAGCGACCGCTCGCGGGGAGCATCGGGCAGCAGACGAGTGAGACGATGAAGAAAGTCGGCATGCCCGTGGATTTCGCGGCGAAGGAGCCGAGCCTGGATGCGTTGGTGGAGGCGTTGGTGAAAAAACTCGCCGCCCGCTGATCGGGCCAGCGGTCGCGAATGATTGTTTGGATTTTTCGCGGAAATTCGCGTGATTGGCGGGACCTCCATGAAAGTTCCGTTTCTCGACCTGTCCCTGCAGCACAAAGCCCTGCGTGAACCCGCGCTCGCGGCGCTGGCGGCGACTTACGACGCGACGCGTTTTTGTCTCGGGAAGGACGTGGACGATTTCGAAAAGGCGTTTGCGACCACGCTGGGTTATCCTCGCGCGCTCGGGATGAACAGCGGCACCTCGCCGCTGCACGTGGCGTGCATGATCGCCGGCTTCGGACCGGGCGACGAAGTGATCGCGCCGCCGTTCACGTTCATCTCGACGGTGTGGGGCGTGAGCTACGTCGGCGCGACGCCACGGTTCGTGGATATCGAGGAAGGGACGTTCAACCTCGATCCGGCGAAGATCGAGGCGGCGATCACGCCGCGCACGAAGGGCATCATCGTCGTGCACCTGTTTGGCCAGCCGGCGCGAATGGATGAGATCATGGCGATCGCGAAGAAGCACGGGCTGTTCGTGATCGAGGACTGCGCGCAGGCGATCGGTGCGAAGTATCGTGAGACGCCCGTGGGCATCATCGGCGATGCGGGAACGTTCAGCTTTTATCCGACGAAGAATCTCGGCGGTTGCGGGGAGGGCGGAGCGTTCGTGTCGCGGAGCGAGGAGGTGCACACGCGAGCCCGGCATATTCGGGTGCACGGGTCGGACCGGCGCTATTATCACGACATCGTCGGCGGGAATTTCCGGATGGACGGTTTCCAGGGCGCGCTGCTCAACGTGAAGCTCCCGCATCTCGCGACGTGGACGGCGCGGCGGCAGGAAATCGCCGCGCGGTATCTGGACGGAATCAAACTGGCCGACGTGCGGCTGCCGGAACAGCCGGCGCACGGGAAGTCGGTGTTTCACCAGTTCACGATCCGGCATCCGCGGCGCGATGCGTTGCGCGAGCATCTGACCAAGCACGAGGTCGGGACGGACCTGATTTATCCGGTGCCGCTGCATTTGCAGAAATGCTACGCGGGGCTTGGTCAGATCGAGGGTTCGCTGCCGGTGGCGGAGCAGGCGGCGCGGACCTGCGTGAGCCTGCCGATTTTTCCGGAACTGACCGATGCGCAGGTGGAGCACGTGGTGAATACGATCAATTCATTTTAGCCCGCGAATCACGCGAATTGACACGAATTGATTCGCGAGCATTCGCGTGATTGGCGGGAAACCAAAATGATCGACGGTATTCGTTTAAAAGTCTGCGGGCTGACTTCGCTGGTCGACGCGGAGTGGGCGGACAAGTGCGGCGCCGACTATCTCGGGTTCATCTTTCATCCGAAGTCCCCGCGGCACCTCACGCTCACCCAGTATCGCGCGATGGCGCCGCGGCTGCCGGAGCGGCGCAAGGTCGCGGTCTCGGTTGAACCGACACTCGACGAGCTCGCTGCCTTGCGCGATGCGGGTTTCGATTATTTTCAGATTCATTTTCGCCGGGAGACGACGGACGCGCAGCTTTCGAGCTGGTCGCAGCTGGTCGGCGAGAAGCGTCTCTGGCTCGCGCCGAAACTCCCGCCGGCGGACGACGTGACGCCGGCGACGCTGGCGGTCGCGAAGTTCGTGCTGCTCGATACGTTTCACGCGGAAGGTTTCGGCGGTTCGGGCAAGACGGGCGACTGGGCGAAGTTCGCACGTCACCAGGCGGCGCACTCGCACAACTTCTGGATTCTCGCAGGCGGTTTGAACCCGGAGAACATCGGCGAGGCGCTGCGCGCCACGGGAGCGAAGTTCGTCGACGTGAACAGTGGCGTCGAGGCGGCGCCGGGCGTGAAGGACCTCGAAAAGTTGAAACGTTTCGTGGTCGCGTTGCACGCGGCGGCGTCGGCGATCGGCTGACACTATCTACTAACGCCGGAGACTGGCAGTTTTCAGATTGATTCGGTGCGGCGGAAGGAGCACGTCCGAGGCGCCGCCGCGTAAGGACGCCGGGCGGCATGCTTTCCACCCCCCAATCGAGGAAACACTCATGACTGCCGCCTCCCCCTTCACCGACGTCGTCGTCGCGATTCATGGCATTGGCTCGCAGCAGCGTTCGGCCACCGTGCGTTCGGTTGCCGTGCGACTGGCGATGTCCGACTCGCTTTCCGCGAACGCCCTGGAACTGCCGGTGGCGCCGCAGCCGCTGGGGTATTTTCACAGCGACGTGCAAAGTATGGCGGCGGTGCGGCTGGTGGACGACTCGGCGAATCTGGGGCCGGCGGCGCTCGCGGGGGTGGGTTTTTCCGAGGTGTATTGGGCGGACATCCCGCAGCGCGCGGTCGACGAGCGGCGGACGCTGGAGGAAACGAAGGCGTGGGCGCGGACGGTGATCGCGCGGGCGCGGGCGCACTGCCTGCGCGCGGCGAAAAAGAATCCCGGCGAGATCGTGCCGCCGGACTTCAACCTCGCGGCCGAGGTGCTCGACGAGATCGTCGACACGGTCGACGTGCTGGAGAACCTCACTTTCCTCGCGGACAAGGCCGGGCTCTTCAAACTCGATCTCCGTCAGGTGTTGGACGACTACCTCGGCGACGTGCAACTCGTGGCGGAATTCGGCAATTATCGCTCGGAAATCGTGGGTCGTTTTTTCGAGGCGATGGCGTCGATTCACCAGCAGCACCCGCAGGCGCGGGTGCACGTGGTCGCGCACAGCGAAGGCACGGTGGTGAGTTTTCTCGGGCTGCTGCAGGCGATGTCGGGGCTGGGCCCGGACGGGCGGGCGGCCGCGGCGGCGCCGGCGTGGTTGTCACAGGTTCGTGGATACATGACCATCGGCTCGCCGATCGACAAACACCTGCTGCTCTGGCCGCGGTTGTGGCGGGAGCTGGAGCCGAAGCGCGCCAACCGGTTGTTCGAGCGGGAAAGAATCCAGTGGCGCAACTACTACGACTACGGCGATCCGGTGGGCTTCAAGCTCGAGACGGCGCGCGCCTGGCTGGCGTGGAAGGACGTGCAGGCCTTCGCCTTCACGCCCGAGAACGACATCGGGTTCGCGCGTTATCCGCTGCCGGGCAAGGCGCACAACGACTATTGGGACGACAGCGACGTGTTCGAACATTTCGTCACCGAAGTCGTGAATCGCGTGCCGGGCGGCGGCAGCAAACCCCACTCCAAACCAGAGGTCGCGATTTTCAGCCCGCTGCTGCCGTATGGGGTCAGCCTGGCGCTCGTGAGTGTGGCGAGCTACGTGCTCTACAAGGCGGTGACGCAATTCCTGTTTCCGCAGCCGGGGCCGATCGAGGAATCGATGCTGGTGGCGCAAGGCGTGCGCACGTTGACGGCGGTTTCGGGGCTGGAGCTGCTGCGAAATGTGTTTGGCGTGACGATGCTGATCGTCGGCACCACGCTCTTCGCGCGGCTGCCACGACTCGCGGCCGGCGGCGGATGGAAGTTGCTGGGCTTTGCGTCGTTTCTGGCCGGCGCGGGACTTTACGCCACCGTGGTGACGGCGGACTCGCGTCACGCCATCGGACAGTTTTTCGATCTCGCGTGGCTCCGTGCGCTGGCGCCCAACCATCCGACGCTCGGGCCGACGGTCGGCGTTTGCCTGGTGGCGCTGGTTGTGGCGCTGGTGGGGCTCGCCGGTGCCCGCAAGGTGCGAAAGCGAAACGACGATCGGCGGCAGCGGTGGTTTTGGCGCGGGATGCGACCGTTGATCTTCTGCGGGGCGCTCGGCGTGGCGGTGATCGTCGGCTGGCAGATGCTGTTTCCTGCGCCGATTCCGCCGGACGTGCCGGCGAGTGCGGTGCCGCTTTACCGGCCGCAACAACCGGTGTGGCCGGTCGTGCTGGCGACCGGTGGCTTCCTGTATCTGTGGTGGCTGTCGGCGCTGATTTTCGATCTCGGTTTTGTCTGGCACCGCTACGTCCGGCGGTCGGTGGCGATCGACCGGTTGGCGGAGTGGAAACCCTACGATTTCGATGCGCCGCCGTCGCCCGTGCCGCCGCCCTCGCGCGGTGCGGCGACCGTGGAGTGAGGGGGGAGAGCGCGGGTCACGCGGGGGTGGGTTTCAATTCGCCCTTGCGGCGAAACCGCGCTCCCTCGTTAGTTTCCGCGATGCTGATCGATCCGCGTTTCAACCAACTGGCCGAGGGGCTCACCGGGTTTTCCACCGCGCTGAAAAAAGGCGAGCGCGTGCTGATCGATGCGTTCGACGTGCCGGATGCGATCGTGATCGCGCTGATCCGCGCGACCCGCGCACGCGGTGCGCATCCGCTGGTGCAATTGCATCGCGCGCGCGTCACGCGCGAACTCACGCTCGGCGCCGAGGAGGCGCAATACGCGCCGCACGCGCACGTCGAGCTCGCGCGGATGCAGAAGGTCGATGCTTACATCGCGCTGCGCGGTTCGGATAACATTTTCGAGTCGTCGGACGTGCCAGCGGACAAGGTGCAGCTCGTGTCGCGGCTGATGAAGCCCGTGCTCGACTATCGCGTGGGCCGGACGAAGTGGGTGGTGTTACGCTGGCCGACGTCGGCGATGGCGCAGCAGGCGGGGATGAGCACGGAGGCGTTCGAGGATTTTTATTTCAAGGTCTGCACGCTCGATTACGGGCGCATGGTGCCCGGGATGAAGGCGCTGCAAGCCTTGATGGAGCGCACGGATCACGTGCACATCACCGGGCCGGGGACGGACCTGCAATTCTCGATCAAGGGCATCGGCGCGCAGCCGTGCGGCGGGTTGCGCAATATTCCCGACGGCGAGGTGTTCTCTTGTCCGGTGCGCGATTCGGTCGAGGGCGTGGTGCAATACAACGCGCCGACGGTGTATCTCGGCACGTCGTTCGATCACATCCGGCTGGTGTTCCGGCACGGAAAGATCGTCGAAGCGACGTCGTCGAACACGAAGCGGTTGAACGAGATTTTGGACAGCGACGACGGCGCGCGCTACATCGGCGAATTCGCGCTCGGTTTCAATCCGCACATCCTCGAGCCGATGCGCGACATCCTGTTCGACGAGAAGATCGCGGGGTCGTTTCATTTCACGCCGGGCCAGGCCTATGAAGGCGTGGGCAACGGCAACCGGTCGCAAGTGCACTGGGACATGGTGTGCATCCAGCGGCCGGAGCACGGCGGTGGCGAAATCCGGTTCGACGGAAAGCTGATCCGCAAGGACGGGCTTTTCGTGCCGAAGGCGCTGCACAAGCTGAATCCCGAGTATCTGCTCGGGAAACAAAAATGAGCGCCGAGTTGCCGCTGAGCGATTTCATCCAGGAGCTACCGAAGACGGAGACGCATCTGCATCTCGAAGGCGCGCTGCCTTACGAGTTGTTGACGGCGTGGAAGCCCGACGAGTATCCGGCCGATCCGGAGTTCCGGCGGCCCGATCATCGCTACGCAACCTTCCCGGATTTCGAGGGGATTTTGCTGGCGCATGCGCTGCCGTGGTTCACGAGCGCGGAGCGTTATCACGAGGCGGCGAAGGCGATCTTTGCGAAGCACGTCGCGCAAAACGTGTGTTACGTAGAGACGAGTTTTCATCTGCCGGTGACGAAGTTCATTCATGTGCCCGGCCGCGAGATCGTGGCGGCGATCCGTGCCGCGGTGCCGGCGGGGCTGGAGGTGCGGATTTTCGCGGGGATGCTGCGCAGCGACATCGTCGGCGATCTGCGCCGGACGATCGACGAGCTTCACACGTGGGACGGGCTCGCGGGGACCGACCTGCACGGTTTCGAGACGATGCGCACGGAGCCGGGCACGGCGGCCGTGTGGGCGAAGTTGCGCGAGGCGGGCAAGGTCACGAAGTGTCACGCGGGCGAATTCGACGGCGCGCACCGCGTGCGCGAGGCGATCGAGCAACTCGGGGTCACGCGCGTGCAACACGGCGTGCGCGCGATCGAGGACCCGGCGGTGGTGCGACTGGCGGTGGAGCGTGGGGTGACGTTCGACGTTTGTCCGATCAGCAACGTGCGCCTTCAGGTGGTGCCCTCGATGCGCGAGCATCCGATCCGGCGACTCATGGAGGCGGGCGTGCGTTGCACGGTGAGCACCGACGATCCGCTCAATTTCGCGAACACCGTGAACGACGAATACGCCGCGCTGGCGGGCGAGCTGGCGTTCACGCGGGCGGAGCTGGCGCAAGTCGCGCGCAACGGCTGGGCGGTGGCGGATGTTTCGGCAGGGGAAAGGGCGCGACGCAAAGCCGAGATTGCGACGCTCGTGTCGTAACGTTGCCGGCAGCGAGCACTCGCGCGGAGGTAGTCCGGCGCGTCGCCGCAGGATGGTTTCGGTTTCGGAATGCGGAGATCTGCGGCCTCCACCACGGCCCCACGGGCAAAAAAAGAGCCCGCCGTATACCCCTATACGGCGGGCATTGCTTTCTTAGTTACCCCAATCCTCCGCTAAGCGGAGGAGATGGGAACACCATCGGGTCGGAACGGCCGTTCGCAATTTCAAAAAGGAGGGAGACGCGCGGCAGTAGCCGGACGCACAGGGCTCATTAGCTGCGCAGCGATGACTGTGAAGTGACCCATGCCGACTCAACTGTTGTCCTTGGCCGACTTATGCAGCGGGCGGCGGAGCGCGATGTCCTCGCCGGGCTGTTTGCAGAGCGAAAGACCATCGACCCGACGCGGACGCCGGGTTCCACCTTGGGTGCTACGTCCCTGGGAAGGTGTGGACGGCGGCTTCATTCCTTCTCTGCGCTCTCCGCGCCCTCCGTGTTAAATTTAGCCCGGATACGTCACACTCGAATCAACCAAGTCATGGTTCACAGAGGACACTGAGCTGTGACACAGAGGCAGCAGGAGGCCACAAGGTGTTGGATGCGTATGTTGCGAAAACGAGGCGGATTGGAAGGGGAGGCCAGATAGGATCGGTGAATTCTCCTCGGTGAACTCCGTTCTGTGCGCTCTGTGACCTAATCGTTTTCTTCATCATGGGTGTGATGGATGCGGGTTAGGAGTCTGTCGGACTTTTTCGAGTTCCGCTGTGAGCGCGGCACGCGAGGTGCAGCGGGTGGCGGCATGGCGTATCGTTTCAAGAACATCGACCGCGACACCCCCATGCTGCTGCCGCCGGAC
>JAEYYL010000306.1 GCA_023430825.1 Verrucomicrobiota bacterium | reverse complement strand
ACTGCCGGCACAACTGCCGCACGTTGGCGCCAGCGTGGCTGGCGAGCAAAACAAACTCGTGACGCTGGGACATAGGCGAAGTCGTGATCCACGGCATCCCCCACTGTTACCCATGTCTCCGAACGGGGGTAACCCATGTCCCCGGTCCATACAGTCCCGTCAGGCTGATTTGAGCGAACGGCGCGTTTGCTCGACCCAACCCGACGAGGACGCCGGGTTCGACCTTTCGGTGGGCAACTCCCTAGACGGGCGGGCAAGTTGCGCGCCCGCGCGCAACGCGCCGCATCCGCGCCGCCCTCCCGTATCCGTTGCCCCGCCGAAGGAACTTTACCCGAGCGAAAGGCACTCTGTCTCACGACAGAAGTCTTCCCGCCCATGCTCGCCCACGTCGTCACTCCCCGCCAACTTCACACCCTGCGCTGGTATGCGCGACGCCCGCGCCTGTGGCGGCAGTTCCTGCGGATGCTCGGCGAAAAACGCCGCGGCGCGACGCCCCAGACCGCCACGCTCGAAGCCGAGCGCCGTGAGGGCATCGCTTGGGCGGAATCGCACGCGATCCCGGCTTCCGCCGCCCTGCAACATCTCACCGGTTCGGACGCGGTCTGCCTGCTCGAAGAGGAGTGTCCCGACGAGGTCGCCGCCGGACACGAGCAGCAGCGCGCTTGCCCCGCGCACATGGGCGGCGGTGCCGATTATCATTTTCTCTACACCCTCGCCGAGCGTCTCCGCTGCGTTCGCGTCGTCGAAACCGGCGTCGCGTTCGGCTGGTCCTCCTTCGCCTTGCTGCACTCCGTCGCGAAACGCGGCGGCCACGTGATCAGCACCGACATGCCTTATCCGCTGCGGGAAAACGACGCCTTCGTCGGCTGCGTCGTGCCCGAGCGGTTGCGTCGCCACTGGACACTGTTGCGCGCGCCCGATCGCGACGCGCTCCCGACCGCGCTGCGGCGCCTCGCGCCGATCGACCTGTGTCATTACGACAGCGACAAAAGCACCGCCGGCCGGCGCTGGGCTTACCCGCGCCTCTGGCAGGCGCTGCGCCCCGGCGGCCTGTTCGTCACGGACGACGTGCAGGACAATCTTGGCTTCGCGGAATTCTGCGAGACGGTCGGCGTGACGCCGCTGGTTGCGCGCGTGCGCGACGGCGCGGGTTTCAAATTCGCCGGCATTCTGCCCAAACCCGGAAACTAGCCCGCCTCCCCCGGGTCGGTGGGGACGAATCACCGCCGCGGCGGTGCGTCAAATTCTCCCGTCATGCGCATGGACCCCGTTCACATCGCCCTTTGCTGCGACCTGCTCTATCTCCAGCCCCTGGCCGTGGTGATTCAGTCGCTCGTCGCCACGGCGCACGATCCGCGACGGCTCCATCTCTGGATCATGACCGACACCCGCGACGCCGCGCGGCTGGAGCCCGCGGTGGGCATCGCCCGCGCCGCCGGCGCCCGCTGCACCCTGCTGTCGACCCATGCGGCCGACGCACTGCTCCGCCGCGCGCCCACTCACGGCCACCTGAGCACCGCCACCTACTACCGCTTGTTTCTCCCGGAGCTTCTGCCCGTGGAGGTGGGCCGTGTCATTTATCTGGATACCGATATTGTCGTGCGCCAGCCGATCGAGGAGCTGTGGGACACCGATCTCGAAGGCCATAGCCTGGCGGCCGTGCAGAAACCCCGCGCCGGGGAATTCGGCGAGGTGGGACTCAGCCGGGAGTCCGATTATTTCAACGCCGGCGTGCTGTTGATCGACCTGCCGCGCTGGCGCAAACGGCGGATCGGCGAAGCCGCGCTCGAATTCGCCCTCCACCGATCCCAGCGCATCCAGGGTCACGACCAATCCGCGCTGAATCACGTGCTCGCTGGAAACTGGAAACGGCTCGATCCGCGCTGGAACCAGCAATTCAAGTTCTTCGTGCATACCGCCGGTTATCTGCGAATGAATCGCGCGGAGCTGCGCGAACTCCGACGCGACCCGTTCATCATCCACTACACCACGGCATCGAAGCCCTGGCACTACCTCAACGATCACCCGCTTCGGCACTGCTACTACGAGAATCTGGATCGCACGCCGTTCGCCGGCTGGCGGCCCCCACCCGCCGCTCCGCTCGATCCGCTGGTGCGATCGCTCCGCTCGCTCGTGCCGCACTACCTCCGCCCCGGCGTGCTGAGAAACGTTTACCGGCCGTATTATCACGCGCTGAAAAACCGCCTCCCCTTCGCCACCCGTCCGCATCCCGTCGTCTCGCACGAATAACGCCCCCCCGCTCTCGCCTCGGCTGCCCCCTTCCCGTCCCGAGCCGTTTGTCATCTATAAGATGACAAACCGCAGCGCCCCGTTCGGCGGCGCGCTCATACCAACGCTCCGGCACGAGCCGCCGGGCGCCGATTTGCATTTTCGTTGACAGCTAAAAGACGCCGTCTTTTTTCGGTCAGCGAAACATGTCGCCCCGCGCCACCCCGACGCCCCCGAAGTTCGATTTCAGCGTGATCCGCCAGCTGCGCGAGCAGCACGAGATGACGCTGGCCGACCTTTCCGAGGCGTCGAAGGTGTCCGTCGCGGTCATCTCGAAGCTCGAGCGCAATCAAACGACCGCCGAGCTCGACACGCTGTTTCGCCTCGCGCGCGCTTTCGGCCTGAGCGCCACCGACCTGCTCGCGATGACCGAGTCGGCGCTCGCCCATCAGGTCGATGAGACCGCGTATCGCTCGGGCAAGTTCACGTTCCGCCAGATCCGTTTCGCCAACCTCGTCGGCCTCCTCGGCGAAGCCCCCGCCGGCGCGACGATCAAGCGCCCCGAGATCCACCACGACGACACCGAGGTCTGCTGGATCGTCGCCGGCCGCCTCCGCCTCACGCTGCCGCACGAATCTTTCGATCTCGAGGAAGGCACGAGCATCCAGTTCGACGCGATCCTCGAGCACTCCTACGAGGCGCTCGCCGACTGCCGCCTCATCATCCTCCACCTCCGCAAAGACAAACGCTACTGATCCCGAAGCGCCGAGAGTTCCGGCTCTCAGCCCTAGACTCTCAGCTCTCAGGTCAACCACCTCCTTCGCCCCTCCCATGCGCATCGACGAATCCCTCCAACCCTCCGCTCTCGCTCCGGCGCTCGACCGCTTCTGGCAGCTCTCCGGCGAGAAAATCGATCTGCTCGTCCGCGGCTACGACCTCACCAAGGGCTCGCCCGTCTTCACCGCCGCGGGCAAATACACCACGCGCGGCTGGACCGAGTGGACCGAGGGCTTCCACTACGGCTCCGCGTTTCTCCAGTTCGACGCCACCAACGAGCGCCGCTTCGCCGGCATCGCCGAACAGCAGACGGTCGCCCGCATGGCGTCGCACGTCAGCCACATCGGCGTCCACGACCACGGCTTCAACAATCTCTCGACCTACGGTAACTGGCTCCGCCTCCTGCGCGAAGGCCGCCTCGCGACCGACCAGGCCCGCCTCGATTTCTGCGAACTCGCGCTGAAAATCTCCGGCGCCGTCCAGGCTTCCCGCTGGTCGCCCATCCACGGCGGCGGCGGCTACATCTACTCCTTCAACGGCCCGCATAGTCTTTTTGTGGATACGATCCGCTCCTGCCGGATCGTGCTTGTCGCCCACGCGCTCGGCCACCGCCTCATGGGCGAAAACGACGCGCCGATCAGCCTGCTCGAACGCGCCCTCCAGCACGCCGAGGCCACCGCGAAATACGCGATCTACTACGGCAAGGGCCGCGACAGCTACGACGAACGCGGACGCACCGCGCACGAAAGCGTCTTCAATCCCAACGACGGCCGCTACCGCTGCCCGAATTCGCAGCAGGGCTATTCCGGTTTCACCACCTGGACCCGCGGCCTCGCGTGGGCGATGGTCGGCTTCGCGGAGGAACTCGAGTTTCTCGCCGCGCTCTCCGACGCGCAACTCACGCCGCTCGGCGGCCGCGAACGCTGGCGCACGCTCATGCTCGAGGCCGCCACCGCCACCTGCGACTGGTTCATCACCAACACCGCGCTCGACGGCATCCCGTATTGGGACGGCGGCGCCCCCCACCTCGCGCAACTCGGCGACTGGCGCGCCCGCCCCGCCGAGCCGTTCAACGACCACGAACCCGTCGACAGCTCCGCTGCCGCCATCGGCGCGCAGGGCCTTCTCCGTCTCGGACGTATTCTTGGCGTGGATACACCCGACGGCCGCCGCTACTGGCAGGCCGGCCTTACGACGATGCGCACGCTCCTCGCCGAGCCGTATCTCTCCACCGCGTCGGATCACCAGGGCCTCCTGCTCCACTCCGTCTATCATCGCCCCAACAACTGGGACTACATCCCGCCCGGCCGCAAAGTCCCCTGCGGCGAGTCGTCGATGTGGGGCGATTATCACATTCGCGAAGCCGCGCTTTATCTCCAGCGCATCATTCGCGACCAACCCTACCTCACCTTCTTCGGCTGCCTGCCGCGACGCTAATCGCCGCTTCGCGGCGAAAGCTCCAAGCACCAACCTCCAAGCTCCAGAGAATTTCCAAACACCCAACCACCATTTCCGGCCATTGAAGATTGGAGCTTCACTGGAGCTTGGATCTTGGAGCTTGGAGCTTTTCTCCCCATGAACCCGTCAGCCTCACTTTCCCGCCTCTGCGTCCACACGATCACGACCAAACCGTGGCCGATCGAAACCGCCGCGCCGCGCTACGCCGCCGCCGGCGTGAAGGGCATCACCGTCTGGCGTGACGCGCTCGACGGTCGTGACATCGCGAAGACCGGCGCGCTCCTCCGCGATCATGGTCTCAGCGTCGTCTCGCTCTGCCGCGGTGGTTTCTTCCCCGCGACCACCGCCGAAGGCCGGACAAAAGCCCTCGACGACAACCGCCGCGCCATCGCCGAGGCTCACGCGCTCGGCGCGCCGCATGTCGTGCTCGTCTGTGGCGCTGTCCCGGGTCTCCCGCTCATCGAGGCGCGCAAGCAAATCAGCGACGGCATCGCCGCGCTCCTCCCGGAATGCGCCGCCGCCAACGTCAAACTCGCCATCGAGCCGCTGCACCCGATGTATGCCGACAGCCGCTCGGCCGTGAACACGCTCGGCCAGGCCAACGACATGGCTGAGCAACTCGACTCGCCTTACGTCGGCGTCGCCGTCGACGTGTATCACCTCTGGTGGGACCCCGCGCTCGAACAGGAAATCGCCCGCTGCGGCCGGTTGAAAAAACTCTTCGCCTATCACGTGTGCGATTGGCGCACGCCGACCACCGATCTCTTGCTCGACCGCGGCCTGATGGGCGAAGGTTGCATTCCGCTGCGCCAGATCCGCTCCTGGGTCGAAGCCACCGGTTTCACCGGCTGGAACGAAGTCGAAGTGTTTTCCAACCGCCACTGGGCCCGCGATCAGGACGAATTCCTCTCCGACATCGTCACCGCCTACCGCGCTCACGTCTGAAACCAATCCTTTCGATCCATTACACAGAGAACACGGAGGTGTTCACAGAGAGCACAGAGCAAGGCCCTCGAGCTTCTCTCCGTGACCTCTGTGCCTCCTCTGTGACCTCTGTGTAACAACTCCGCTTCCGTTTTCGTTCAGCGCTTAACCTTCATCTTCCATCGAAATGAAAACTCACAAAATCGGCATCATCATGAACGGCGTCACGGGACGCATGGGCACCAACCAGCATCTCATCCGCTCGATCAAGGCGATCATCGATCAAGGCGGAGTGAAGCTCTCCGACCACGAAGTGATCATGCCCGATCCGGTTCTCGTCGGTCGTAGCGAGGACAAACTCCGCGCCCTTGCCGCGCGCACCGGGGTCTCGCGCGTCTCCACGAACCTCGATGCGGAACTCGCGAACCCGGCCAACCAGATCTACTTCGACGCCACGCTCACCGGCCAACGTCCGATCGGCGTCCGCAAGGCCATCGCCGCGAAGAAACACATTTACTGCGAGAAACCCACCGCGACCACATCCACCGAAGCCCTCGCGCTCGCCAACGAGGTCACCGCCGCCGGCCTGAAAAACGGCGTCGTGCAGGACAAGCTCTGGCTGCCCGGTCTCCTGAAACTCAAATACCTCATCGATACCGGATTCTTCGGCCAAATCCTCTCCGTCCGCGGCGAGTTCGGCTACTGGGTCTTCACCGGCGAACACGAAAAACTCCAGCGTCCATCCTGGAACTACCGCAAGGAAGACGACGGCGGCATCATCGTCGATATGCTCTGCCACTGGCAGTATGTGATCCAGAATCTCTTCGGCGACGTGAAGTCGCTCACCTGCCTCGGCGCCACGCACATCCCCACGCGCTGGGACGAAGCCGGCAAACCCTACAAATGCACCGCCGACGACTCGGCCTACGCCACGTTCGAACTCACCAACGGCGTGATCTGCCACTTCAACTCCTCGTGGGACGTCCGCGTCCGCCGCGACGATCTCCTCACGCTCCAAGTTGACGGCACACACGGTTCCGCTGTCGCCGGCCTGCGCGACTGCACCGCGCAACACCTTTCCGCCACCCCGCGCTGCGTGTGGAATCCCGACGTCGACAGCCCGATCAAATATTTCGACGGCTGGACGCGCGTGCCCGACCAGGGCGTTTACGACAACGCGTTCAAGGTGCAGTGGGAGCTCTTCCTAAAACACGTCGTCACCGACTCGCCGTTTCCTTGGTCGCTCCGCGAAGGCGCGAAGGGCGTCCAACTCGCCGAACTCGGACTGGCCAGTTGGGCGAAGCGCGCGTGGGTCGACGTGCCGAAGCTCTGAACCCGGCTGACGGGAAGCTCCAAATTCCAACATCCAAGCTCCAATGAATCCTCAAACTCCAAGCTCCAATTCGAAGTTTGAAGATTGGTGCTTCACTGGAGCTTGGTGCTTGGAGCTTGGAGCTTTCACGAAAGAACCAATCTCATCCCTATGAAAAAAGTAGCGCTCGTGACCGGCGGCTCCCGCGGCATCGGCTTCGGCATCGCCGAAAAACTCGCCGCCGAAAAATGGGACCTCGTCATCAATGGCGTGCGTCCCGAAGACGCCGTCGCCGAACCCCTCGCCCAACTCCGCGCGCACGGCGTCCGCGTCGGCTACGCGCGCGGCGATGTCGGCTCCGCCGAAGGCCGCGCCGCCATCCTCGAAGCCACCCGCGCCTTCATCGCCGCCGGTTCGACTCTCAGCTCCCAACCCTCAGCTCTCAACTTGCTGGTCAACAACGCCGGCGTCGCCCCGAAGGTGCGTGCTGACCTATTGGATACGTCCGAAGAAAGTTACGACCACGTCGTCGACACGAACCTGAAGGGCGTCTTCTTCCTCACGCAGGCCGTCGCCCGCGACATGGTCGCCGCGAAACAAGCCGACCCCACGTTCAACGCCGCGATCGTCAACATCACGTCGATCTCCGCGACCGTCATCAGCATCAACCGCGGCGAATACTGCATCGCGAAAGCCGGCCTCAGCATGCTCACGCAGCTCTTCGCCGTCCGACTCGGCCCCGATGGTATTCCCGTTTACGAAGTGCGTCCGGGCGTGATCAAAACCGACATGACGTCCGGCGTGACCGCCAAATACGACAAGCTCATCGCCGAGGGGCTCTGTGTTCAACCGCGCTGGGGTTTCCCCGACGACGTCGGCCGTGCCGTCGCCTCGCTCGCGCGCGGCGACCTTCCCTACAGCACCGGTCAAGTCGTGATGATCGACGGAGGACTCACCCTGCCGCGCTTGTAGCGTGCTCCCGCGTTTCGGCTCTTAACGCGCGGCAGGGAAGCTCCAAGCACCAAGGACCAAGCTCCAAAGAATCATCCAACTTCAAAGCCTTAATTGGAGCTTTGGGGGCTGGATACTCACTGGAGCTTGGAGCTTTTCTTGACCGTTTTCGCCATAGCCTCGCTCGCTCGCGGCGAGCTCCCGTTCAGCAAGCGCAGGTCGTGAGAATCGACGGCGACTCAACCAGCCGCGCTTGTAGCGTGCTCCCGCGTTTCGGCTCTCAACGCGCGGCAGGGAAGCTCCAAGCACCAAGGACCAAGCTCCAAAAAAGTCCCAAAGACCGACGATCATTGGAATTTGGGATTTGAACATTCACTGGAGCTTGGATGTTGGTGCTTGGAGCTTCCTATGAACCTCGGCCAGATCGCGATCACGGTCAGCGACGTCGCCAAAGCCACCGTGTTCTACCGCGACGTTCTCGGCCTCCGCTTCCTCTTCGCCGCCGGTCCCAACCTGGCCTTCCTCGCCGCCGGCTCGATCCGCCTCATGCTCAGCACGCCCCAGGGCCACGGCGAGATCGGCAAAAATTCCACGCTCTATTTCAAAGTCGACGATCTGCCCGCCACCTACGCCGCGATCGTCGCCCGCGGCGCGAAAAGCGAACGCGCCCCGCAACTCACCGCGAAGCTGCCCGATCACGATCT
>JAEYYL010000299.1 GCA_023430825.1 Verrucomicrobiota bacterium | reverse complement strand
GGTAGGAGCCTGCTGGCAGGCGATACAACGCCTCGCCGGCATTCCATGCACGCAATCGCCTGCAAGCAGGCTCCTACCTCAAGCCACAGCCGACTACGCTTTTCTACTCGGAGAAAAGGGGCGCCGCGGCTCCAGCTCGTTGGCGCGAGATGAGAGATCGGCTACTCGGACAACAGCTGCGCACCTTCGAGGGCGAGCAGACGGGTCTTCGCGCGCACGCCGCCCGGGCCCGAAAAACCGGTCATGCGGCCGTTGGCGGCGATGATGCGATGGCAGGGAATCAGCAGCGGCCAGCGGTTCGCTCCGAGCGCGGCGCCGACGGCGCGGCTCACGGCGGGCGGCTGACCGATCGCGGCGGCGATCTCACCGTAGCTGCGTGTCTGGCCGGGTTTGACGTCGAGGGTGGCGCGCAACACGGCCGCCTGGAAATCCGGGACGGCGGAGAAATCGTAAGCGAGATCGGAGAAATCCTCGTAGCGACCGGCGAGGTGACGACGCACGCGTTCCATCACAGCGACGATCTCAGGGGGCGGAGTGGCGCAGTCGGTGATGGCGGCGGCGGCTTCGGGCAGTTCGAAACCGGTGAGCAATCCATCGCGCCAGCGCACGGCGCAGCGGCCGAGGGCGGTGTCGAACGTGACGCGCTGCATAAGGGTTTGCATCGTGCGGGGCTTGGCTGTCGTGTCCAAACGAAACCATGGCGAACCGTTTCTACAACGCCTTCGACGTCGAAACCTACCGCGGCGAGCGGCGCGCGGATTACCGCAGTCCGTTTCAAATCGACCGCGATCGGATCATCCACGCGCAGGCGTTTCGGAAGCTGCAGTCGAAGACGCAGGTGTTTCTCTCGGGCGAGTATGATTTTTATCGGACACGGCTGACGCACTCGATGGAAGTCGCGCAGATCGGGCGCTCGATCTGTCACTATCTGCAGACGCGCGGCGGATTGTTGAAGCCGGATTTTTTCATCGACGGCGATCTGGTCGAAGGCGTGTGTCTCGCGCACGATCTCGGGCATCCGCCGTTTGGGCATTCGGGCGAGCGGACGTTGCAGGAGTTGATGGTGAAGTGGGGCGGTTTCGAGGGGAACGCGCAGACGCTGCGGCTGCTCACCGAGACGATGATCCAGAACGAGACGACGGTGCGCGGGATGCAGCCGACGCGCGCGCTGCTCGACGGCGTGTTGAAATACAAGGTGCTGTTCACGGAGTTTCCGCAGCCGCCGGCGAATCATTTTCTCTACGACGCGCAGGAGGCGGAGCGGCGGTTCGTGTTTGGCGGTGCGAAGATCCCGCGGGCGCTGCGCGGTGGTGAAAAATTGAATACGTTCAAGAGCATCGAGTGCCAGATCATGGACTGGGCGGACGATGCGGCGTATTCGCTCAACGACATCGTCGACGGGGTGAAGGCCGGTTTCCTCACGCAGGAGAAAATCGAGAGCTGGGCCGCCGGAGAGGCGATCGACGCGCTGCGGCAGCGCTGGCTCGACGAGGTATTCGACGCGGTGCGTTCGGACCGGCTCGAGGGCGTTTTCTCCCAAAAGATCGGCGCATTCATCACGGCGTGCCGGCTGCGGCAGCGCGACAACTTCATGGCGGAGAAAACGAATCGCTACCGCTTCGAACTCGTGGTGGCGTCGGAGGCGCAGGACGAGGCGCTGTTTTTCAAGAAGATGGCCAACGACATCATTTTCGAGAGCCCGCAACTGCAGCAGATCGAGCACAAGGCGCGGCGGGTGTTGTTCGATTTGTGGGAGTCGGCGTGGCGCAACTACGTGGATCGCGGCCCGCGCGTGATCGCGATTTTGCCGACGCGCGTCGGAAAGCTGGTCGAGGCGGAAAGCACGCGCGCGGGGAAGGCGCGGCAGATCTGCGACTATCTCGCGGGGCTGACGGACGGCGGAATCGTGCGCACGTATCGACGGCTGTTCGATCCGGAGTTCGGGTCGATCCGGGATTTGAGCTGAGGGGGAAACGATCAGCGGTGGAGCCCGATGTCCTCATCGGGCTGAGCGGCGCTCGCTCGCCGAACAACCCGACGAGGACGACGTCGGGTTCCACCTTCAGACGCGTGTTATTTCGCCGGCAGGTGGCCGGCGGCGACGACGTCGTTCAGCATCTGTTCGACGTAGCGCCAGAGTTCGGCGCTGCCTTCGGCGACATGGCGGTTGCGCGCGACCACGCGGTCGTGCGTGACGCCGTGGCGGTTCCACGCGGCGCCCTGGGTCCGACAATTGAGCAGCATCGGCTGGAAGCGGTCGACGGCGGTCGCGAACTTCGCTTCGGGCGTTTTCTTTTCCTCGAACTCGTCCCACAGCGCGCGAAATTCCGACGCCTGATCGGGCGGCAGGAGACCGAAGATGCGCTCGGCGGCGATGGCCTCGCGTTCGTGCTGGCCAGCCATCGCGGCGACGTCGTAGGCGAAGGTGTCGCCGGCGTCGATCTCGACGAGGTCGTGCAGTATCACCATCTTCAATACACGCAGCACGTCGAGCGCGGGCGCATTGGCGTGCTCGGCGAGCACGATCACGCAGAGGCAGAGATGCCACGAGTGCTCGGCGTCGTTCTCGGCGCGGCGGCTCTGGGTGTTGACCGTCTGCCGGAAGATTTCCTTCAGCTTGTCGCACTCGGCGATGAATTCGATCTGCCGGACGAGCCGGGCGGCGGCGGCGGTCATGATTTGGGCTTTTCCGCGAGGTGCGGAGCGAGCGCTTCGGCCCAGAGCTCGTAGGTCCAGGGCAGGAGGTGGAGCTGGTCCTGGCGGAAGAATTCGGGGCGCGGGTCGCCGGCCTTGTCGAGCAGGGGTTTGTTGACGTCGACGAAGCCGCAGTTTTTGGCGGCGGCGCAATCGGCGGCGATGAGTTCGTTGGCGCGATTCATCGCGTCTTTGAACTTCGCGCGCGAGGGGCTCAGTTTGATGGAAAGATAGAGGACGCGTGTATCGGGGAGCGCGGCGTGGATCTTTTCGCGAAAGGCGCGGAAGTCGGCGGCGACGGTTTCGGGGGACTTGCCGGAGGCGATATCGTTGTCGCCGGCATAGAGGACGACGATGCGCGGTGCGTAGGGGATGACGATCCGGTCGGCGTAGAGCACGCTGTCTTCGAGCTGGGAGCCGCCGAAGCCGCGGTTGATGGTGGCGATACCGGGAAAGTCTTTTGCGAGGCTTTTCCAGCCGACAATCGAGGAGCTGCCGATGAAGACGACGCCGCCGGGAGCGGGCGGATTGGCGGCGTCGGATTGGGTGAACTTGTCGGTGTTCGGCGCCCAACGTTCGGGCGCGGCGGACGCAAACGCGGCGCAAATGAGGGAGGCCGCAAAGGCGGCGCTGAGGCGAAGCAACGGGAGCAGGGTCATGCGCGAGCGAAAGACGACGACGCGGCGTGAGCAAGGGCGTTTCAGGCGCGGTCATCGGTGAAACCTTTTCCTTGCTAGAGGCTTCCCGGGAGATTTCCTTCGGAAGCATTTTTGTCCCATGAAAGTCCTCGTTGCCGATAAGATCTCACCCAAAGGAGTCGCCTACCTGCGTCAGCAGCCGGGCATCGAAGTGATCGAGGCCTACGGCTCCTCTCCGGAGAAGGTTCTCGAGCTGGTGAAGGACGTGCACGCGATCGCGGTGCGCTCGGAAACGAAGATCACGGCGCAGGTGATGGCGGCGGCGCCGTTGCTGAAGGTCGTCGGTCGCGCGGGCGTGGGCGTGGACAACGTCGACGTGGAAGCGGCGACGGAGCGGGGTGTGATCGTGATGAACACCCCGTCGGGCAACACGATCGCGACAGCGGAGTTGACCTTTACGCACCTGCTTTGCGGGGCGCGTCCGGTGCCCCAGGCCGCGGCGTCGATGAAGGCCGGCCAGTGGGATCGCAAGAGCTTCTCGGGCATCGAGCTGTTTCGCAAAACGCTCGGCATTGTCGGCCTTGGCCGCATCGGCTCCGAAGTGGCGAAGCGGGCGCAGGCGTTCGGCATGCGCGTGCTGGCTTACGATCCGTATCTCGCGCCGAGCCGCGCGAAGGCGATGCAGATCGAGTCGGTGACGCTCGATGAACTCCTCGCGCAATCGGACTACATCACGGTGCACATGCCGTTGACCGACGACACGCACTACATGATCGACGAAGCGGCGTTCGAGAAGTGCAAGAAGGGCCTGCGGATCTTCAATTGCGCGCGGGGCGGGATCATCAAGGAAAGCGCTCTGATCGCGGCGCTGAAATCCGGCAAGGTCGCCGCCGCCGGTCTCGACGTGTTCGAGGACGAGCCGCTCGCGAAGGACAGCGAGCTGCGTTCGCTGCCGAATGTCGTGCTGACGCCCCACCTCGGTGCGTCGACGGCGGAGGCGCAGGAGTCGGTCGGCATCGAGATCGCGGAGCAGATCGCCGGCGTGTTGAACGGCGGTGTGATCAGCAACGCGGTGAACGTGCCCTCGCTCGACGCGGCGACCGTCAAAGTTCTCGGGCCGTATCTCGATCTCGGCGCGAAGCTCGGCACGCTCGTGCAGCAGATCGCGCCCCAGCAGATCGCGTCGCTCAAGATCACCTATTGGGGCAAGGTCGTCGACCTCGACGCCAACGCCATCACGCGCGGCATCGAGCGCGGTTTCCTGCGTCGCATCAGCGGCGAGGAAGTGAATTTCGTGAACGCACCGGTGCTGCTCGACCGTCTCGGCATCAAGGCCGAGGTGGTGAAGTCGAATGCGGATTCGGGTTACACGGAGTTGATCCAGGTTGAAGCGGTGGCGCCGAACGGCGACGTGTTTTCCGCGGCGGGCACGCTGATTGGAAAAGCGAACCAGCCGCGCATCGTCGGCATCAACGGCCGCGAGGTCGAGGTCGCCGCGGAGGGCAAGCTGCTTGTTTTGGAGAATCTCGACCAGCCGGGCATGGTGGGCGAGGTCGGCACGATTCTCGGCCAGGACAAGGTGAACATCGCCGACATGTCGCTGAGCCGGATCACGCCGGGCGGCACAGCCTACATGGTCGTGCGCGTCGACACCGAGCCGAGCGAGTCCGCGCGCAAGGTCATCAAGGGCCACGCTGCGATCAAGCAGGCGAAGTTCGTGCAGCTATGAGGCCGCGCGGCTGTTTTCGATTGTCGACTGCAGTGCGCCGGGAATAACGCGTTTCGCTGCCATCATGCTGCTGCCGCTCGCCGTCGCCGCTGTCTTCGGATACCTGTTGGGCTCGCTGCCCTTCGGGTATTTCGTCGCGCGGGCGAAGGGCGTGAACATCTTCGAGGTGGGCAGCAAGAATCCCGGCGCGACCAATGTCCGCCGGGTGCTCGGCAAGGGGCCGGGCAATCTTGTGTTCGCGCTCGACGTGCTCAAAGGCGTGGTGGCGTCGTCGTGGGCGTTGCTGAGTTATACGACGGCGAGCGTCACGTTGGTCGTCGACGAGTCGGCGCTCGTGAGCACCGGGCGAGTCGAGGGCGACGGCTGGGTGCAGCTCGGCGTGGTCGGTCTGGTGGCCGCGCTGCTGGGACACAGCTTTTCATGCTTCACCAAATTCCGCGGGGGCAAGGGCGTAGCGACGTCGCTCGGCGGACTGTTGATTCTGATGCCGCTGGCGACGGCGATCGCCGGGCTCGCGTGGCTCGCGGTGTTTTACGGCAGCGGCTACGTGTCGCTGGCGTCGATCGCTTCGGCGATCGCGCTCGTGGTCGCGGCGCTTTCGCTTTCGCTCGGTGGCTTGCTCGTCGGCCTCGCGTCGGTGGTCGCGGCGTTCGTCATCCTGCGCCACCGCTCGAACATCGTGCGGCTGGTCAACGGCACCGAGAACAAATTCGGCAAGACGAAAGCCGACGCACAATCATGAACGATCCCGCAGTCATTCGCATCGGCATCTGTGGTTTTGGCACGGTCGGCCAGGGCGTGTGGAAACATCTCGAACGCTCGCGCGCCGAACTCGAGTCGCGGCTCGGCGTGCGGCTGGAGCTCGCCCGGGCTTCGGTGCGAGACCGGCGCAAGAAGCGCGGGGTGAAGCTGCCCGCGAGCAAGCTCACCGACGATCCGATCGCGATCGCGGCCGATCCGTCGATCGACATCGTGTGCGAGTTGATCGGCGGCACCGACATGGCGCGGAACGTGACGCTTGCCGCGCTCGCGATGGGCAAAGTCGTCGTCTCGGCGAACAAGGCGCTGATCTGCGCGCACGGGGCGGAGATTTTCGAGATGGCGCGGAAGCACGGCGGGCATTTCCTCTTCGAGGCGAGCGTCGCCGGCGGCATCCCGATCATCAAGGCGCTGCGCGAGGGGCTGGTCGCGAATCGGTTTCCGCTGATTTACGGCATCCTCAACGGCACGTGTAACTATATCCTCACGCAAATGGCGGAGAGCGATACGCCGTATGCCGCGGTGCTCGCCGAAGCGAAGCGGCTCGGCTACGCCGAGGCGGACGAATCGCTCGACGTGGGTGGCTGGGACGCTGCGCACAAGGCGGCGGTGCTGGCCCACCTGGCCCACGGCGTCTGGGTGCCGACCGAAAAGATGATCGTCGAGGGCATCGACCGGTTAACGCCCGACGATTTTCATCATGCGAAGACGTTTGGCTACGGCATCAAGCTGCTCGCGGTGATCGCGCGCGACTTCGCCCAGGACGAACTGAGCGTGCGCGTGCATCCGACGCTGCTGCCGAAGAGCCACGTGGTCGCCAACGTGAACGGCGTGTTCAATGCCGTCTCCGTGCAGGGCGATGTCGTCGGCACGACGCTCTATATCGGACGCGGCGCGGGACAGGACGCGACCTCGAGCGCGGTGATCAGCGACATCGTGGGCGCGGTCGAGTTGCTCAAGAACGACCGGCGGGCGTTCGTCACCGCGCGCAGGGAGCCGGCCGCCACCCAGATCGGCGGCCGCTGTCGCCTCGCGCCGCCCGAGCGGATTCACGGTCGCTACTATCTGCGGCTGACGGTGAAGGATCGCCCGGGCGTGCTCGCGCGTGTGGCGACGGCGATGGCGGATCAGCACGTCAGCATCGCGAGCGTGATCCAGACTGCGACGGACCGGCCGGATGTGGCCTCGCTGGTGTTGACCACGCATGACAGCAACGAGCGCGCGATCCAGGCGACGATCGCCCGGCTGAGGAAACTGCCGGTCGTGCTCAGTGCGCCCGTGCTGCTGCGCATCGCCGACTTCAAGGAATAGCAGAGAGCTGAGCGTCCGGAGTTGAGGGGCTGCCCCTGAACTTCGCTCCTCGCCCCTCGCTGCGCCGCTGCTTCTCAACTCTCAATCCCCCTCTCTCAACTCTCAACTCGATGGCACGCATCGTTCAAAAGTATGGCGGCACCTCGGTCGGTGACGTCGATCGCATCAAGAATGTCGCCTCGCGGATCAAAGCGGTCCGCGACGCAGGCAACGAAGTCGTCGTCGTCGTCTCGGCCCGGGCCGGCGTGACGAACGAGCTCATCGCACGCGCGAAGGCCGTGTGCGGCGGCGGTGCGCCGAGCGAGCGGGAGATGGACCAGCTGCTCTCGATCGGCGAGCAGGAGACGATCGCGTTGACGGCGATGGCGCTGCACGGCCTCGGCGTGGAAGCGGTGAGCTACACCGGAGCGCAAGCGGGGATCTTCACCGACACGGTGCATACGAAGGCGAAGATCAAGACGATCAACGCCCGGGCGCTGGAGAAGGACCTCGAGGCCGGCAAAGTCATCATCGTCGCCGGGTTTCAAGGCATCAACGATGTCGGCCAGACGACGACGCTCGGCCGCGGCGGCTCCGACCTGACGGCGATCGCGCTCGCGGCGGCGATCAAGGCGGACAAGTGCGAGATCTATACGGACGTCGACGGCGTTTACACGGCCGATCCGCGCGTGGTGAAGACGGCGAAGAAACTGGCCGAAATCAGCTACGACGAGATGCTCGAGCTCGCGTCGCTCGGCAGCAAGGTCATGCAGTCGCGCTCGGTCGAGTTCGCGGCGAAATACAACGTGGTTTTCGAAGTCCGCTCCTCCTTTAACAACAACCCAGGAACAATCGTGAAACAGGAAGTCGCCTACATGGAAAAAGTCGTGGTCCGCGGCGTGGCCGTCGACAAGGACCAGGCCAAGGTTCTCGTGAGCAATATCGTCGACAAGCCTGGCTCGGCGGCGCGCGTGTTCAACTCCCTCGCGGCGGCGCACGTGAACGTCGATATGATCGTGCAGAACGTCGGCCGGCAGGGGATCGCGAACCTCACCTTCACCGTGCCGCAGACCGAGACGGCGAGGACCCTCAAAGCGCTCGAGCCGGTGCTCAAGGAGATCGGGGGCGATGTGCGCGTCGAGGAGAACATTGCAAAGCTGTCGGTCGTGGGTGTCGGCATGCGCACGCACAGCGGGGTGGCGGCGACGCTGTTCTCCGCGCTGGCGGAGAAGGATATCAACCTCGAGTTGATCAGCACGTCGGAGATCAAGATCTCGGTCGTGATCGCGAAGGACAAGGCGGACGAAGCAGCGCGGGTGGCACACGCGGCGTTCGGGTTGGATAACGCCTGAGGACGGCAGGCAGAAGCGACGCTGGCCTCCGGCCTCTGGCTTCTGGTGTCTTTTCAAATATGCGCTTCCTCTCCACTCGCGGTCAGACCCAGCCGGTGCGTTTTTCCGAGGCGGTCGCCACCGGACTTGCGCCCGATGGCGGACTCTTCCTCCCCGAGACGCTGCCGGATTTTTCGCGCGATCTGGCGCGGTTCGCGGGCCTCGGCTACGCGGAGCTGTGCTACGAGTTCATGCGGGTGTTCGCGACGGACATCGAGCCGGCGGTGCTGAAGGGGATTGTCGACCAGTCCTACACGACGTTCTCGCATCCGGAGATCGCGCCGCTGAAGCAGCTCGGCCCGAAGCTCCACGTGATGGAGCTGTGGCACGGGCCGACGCTCGCGTTCAAGGACTTCGCGCTGCAGGTGCTGGGCAATCTCTACGAACACCAGTGCGCGCGGCGCAGCGAGACGATCAACGTGCTCGGCGCGACGTCGGGCGATACGGGCGCGGCGGCGATCCACGGGCTGCTCGGCAAGCCGGGCACCGCGATCTTCATCCTTTATCCCGACGGACGCGTGTCGCCGCTGCAGGAGCGGCAGATGGCGTGCACCGGCGCGGACAACGTGTTCGCGCTCGCGATCGACGGATCGTTCGACGATGCGCAGGCGGCGTTGAAGGAAATCTTCGGCGACCAGCCGTTTCGCCTGAAACACCGGTTGTCGGCGGTGAACTCGATCAACCTCGCGCGCGTGCTGGCCCAGTGCGTTTACTACCTTTACGCGTGGCTGCGGATGCCGGAGAGCGA
The DNA here is from genome assembly GCA_023430825.1 of Verrucomicrobiota bacterium. GTDB lineage: Bacteria > Verrucomicrobiota > Verrucomicrobiia > Opitutales > Opitutaceae > Opitutus. The sequence continues at coordinate 23,214 of JAEYYL010000299.1, read as the reverse complement.
TCGCGACAACGTGGAATTCGTGGTGCCGACGGGCAATTTCGGCAATGTGCTGGCGGGCTGGCTGCTGCAGCAGATGGGCGTGCCGATTCGGGGCTTCAAGGTGGCGACGAACCAGAACGACATCCTGCACCGGCTGTTCACCACGGGCGAATATCGGGTGAGCGACGTGCAGCCGAGCCTGGCGCCGTCGATGGACATCCAGGTGGCGTCGAACTTCGAGCGGTTCCTCTATTACAGCGTGGGCCGCGATGCGGCGCGCGTGCGCGAAGTGATGCAGGCGTTCAAGACGACGGGGCAGTATCGGTTCGAGGACTTCGACCGGGCGACGTTTTCGGCGTCGCGCTGCACGGACGCGGAGATCCCCGGGATCATCCGGCGCGTGTATCGGGAGTTTGGTTACGTGGTCGATCCGCACACGGCGTGCGCGTTCCAGGAGCACGATCCGGAGCGCGTGAACATCGTGCTGTCGACGGCGAGTCCCGCGAAGTTTCCGGAGACGATCCAGGCCGCGATCGGCGTGGAACCGACACATCCGAGCCTGGAGGCGTTGAAGGCGCGTCCGGTGGTGAAGCATCGCGTGAAGGCGGACGCGGCGGCGATCCGGGCGTTCATCGAGGCGCACGCGGTGTGAGCCTGCAGACGTGCGCGGGCAGAGGGATTCGGGGGCAGGCGCCTGCTTGCAGGCGATTCAGTGCGTGGTCCCGCTGCTCGCGCCGCGGGTCACACGGAGGCAGGGGATTGCCTGTCTCCGAGCTGTGGAGCGTCGGGGCTTAACCCCGCGTTGCCCGGGCCGAAAAGCTCCCTTGCCAGCGGGGAAGGGGGGCGCAAATCTCGCACCTCCCCATGAGTAACGCCGTCAAGATCTACGACACCACGCTGCGCGATGGCACGCAGGGTGAAGGCATCAGCTTTTCCGTGACCGACAAGCTGCTCATTGCGCAGAAGCTGGATCAGTTCGGCGTGGACTATATCGAGGGCGGTTTTCCCGGATCGAACCCGCGCGACATTTCGTTTTTCGCCGAGGCGAAGAAACTGAAGCTGAAGCACGCAAAGCTGGCGGCGTTCGGTGCGACGCGCCGCGCGAACACGAAGCCGGAGGAGGACGCGCAGCTGCGCACGCTGCTCGAGAGTGAGATGCCGGTGCTGACGATCGTGGGAAAAACCTGGCTGATGCACGTGCACGAGATCCTGCGCACGACGCCGGAGGAGAATCTCGCCATGATCGAGGACAGTGTGCGCTACCTGGTGTCGCAGGGCCGCGAAGTCATCTATGACGCCGAGCACTTTTTCGACGGTTACCTGGACAACTCCGATTATGCGTTGCGCACGCTCGAGGCGGCGGCGCGCGGGGGCGCGAGCAACCTGACGCTGTGCGAGACGAACGGCGGCAAACTCGTGCCGGAGGTGACGCGGATCGCGGCGGCGGCGGTGGCGCGCTTCGGCGGCGACAAGATCGGCGTGCATTGTCACAACGACAGCGGACTCGGCGTGGCGGTGACGCTGGCCGGGATCGATGCGGGGGCGACGCTCGTGCAGGGCACGATCAACGGCTACGGCGAGCGCGTGGGGAATGCGAATCTGGTGACGGTGTTGCCGAACCTGTTTTTGAAGATGGGCCGCACGGCGCATTGTTCGCCGCATCTCGCGCAGATTCGCGACCTCTCGTTGTTCTTCGACGAGCTGGCGAACCTGCGGCCGGACCCGAAGGCGCCGTTCATCGGCCATTCGGCGTTCGCGCACAAGGGCGGCCTGCATGCGAACGCGGCGCAGAAGGTCGCGCGCAGCTACGAGCACATCGATCCGGCGCTGGTCGGCAATCGCACGCGCGTGCTGGTGTCGGACATGGCGGGACGCAGCAGCCTGGCATTGAAGGCGCGCGAGATGGGCCTCGAACTCGACGACAAAAACCCGGAGATGAAGGGGCTCGTGGAGGAGCTGAAGGACCGGGAGTTTCGCGGCTACGAATACGAGGCCGCGGATGCGTCGTTCAAGTTGCTCGTCGCGAAATGGCTGAAGCAGCGGAAATCGTTTTTCGAGGTGGAGACCTACCGCGTCATCATCGAGCGGCACGGCGAGGAATTGTGGGCCGAGGCGACGGTGAAGCTGACAGTGAATGGCGAGACGGTGCACACGGTCGCGGAGGAGAGCGGCCCGATCGGGGCGCTGGACAAGGCGCTGCGGCTCGCGTTGGACAAGGCATATCCGCAACTGCGGGAGATGACGCTGCGCGATTACAAGGTGCGCATCCTCGAGAGCAATGCGGGCGCGGGTTCGCGCACGCGCGTGCTGATCGAGAGCGGCGACGGACAGCGTATCTGGGGGACAGTGGGTGTGAGCGACAACATCATCGACGCGAGCTGGGAAGCGTTGCGCGAGTCGGTGGAGTTCAAGCTGACGCAGTCCTGAGCGTCTGGATCCGGAGACCGGGCGGAGTGGGGAATCCTGCACCGGAAGGCGGGTGAAGCGCCCGACCGGGCTTTGCGTCGATTGCCCCGCGGTTTCGGAAAATTGGGCTGGCCGAATCGAGGTCTCGGCGCACGCTGTCGGCAGCATGCCCTTCCGTATTCCGAGTTCCCGCATCAACTGGACGAACAGTTCGTTCTTGATCGGCACCGCCGTGACGACGCTCACTGCGGTTCCCGCCTACCTTTGGTTCAACGGCGTCGATGCGTTTCAAATCACGCTGTTCTTCGCGTTCTTCATCGCGACCGGGCTGAGCATCACGCTCGGTTATCACCGGTTGTTCGCGCACGTGGCGTTTCAGGCCAGCTGGCCGGTGCGCTTTGCGACGCTGGTGTTCGGCGCGGCGGCGTTCGAGAACACGGCGTTGATGTGGGTTTCGGATCATCGCCGGCACCACAAGCACGTCGATCACGACGACGATCCCTACGATATCAGCAAGGGATTCTGGTATGCGCACATCGGCTGGATTTTGTTCAAGCTCGATCCCGAGCCGCCGCTCGACAACGTCGCGGACCTGCGGAAGGACAAGCTGGTGATGTGGCAGGATCGTTATTACCTGCCGCTGGCGATCGGCGTCGGTTTCCTCGTGCCGGCGGCGCTGGGCTACCTGCACTCGGGCTGGATGGGCGCGCTCGGCGGCTTTCTGCTCGGCGGCGTCGCGCGAGTGACGGCGGTGCAGCACATGACGTTTTTCATCAACTCGCTCTGCCACACGATCGGCCGCCAGCCTTACTCCGACCGCTGCAGCGCGCGCGACAGCTGGATCATGGCGATCTTCACCTTCGGCGAAGGCTATCATAACTATCACCACGAGTTTCAGCACGACTACCGCAACGGCGTGAAGTGGTGGCAGTGGGACCCGACGAAATGGACGATCTGGACGCTGGAGAAACTCGGCATGGTGCGCGGGCTGCGCCGGGTGCCGGAGGAGAAGGTGTTGCTCTCGCAGTTGGCCGACACCCGTCGACGCCTGAATGCGCGGCTGGCGTGCCCGTCGAACTCGGTGAATGCGCGGCTGCGGGAACTGCTCGTCGCGAAGGATGCCAAGCTGCACGAACTCGGCGAGCGCTGGACGTCGTTGAGAAATGAATACGCGGAGAAGGCGGGACACTACGCGGAGAAGGCCGGCGCGTTGAAGGCGGAGTATTCCGAGCGGGCGAACGCGCAGATCGAGGAATTGCGGAGCGCGTTGACAGAGATCCGGCGCGAGGTGTCGCAGGCCCTGGCATTGCTGGAGATGGCCGGCGCTCCGGCGTAAGCCCGGGCCGCGTTTATCGATGGGGCGCAACGGACGGCGACGTCCGTTCGCCGTTGGCGGCTTCGGCCTTGGTAGGGCGAGGCGTCCCGCCGAGCTGCGGCTCACCGAGGACGGTTCGCCCCACCATCCGGCGAGCGGCGTTTCCGCTCACAACATCGGAGCGAGGAGGCGGCTGACGTCCTCCATGATCGTGCCGAGGATCCGCCGCTTTTTCGTTTTTTCCGCCTTCGGCGGGCGACAGAAGGGAAGCAGCGACTCGGCCCACTGCTGGATGGCCTTTACGTCGGGCTTGGAGTGCACGAGCACGCCGACCTCGAAGTTCACGAACAGGCTGCGAGGGTCGAAATTGGCCGAGCCGATCAGCGCGACGCGGTCGTCGACGATCATTGCCTTGCTGTGCAACATCCCGGGTTGGTAGAGCAGCACGCGAGCGCCGGCCTTCCTCAATTCGCGCACATAGTGACGGCGGGCGAGGTCGGTGATCGGGTGGTTCGAGCGCGCGGGCAGGATCAGCGTGACGGCGCAGCCGGCGTGGACCTTGACCTTGAGCGAGCGCAGCAGGACCTCGTCGGGGAGAAAATACGGCGTGACCACCCAGAGGCTGTGCGCGGCCTCGTGGATCATGGCGAGGATGCCCTCGTAAAGCGGGTCGCCGGGGACATCGGGTCCGCTGGCGACGACCTGCAGGTCGCTGTGGCCGCGCGGTTCGGTGATCGCATCGACGGGGATTTCGCGATGGAGCGCGTCCGCGGATTGCCGGCCGGCGAAGCACCAGTCGGCGATGAACACCTCGTTCAGCAGCGCGGCGGCGGGTCCCTCGATCACGGCGCCGAAATCGGCGAAGCGTTTTCGAAACGCGGTGGGGCCCATGTAATCGCGGGCGAGATTATGCCCGCCGACGATCGCGGTGCAGTGGTCGAAGACCGCGATTTTCCGGTGATTACGGAGGTTGGCGGAGCCGCGCGAAGTGAAAGGCAGGACGGGCATGAACCAGACGACCTCGCCGCCGGCGCGTTTGAGCGGATACACGAACTCGCGGCTGATGAACATGCAGCCGATCGAGTCGAGCAGGAGACGCACCTTGACGCCGGCTCGGGCGCGTTCGGCGAGGAGCTTGACGATGCGACGGCCGGTGTCGTCGCGGCCGAGGATGAAGGTCGTGATGTGGATGGCGTGTTGCGCGGAGCGGATGCCCCGTTCGAGCGCGCGGAAGGCGTCCTCGCCGGTGGTGAGGAGTTGGAGGCGGTTACAGGCCACGGGCCCGGCAGCACCGCTGGCCATGACGGTGTGTGCGATCGGAGTGGCGGCGAACGGCGAGGGTGAGCGCACGTGCGCGGGGAGCGCGGGGAGGAGGCGCGATTTGCGCTCGGCGAGCTGGCGGAGTTTGCGCCCGCCGAGGAGCAGGTAGAGCGGCACGCCGACGTGGGGAAGCAGGACGATGATGAGGAGCCAGGCGAAGGTGTTGGCCGGCGCGCGCTTTTCGCTCATCAGCCGGGCGACGAGGAAGAACGCGAGCAGGAAGCCGGCGGTGCTGAAGAGCACGGCCCAGAGGCCGCGGTCGAGATACTGCTCGAGGAGATCGCGGGGGAGATCGAGCATGTCCGGGTCGAGCAAACGGGGTGCTCAAAAGGTGGCAAGGTTGTGGTAAAAAAACCTTGCCGTCGGCGAAGTGAGCCGAGAATTTCCGCGTTCCTCTTTCGGTAGGATACTCAAGTGGCCAACGAGGGGAGACTGTAAATCTCCTGGCTAACGCCTTCCCTGGTTCGAATCCAGGTCCTACCACCACTTTCCCCCGAAGAAGCAGAAGGAGGGCTGCGAGAAAGCGGTAGCCCCAATGCCCAGGGTCGGGAAGCGGAGCCCGTTGAACAGCAGCGACAGCGCGATTCCAGACGGCGGTCCCGGCGACTCCTGATCGGGGTTGCTATCGGCCGCGGATGGGCGGCAACAACTGGCTCATGTTCACCGAGCCGGCTTTTTGTTGGATGTCACCGGCGTAACGCGAATGCAGTGAGCGCGCCTGCTCGGTGAGCGAGCCGAAAAGCTGCCGCAGTCCGAGGGCCGAAAGCGTCCGGCCGCCCGCGTAGTATTGCTTCGCCAGTCGGCTCAGCGCCCAGGTGGTCGCGAACGATATCGCCGAACTGGCCATTTGCTTGCCCGCGCCCCTGACCAGATCGCCGCCAACCTTGCCGAGTAGTCCGCCGAGGAGTTTGCGTGCATAACCCTCGAGAACTTGCGAGATCAGCCCCAGTCTCGCCGCTGCCAGCAGTTCCTTGATGTGGCCCCGCCCCAGTTCGTGGCCATAACTTTTGCCGACACGATAAACCATTTTCATTTGCAGCGGCACGATGGCCATCGTCGCCAGCGACTCGGGGAGCAGTTCCAGCGCGCCGTTGAGATTGGCGTAATTCAGCACCATCTGGTCCACCTGTCCGTCCACGGCGGACGCTTGGGCAGCGGCGGGCGGCAGGGAAGCGTCGGCCAGCGGTTCAACGGCGAGGGCCTCCGCTGATCGTTCAAACGCTGCTGCCTGCCCTGGCTCGATTTGCAATTCCCGGCGCAGCTCCGACAGAAAGGCCTGCTCGGCGGCCGTCTGAACACCGTCGGCATCGCAGACGCAGACCGCCATTTCATAGGCCAGTTGCCGCAGTTCGGGGGATTGGAGCGACGCGGCGGCCTGCGTCAGCGTCACCTGCTGGAGCAAGACCCGCTGGTAAAGCGCCGCCAGTTGCACGGCGTCGTGCGGGAGGCTCTCGGCGATGCGCTTGATCTCTGCGTTCGGCGTCGTTCTTTGCGCCGTCGGCAAATGCCGCCATCAGTGCCGGTAATTGTCTGGCTGCAGATGTCGCACACTCCGGGCGGGCGTGACTGCTTCTGCTGGAGATGCCGGACCGCTTGCATTGCCGGCAGAACCTCCGGCTACCGCCGGCCCGCGAGGATGCGCAACGCGCCGTGGGCATCTGCCACGACGATTTCCGTCCTGCCATCACCGTCGAGGTCCGCCAGCGCGAGCGCGGGGTGCGTGCCAAGGAGGTCCACGCCGCTGCGCGATGGCGGCCACGACACGAAAGTGGCATCGCCACGGCCGCTCAGGAAAAGCCCGCGTCCGCCGTCGAAGGGCGGAATGTCCGCGGGCGGACTGTGGTCGTTTTGGAGCAACAGCAGGTCCACATTTCCGTCGCCATCGAAGTCGCGCGCAGCGATGGCGTTCACCGGTGCGGCTTGCGCGAGGCGCGGGAGTTCGCGAAACGTGAAGCGCCCGTTGCCGTCATTGAGCAGGATGCCCGAGGCGGGCTGCGTCGCCTCCAGCATCAACGCGCCTTCGATCGGAAAGATCTCGTCGAGTGTCATGCGGCCAAAAGCCGCCGCCGTGCGAAACTGTCGCCGCAGGGTCGGCATCGCGCGGGCGAGGGCGCTGAAGTTGCGGCGTGGGAGGAGGCGCCCGTCCTCGAAATACGCCTCGAGAATCTGATTGGTGCCGGATTCGTCGAAGTCGCCGTAGTAGAGCCGGGCCGGCGCGTCGGGCGTGGCGTGGTAGGTCGTGTTGAGGCCGACGTTGCCGGCAATGAGATCGGTGTCGCCATCGCCATCGAGGTCGGCGGCGGCGAGCGCGCGCCACCAGCCGGTGAGCGCGGCGACGCCCGCTCCGCCGGGGGCTTCGGCGAGCGCGTCGCCCGCATGATTCAGAAACACGCGGATCGGCGCCCACTCGGCAGCGACGATAAGATCGGGCCAGCCGTCGCCGTTCACATCGGCCCAGAGCGCGGCGGCGATGCGTCCGAGACCAGCCAACGCCGGGGAGAGTGCAGCGGTGACCAGTTCGAAACGACCTCCGCGGTTTACCAGCAAACGCGAGCCCGTGGGTAGCGGATACCGCCCCGACTCGCTCGCGCCGCCGATGAACAAATCGAGATCGCCATCGCGATCCCAGTCGGCCGCGACGACGACGGAGCTGTTCGTTGGGATCACGGGAAACACCTCGGGGGCGGCGGCGCGGAAAAGACCGGTGCCATCGTTAAGGTAAAGTCGGTCTGCGAGTGCGGAGTCCCCCTCGGCGTGTTTGCTACCACCCCGGGTGACGAGCAGGTCCGCATCGCCATCGTCGTCGGCATCAAACCACAAGGGCGTGATCTCGTGGCCGTCGTCCAGTTCGCTCCACGGCTGCGGGCGCGCGTCGCGAGTGAACGTCCCGTTGCCGCGGTTGAGATGGAGCGCGCCGGGTTGCCGGGACGAGCCGGGAAGGTAGAGGTCTGTATCGCCGTCGCCATCGGCATCGCCGGCCGCGACTCCGGCACCGGGCGGCGGACGTCGCAACGGGAGCAGAGGTTGTAGATTGGCTGGAGTGGCGGCGCGTTCGCGACCGACAGAATCCAAACCCGTCGCGACGGATATGTCGTGGAAGAGACTCGCGGGTTCCGACGGAGTGAACGACGCCGTCGTGGGCGCAGGCCCATCGGGCGCTTGAAACGTGTAGCGGTGATTCCCTGGAAGCTTCTCTGCGATTTGGACGCGTCCGTCGGGCCAGTGAATTTCCAGGCGGTCGAGCGTCGGGTCGCGGCCGAGTCCGAAATGAACCTCGACGGTCGTGGACGAAAGCGTGCCGCGCGAAAGGGTGATATGGCGGACCGACGGTCCGGCCGAGGTGAAGCCGACTAGACGCGCGCCCACGGCGGACGGGTTTGCTTCGCGGCCACGCAGGACAACCGTGATGCGACCGACGTCACTGTCGTTGCGAAAGAGGCTGACCGGTCGCTCGTAGTTGGCGTGCAGGAGGTCGAGATCGCCGTCGCCATCGAGATCGGCGGCGACGGCTCCGAAGCTCACGCCGGTGTCCTGGAGTCCCCACGCGGCGGTGGAGTCCTCGAAACTCAGCGCGCCGGTGTTGCGGAAGGCGAGGTTGTCCTCGTTCCGCACCGGGCTCTGTTTGACGATCAATGCGGCCTGTGCCGGTGTCTCCGCGCGGCGGAGTTTGGCGATGAGATCGGCGTTGGCGAAGTCGCGGACCATGCCGTTGGTGACATGGAGGTCCTGCCAACCGTCGTTGTCGAAGTCGGCGAACAGCACCGACCAGGTCCAGTCGGTGCGGTCCAGGCCGGCGAGGCGTGCGATCTCGAGGAAGCGCGCGTCGCCGAGGTTGAGATAGAGAGCGTTGGCCGCGTATTGCGGCGAGGCGGTCCGCTCCATGGCCGCGGCGGCGGCGTCCTGGCCGAGCGAGAAGGTCTGGCGCTTGAGGTGGGTGGTGCCGGCCATGTCCGCGACGAACAGGTCGGGCTGGCCGTCGTTGTCGATGTCGCCGAAGTCCGCGCCCATCGCATACCACGGCAGGTGCGGGAAAGCGGTGGACGCAATGTCGGTGAAAGTGCCGTCGCGGTTGTTGCGATAGAGGTGGTCGGCAGCGTCGAAATCGTTCGCCACATGCAGGTCGATCCAGCTGTCGCCGTCCGCGTCGAACCACGTGGCGGAGTGGCCGCGGTCGGGGGCCATCACGATTCCCGCGGATGCCGTCACGTCCGTGAAGCTCCCGTCTCCGTTGTTCCGATACAGCACGTCGGCCTCGCCTTCCGGAGCGCGCGCGGCGTCGCTCAGATTCGTGACCAGAAACAGGTCGAGATCTCCATCGCGGTCGTAGTCGGCGAACACGCCGCAGACGCTACCGGTGATTCGGTCGAGGCCGGCGAGGGTGGCGCGTTCGGTGAAGGTTCCGTCTCCATTGTTTTGATACAGCAGATTCGGCGCGGCGAGTTGGCAGACGAAGAGGTCCAGCCAGCCGTCGCCGTCCACATCGGCAAACGTCGCGCCCGTGCCCCAGGCCGGTCCGCCGGCGACGCCCGCCGTCTCGGTCACGTCGGTAAAGACGAGGGGCGCCGTCTGGCGGTAGAGCCGGTTGGGCGCGGTCTTGTTCACCACGTAGAGATCGGGCCGTCCATCGCGGTCGTAGTCGCCGACGGCGAGTCCCGTCCCCACCGGACCGCCGGAGAAATCGGCAAAACGTCGCGTCCACATTTCAGGGTCGTCAAAGGGATTCGCCGCCGTGAGGCCCGAGGCGTCCGCGGCGATGCGGGTGAACAGCGCCGCGCCGGCGGTGGCCGGGGTGACGGTCAGGGGCTCGCGCAGAAGGGGCTTGGCGGTTTCCGCGGCTGCGACTGCCGACGCGGGAGCTGCGATGAAGCGCAAGGCGACCAACGCGGCCGCGGCACACGGCACGGAGATGGAGAATAGGCGTCTCATGCTCAGGGGCCGGCAGAAGCGTCGGCGTGATTCACGATCAGTCTGCCGGAGGCCACGTTCGTGATTTCCGAGACCGCGCCATCGTTCCAGGTCACGCGCACGCGGTTGGCGTGCGTCGCGGTGCCGAGGCCAAAGATGAGTTCGTCGGCGTGCTGGCTCAGGTAAGAGACGTCGGCGCCCGCCCAGCGGATCTGGTGGTTCGCGCCAGCGGTGACTTCGATCTTCGCGCCGAAACGATGTCCCGCGCGCCCGCGCAAACGGATCGCCAGGGCGCGGTTCGCGGTCGGCGTGTCGTTGCGCAACAGCACGGGCGCGTCCTGATTGCAGGCGAGCGCGAGATCGACATCGCCATCGCCGTCGTAGTCCGCCGCCGCGAGACCGCGGGCGGTGTAGAGCCGGGTGGAGGCTTCGCCGGACGCCGCGGCGACCTCGCGAAACGTGGTGCCTTCGTTGACGAAGAGAAAGAGCGGCTCGGGCTTCAGCAGATGTGGATTGTCGTTCAGCTCCAGGGTGCTGCCGTTCGCCACGGCGATGTCGACGAGCCCGTCGCGGTCGAGATCCACGAGGGCGCAACCCCAGCCCACGCGGTCGATGGATATTTCGCCGAGACCGAACTGCCGCGTCTTGTCGCGATATTCCAGTTTCCCGACGGTGTTCACCTGGCTGAGGTAGAGCGCGTTTTCCTGCGTGACCCAGTGGGTGATGAACAGGTCCGGGAGGCCGTCGGCCGCGTTGGTGAGGTCGCCCAACTCGGCGACGGAGAGGCCCATCGAGCCGCGTGGATCGGCGGTGCCGGAGACCGCGGAGAAGTCGAGGAAGGACACCGGTTCGTCGGGTCCGAAGTCCGCGCCGGTATTGCGATAGAGGCGATTCGGCGAGACGTCGTTGTTGACGTAGAGATCGAGCCAGCCGTCGCCATCCAGATCGACGAACGTCGCGGCGAGGCTGCGCCCGTCGGGATTGGTGACCTCGCAACGGGCGGTTACATCCTCGAACGTGCCGTCTCCACGATTTCGATACAAGCGGTTCGGCTGGGCGTCGTAGGAATTGGGGTTGAGCGTGAAGGGAGCCTCGTAAGGGGAGGCGCTTGGGGCGATGCCGTGAGCGTCGATGATCGGTTCCAGGCCCTCGGAGTCGTAGCTCACGTAGTTGCACAGGTAGAAATCGAGGTGGCCGTCGCGATCGAAGTCCCCCCACGCCGTGCCGGTGCCCCACAGGAGATCGTCCACGCCGGCGTGGGCCGCCACGTCGCGGAAGGTGCCGTCGCCCTGGTTCTGAAAGAGGCGGTTCGGCCCGCGGTTCGTCACGTAGAGGTCGGCGTCGCCGTCATCGTCGTAGTCAACAAAGGTGGCCCCCATGCCCATGCTGCCGGGGTCTCCGACGCCGGTGGCATCGGTCACGTCGGCGAACGTGCCGTCGCCGTTGTTGCGAAAGAGCCGGTTGGTGTTCGCGAGAGCGGGTGACGGAGTGCGGACGCCGGAGTGGTTGACCACGTAGAGGTCCCAATCGCCGTCCCCGTCGTAGTCGCCCCACGCAAGTCCGGACCCGTTGTCCTCGGGCAACGCGCGGTGCCGCTGGGGCACGCCATGTTGCATCCGGATGCCGCTTGCCGGAGTTGCATCGGTGAAGCGGAGAGGCGACTCGCCCGTGGCAGCGGAGCGGGCGAACTGGGCGCTGACGTTGGCCCGGGAATCAGCGCGGTCCGTGTCGCGAAGCCGGTCCGTCCACCAGACGAGCGACGCCAATCCGGCGAGTCCGATGGCGGTGGTCGCGCCGGCCCACCACAGCCGGCGTTGCCGCGGCGTCCACGTGCGCTGTCGGGCGGGTGGCATTATGGCGCGGCAGCGAGCGTATCGCGAACCGGGATCTCGCGCGAGGCGCTAGCGAGGGTGATGGTGGGTTGCTGGACGCCGCTCGTGCGCTCCATGTCGGGCACGACGCGATCGAGAAAATCCTGGCGGTAGCGGCGGAAGTTCAGGTGCGCGGTGACCTGTAGCGGGCCGCGCACGCCGGACGGGACGTGGAGGCGGAAGATCTGCTTGTCGGCGTAGCGGGGGAAGATCGTGCGCTGGCCGCTGCCGCCGGCCTTGCGCCAGAGTTCGTGCCGCACGAGTTCGTTGCCGGCTTCGTCGAGCGGCACGCCTTCGAGCACCAGGGTGCCGCTGTCGCGCCGTCGTCCGGAGACGTGGATCACGCCGGGTTCGTCGAGAATGGCGCGCGTCTTCGGATCGATCGCGCCCCATTCGGTGAGCAATGCGCCTTCGGCATCCGTCACCCGAAGATGCAGCCACACCCGCAGAAAATCGAGCGGACCGGTGATGAACGCGTGACCGACCTTGCGATTGCGCACGACGACCTGGAACTCGAGGGGAGCGTCGCGGGAAGCGCCGTCGGTCGGCGCGAGGATTTCGATCGGCGCGATGGGACCGGCGGGATAGAGATCGGCGATCTCCGGGAGGACGGTTTCGCCTTTGAGCCATTCCTCAGTGAGCCGGCTGTATTCTTCGCGGTGCGGGAGTTTGAGCACGTTTGCCATGAACAGATTCGACGCGATCGCGCCGTGGTGGCGGTGCGCTCCGTCGTCGGGCTTTCGCCGCAGATCGCCCGCCTCGCCCGCGCCGGGATCGGTCGAGCCGGAGACCAGCCGCATGTGGCAATCGCGGCAACTGAGAGTGCCTTCCGGGCTGTGTTCACTATACCAATGGCTCTTTCGCCATTCATCGAACTGGTTCTGCCCCGGACTCACGCCGAAGCGGTTGAGCGCCTCGGGAATGAACTGCTTGTGGCACGCGCCGCAAAATTCCGGGGTGCGCAGGATGTTGCGGTCGTAATCCGCGACGTGCTGGCGTGGATACGCGCGGATGAGAAAATCGGAGGCGCGTTTCGTCAGACCGGCGGTCGACTCGCCGAGGTATTTTTGCGGCGGCGTGAGCACGTAGTCGGCGTTGCCGCGCTGATCGACGTGCGAGATCGTGTGGCAGACCACGCAGGAGGCGCCCTCCTGCATGCCGGGCGCGGAGAGATCCTGATTGTGAATATCCTTTGCGCCGGCGAACAGCGAGATCGGGTCGTGGCAGCCGGCGCAATAGCGGGTATCGGCGGCGCTGCGGTCGTGCGCGAACTCCCGCTGGACGGCCTGAAAAGGAGGATTCATCGCGGCGAAGCGATGCGCGCTGGGTTCCCACTCGGCCAGGATCTGCTCGTGGCAGCCAGTCGTGCCGCATGACGCGGAGTGGGCGAGCACCTCGGGATTGATGAGCTGGCCGGTCGCCGTGCGCGCATAGCTCGGCGCGAAAGGATTGCCGCGAAATTCCGCGAACTGCTGCACGTGTTCCGGCAGGGTGTAGTCCGCCGGGATGGGCTGATAAACCGTGGGGGTAGGGAGGAGAGCGCCGGCCAGCCCCACGATGATGTAGAGCGCGGTCGCGCCCAGGAGGAGGGCGCGCCAGCGCGCGCGAAACCGTCGCGCGAAACCGTCAAGCAGCCGAAGATGTCCGGCGCGACGGCGATAGGCCATCACGAGGTGGACCAGCACGAGCGCCGTCGTGGCCAGGCCGGTGACCAGATGGATTTGATCCCACGTCGGCGAGAGCCGACGGCCGAACAGCGCTTGTGCCGTCACCACCATGCCGCTGACCATCGCCGTCGTGGCGAGCGCCGCCGCGAGATAGCCGACCAGTTTCGCCACGGAAAGTGTCTGGTCACGCCAGTTCCGCAGATGGCGCGTTTGATAGACCAGATAGGGGGCAAACAGCAGCAACCCGGCAAGGGTGTGCACGATCACCTGCACCTGCGACGCGACGGAAAAAGGCGCGACCAATACCCATAGTCCCGTCAGCGCTTCAAGGGTGAGCCCGAATACAACGACGAAAGTCAGACGCGAGGTCCAACCGCTGGCCGCCTGGCGCAGTGCGAGGGTGTTGGCGCCGCTTTGAATCGGACCGGCGTCGCCGGACGGAGCCGGAAAGTTGGGGTGGGGCATAGGGGTATAGGTCGCCGCGCATCCATATCGTTCCTGTTCGGACTCAAGAGCCAAAACCCCAAGAACCTTGATCTAGATCAAGCTACGCGGGATTTTTTCTGTCTCCGCATCGCGGTCAGGACTGCAATGGCCGCATCATGCGCCTGATGTCCCCCCGCTCCCCGTGGCGTCAGCCGCGCGCCGCCTTCGTCGCGGTGATTGCTTCCTTCGCCATCGTGTTGTCCGCCCAGGGCGCGGGCGACGACGCTGTGTCCGACACGATCTGGCGGCGCCAGATGAACACCGGCATGGCCCAGCTCGAAAACGGCGACTTCCCCTCCGCCATCGCCACGTATCGGGCGGTGCTCGAGATTCGACCCGACGACATGGCCGCGCGGCGCAATCTCGCCCGCGCCCAGCTATTCAACGCGGACCTCGGCGGTGCGCTTGCGACGCTAGCGAGCACGCGAACCGATGTCTCTCAACTTGCCGCCACCGAGTATCTCACGGGCTTGGTGCATTTGCGCCGCGAGGATCCGGCGGCAGCCTTGGCGCATCTCGAGAACGCTGTCCGACTTGATCCGCACATGGCTGCGCCGCGGTTCCAACTCGCGAAGGCGTGCGAGCGTCTTGAACGAGCCGCCGAGGCCCTCCTTCATTACCAAGAGACGGTTCGGCTGGATCCGCAGCATGCGGCCGCCCGCTTCGAGCTGGCGATGCACGCACGGAACCGCCGCGACCTGGAAACCTACCGCGAGGAACTGCGCGCTTACAAACGGCTCCGCGACCTCTTCGGCGATCCGGAGGTCTCGCCGCTTTTGCTCGAAGCCTGCGCGCACACTCGCGCGGAGCCGCCGCGCCCTGAACCACGCGACATGCCGGCAGCCGCGCCGCTACCGGTGCAGTATGCCATCCAAGTGTTCGACAAGTCCGAGGTCGCAGCCCTCGCGCCCCTCGCGCTGGACCCGGTCGGCCACTATACGTTTGTCGCATTGTCCCGCGACGGGCACCTGCACCTGGCGAGTTTCACCTCCGCCGGCGAACTCCACTTGGCTGAAAGCATGGTCGCGTGCGCTGACTTGGGCGATGCCCCGTTCCTGCGGGCCGGGCATTATCATGACTCCATCGCGAGCGAGGATCGGCTTAAACCCGACCTTCCGCGTTTCTCCGACGTGCTGGCGGTTGGCGCCTCCGGTCTGCGGCTGTTCGCGCGCACGGATGCCGCGACCCTCGTGGACGTCACCGAGCGCGCGGGACTGGCCGGCGCCACCGGCGGACGCGATGCGCTCTGGCTCGATTACGAACACGATGGCGATCTCGACTTCGTCGTCGCCCGCGACGCGGAACTCGTGCTTTGGCAAAATCGGGGCGACGGCCGCTTCGAGCGAGCTGCGGACGCGGCGGGACTGGCTGGCGGCGGGCGTTCTCTGGCCATGGCTGACCTTGATGGCAACGGCGCCGTGGAACTCGTCGCCGCGCGTGGCGATGACACGCAAATTCACGAAAATCAGCGCGCCGGCCTGTTCCGGCCTATGCCGCAGCCGCCGGGTCCCTGGCCGGCCGCGGACCGCGTCCTCCTCGACGACGTGGACAACGATGGCCGTCCCGATGTCGCCTTGATCGGCGCTGGTCGCACTTTGCTTCGCTTGGGTGCGTCGGCCAGAATGGGCGAGATCGCCCATCCGGATTTCACGCCCACGGCGGCGGCCTTCACGGACCACGACAACGACGGCTGGCTCGACCTTGTGCTCGCCGGCCTCTCGCCCGTTGATGCGGCGGGGGGCCCGGTGCGCGTCTGGCGCAACGAAGCCGACCCGGCCGCCGGCCGTGTGTGGCGCGAAGTCACGGGCGATCTCGGATTGACCGCCCGTGACTTCGCGCGAGTGAGTGATCTGCAGTCCATCGACGCCGATGGCGACAGCGACAGCGATCTTGTGCTCGTGGCTGCGGACGGCGGCATCGCTCTGCTGCGCAACGAGGGCGGACACGTCCAACGGCAGTTGAAGCTGCGGCTCAATACCCTCGCGATGGCCAACCACGGCGGTATCGGTGCCACGATCGCGCTGCGCGCCGCGGGCACGGTGGTCAGCCGCATGGTCTCGCGCGAACAGCCGCTCGAACTCGGCCTGCGTGGGCTGGACCACCTCGATTCCGTGCAGGTGGTATGGCCCGACGGCACGGTGGACAACCTCATCGAGCCCGCGACCGCCGACGGTCCCGTGACCGTGCAACGCGCGAGCATGATCGTGACCGGCTCGTGCCCTTATCTTTTCGCCTGGGATGGCGAACGGTTTCGGTTCGTCACCGATTTCCTAGGTTCGGGAGCGCTCGGTCTGGCCCTGACGCGTGATGTCACGTGGCCGCCCGACCCAGTCGAACTCGTGCGGATCGGAGATGTGTCGGAGTTCCGGCCGCGGGACGGACGTTATGTCATTACCCTTACCAGCGAACTCCGTGAGGTGGATTATTTCGACGCGCTCGAACTCGTGGCGGTGGATCATCCCAGCGATCGCGAGGTGCATCCGACTGACAGTTTCATGCCTCCACCGGTGACGCCTTCAGCGCTCTGGGTGGTCGGCGATCCGCTCCCGCTGCGCTCGGCGCGCGACACGACCGGCCGCGATGTCACCGTCGAACTGGCGCGGATTGACGGCCGCTACGCGTTGCCTGACGAGATCCTGCCGCCGCCCTTGCACGGGGTGTGCCGGCCACACACATGCACCTTTGATTTCGGCGACATTCCGACGGCGGGACCGTTGACGATTGCGGTGACAGGCCTGCTGGAGTTCGGCACCGCCAGCACGAATATCGCGCTGTCGCAAACGGACACCGCCAGTCTGATCTGGCCCACGCTCGAGGCGGAAACGCCCGACGGCGGCTGGCAGCCGGTGGCCGTCAACCTCGGCATCCCGGACGGGCGCGCCAAGACCATGGTCGCCGACCTCACGGGAAAGCTGCCGGCCGGCACGAAGCGGCTCCGGCTCACGACGTCCTTCGAGATTTACTGGGACCGCGTGGCGCTGTTCCGGCACCGTGAGCTGCCGGATGCGCGCCAACATGCGCGGCCGTTCGCGAGCGCAGACCTGCAGTGGCGCGGATTCTCGCGCATCGTGACCGGAGTCGATGGCCACACCCGCGTCCCGGTGTTCGATGACGTCATGCAGCAGCCGCCGTGGCATACGACGCTCGAAGGCTGGTGCACGCGCTACGGCGATACGCGCGAACTCGTCGCCGCCTCCGACGGGATGCTGGCCGTGCTGAACGGCGGCGACGCGTTGGAACTCGCATGCGATGCGGACGCCTTCCCGCCTGTTCCGGCAGGGCATACGCGCACGTTCTTCCTCTCTGCCATCGGCTGGGACAAGGAAGAGAACAACAACACCGTGCTGGGTGCCACGGTGGAGCCGCTACCCGGGCAGCCGGTCGCGGCTGAACCCGCCGACGGCGATCTCACGCGCCCGGATTGGGTCCAGCGCTACAACACACGCTGGGTGCCGCGTCAGCGCTTCGCTCCCGGGAACGCGCGCGACACGCCCGCCGCCGTGGCGAATGCTTCGAGCCGCTGAGAGATCCGTCCCTTACTCGAGCGGGAGAGCGAAGAGATGAAGCCGGGACCGACGGCGCGCATCGTCGACGAGATAAGGTCGCTACAAGAAGAATACAGTGGCGAGGCGTGGTTCGAATGGCGGCTCGTCGAGTCTTGGCACCAACTGGGTTCCTGGCGCTGCCGCACGTCACAAAAGCGCTCGTGAGGGCGTGTTCATGCCGCAACCGCCTGGATCATCGACGCGGCGAAATTCGCCGACGAAGCACCAGCCCGAAATGCCACGGAGGCAGCAACCGACTCGGCTCCGGTGTAAGTCCTACGTCCTGAGCCCAGGCCGCGATCTGCGTCGGACGCGGGCGGATCGATGCGCGCTTAATTAGTCCCTCGCGGCCGCGCTGCATGCTCTGCGGGCATCGCGGACGAACGTGCTTCGTTCGGAGTTCGCAGTCGGCCCGAGCCACCACCCGTGGTCCGGTCGACCGCGAGAAAGTTGCGAAGCTTGGGTGGCTTACTCGACGATCAGATCGCCCTTCATGCCGATCTGCGTGTGACCGGGGAACGAGCAAACGAACGGATAGCGGCCAGGCTTGGTCGGGGCGTTAAACTCGATCGTGTCCTTTTCTTTAGGCCCGAGGAGCTTGGTCGAAGCGATGATCTGCTCTTTGTAGCTCGCAGGGATGTAGTCGGTCGTGGCTGCCATCACCGTAGCGTTGGTGAAAGCATCGAGATCGATGCCAGCCGCGAGGAGCACCCAGTTGTGGCCCATCGACGATTTCGGCATCGTGCCGCGGTTGACAAGCGTCACGGCCAGGGCCTCGCCTGGTTTCGCGCGAATTTCGGTGACGCTGAACTTCATCGTGTCATTTGCGGTGATTTCGATCACGCGGCCAGCCGCTCCGGAGGGCGCGGTTCCGGAAGCTGCAGTTGTCTCGGAGGCGGCGCTCTTGGCTGGGACCGTGGAGTCCGATTTGCCGCAGCCGCTGAACGCAAACGCAGCTATGAGGGTGATGCCAAGTATGAGTCGTGCGTTGGTCTTCATGGATGAGGTGCCAGCATACCTTCCGGCCGCATCCGGGGCTTTGATGCAGATCAAGCTCGTGAAGAATTGCCTCATCACCGTGGTGCGCGAGGGAGAAGGCCGGAGTTGAGGATTTCAGGGGGGGAGAGGATGTCGTCGCCAACCGGCCTCGAACCTGAGGACGCGGAGATGTAACACTGGCGCAGTTGAAGTGCGACGAGGCGCGAGGGAAATTTATTCACGCACCTCCTCACCAAGATGCACGCCGCCGAAACTTCCCTTACCCTGCTCGACGAGTTGACGCAGGTTCAACTGAGTGTGGCGAAACGTGCCGATGAGTTGAAGCGCACCAGCAATAGCGATCCGGCTGGTCGGGACTTTTGGGCTGAAGCGGAATCGGAGGTGTGGGCGACCCGCGTTGACGCATGCGGCCGCTGTTTGGTGTGAGTAATGCTCGCAACCGCTGGGATGAAGACATTCGAGCAGGCTTTTATGGAGCGCCATCGTTGCGATGCGGTGGAGTTTCGGCGCCAGGTTTTCTGGCAATCGCTGCACCTGCATGCGGTCCCGCTGGCGCCGTTTTTCTTGATTAGCACCCACTTTGCGCCCGACCGGGATCTAATTTCGGGCTGCGCGCAGGCGCGCTCGATGAGAGCGCTCGTCGATGAACTCGACAGCTATCTCCGAGACCCTGCGAACGGGCATTGGCTGCGGCGGCGTCTTGGTCTCCGGCTTTCGACCCGCCGGCTGCGCAAGTTGGCAAAGGGCTATTTGCCGGGCGCGAGCCTGCCGCCGCATTTCACCTCTCCGCGGTCCGCTCCGGCTCGGCCGTAGCGCGGCGCTTCCGCGAAAGGGACAGTGATATCAACAAGCGTGCGGAGGTTCCTCCGGCGCGAGAGCGGGCTTGCGCCCGTCGAGGCGGAGCGCGGGTCAGCCGGGAAAGAAAGGGGCTTTGCCGTTGCGTCGAGGGGGTCTTGTTTCAGATTTCCGTTCGCTCATGTCCCGTTTGCGTCTGGTCACGTTCAACATCGCGCACGCCCGCGGGCTCGCCCCGATCCAGGGATTTACCTCCGCCCAGAAACTGCGGGCCAATCTGCGCAAGATCGCCAAGCTGATCGGCGAACTGAACCCTGACATCGTCGCGCTGCAGGAGGTCGACGAGCGTTCGCTCTGGGCGGGCAATTTCGACCATCTCGAATACTTGCGGCTCCATGCCGGATTCACCCATGCGGCGCTCGGCGTGCATAATCGGCGAGCAGGTCTGCTCAATCTCAATTACGGCAACGCGCTGCTGTCGCGGCATCCGATCGTCGGCACGGAGACGGTCGTGTTCGGACAGCGGAGCGTCGGCGAAAAAGGCTTTTTGTTTGCGGAGATCGATGTCGGCGGACGGGTGGTGCCGGTGGTGAACCTTCACCTGCATTTCAGTTCGCGCGAGCATCGCATCCGGCAGATCGGGCGGCTGCTCGCCTGGCTGACGGAAAAGCAGCGGCACACGCGCGCGCGGTGGCACATGCCGGCGATCGTGTGCGGCGATCTCAACAACCCGGGCACGAGCGCGGATGCGACGGCGGCGCTGCTCAGTCATTTGTCCGACTACGGCGAATACGTGCTGCATCCGGCGAAGGGGCGGACGTTCCCCTCGCCGTGGCCGGGGCGGCTGCTCGACTTCGTGTTTCTGCCGTCGGCCTGCAGCGTGGCGCATTGCGAAATCGTGCGGTGTTATCTGTCGGATCACCGGCCGGTGGTGGTGGATTTCACGCTGCCGTAGGGGAGGGGCTGGCGGGCGATCGCCTGAATCTCTCGTTTTTACCGGAGGTAACGGAGGGAACGGTGAGGGCGCACGAAGGCCACGCATGGAGGCCGTGCGGAGCTTGGCCCTCCAGGGCGGGTGGAGGGCGAAACCCGGCCATGACAACGGCCGCGCGGAGCCTGGCCCTCCAGGTGGGTGGAAGGGGGAGCGCTGCTCCGGATCGTTTACGACGTGGTTGCGGCCCAGCCTTCGGGCCACGTGGTGCCGGGGAGCGGGCGCCAGAAGATGTCGGGATCGATGTGCGGCTTGTGATGGCGATATTTTTCGGTGAGCCGGATCTTCGTTCTCAGGTGATCGACGAGATTCTCGCCGTAGAGGAAGGTCGTCTCGCCGATGCCGGAGACCACGAGGACCTCGGACTGCGTGGTTTCGAGCAGTTCGATGAGACCGCGGATGTTGGCGAGCTCGAAGTCGATCGCGGCCTGGAGCTTTGTCTCGCTGGCGGCGCGAGTGGCGTCGTCGGTCGCGCCGAGGTAGGCGTAAACGTTTTCGCACCACGCGCAGACGCTGCGGAGGCTGGATACCCAGTGGAAGTAGGCGCGCACGCGGTCGCGGAGATCGGTGAAGACCTTCGCCGCTTCGCCGGTGGCCGAGCGTGCGAGTTGGTCGAGGTGCTGGATGAGCGGACGGAGCCGGGCGAGGACGTTGTGGTCCATGTCGGCGGCCATTTTCGCGCCGGACTGCTGCGTGATGAGGTCGAACAGCACGTCTTTACCGAGATCGATGAGGCCGGGGTTGTTGTGCTGATAGCAACCGTGGCGCTCATAGTATTCGCGCTCGGCGGCGGGCACGGCTTCGGGATTCGGCACAAATGGACGGTCCCAGGTGCGCTGCCAGCAGAAGCCGAAGGCGCAGTAGAGGCCGACGAGCGGTTGCCAGAGGAGGGCTTCCTCGAAGTCCTTCCAGGCCGTGGAAAGCGCGGCGGCGTGTTCGGAACCGACGAGCGTCGTGGCGTAATCGAGGAGGACCTCGTCGATCGGTTTGCCGGGGAAGAACTGCGCGGCGCGGACGGCGACGGGGTTCGGCCAGTAGGGCGCCTGCGGGGAGTTGGCGAGGCCGCCCATCGCGCTGATGCGCGTGATGCCGGTGTCGCGGACGGCCATGAGTTTCTGGTGAACGGAGCGCGGGAACGGCAGGCCGAGCAGCGGCTCGTGGTTTTGCGCGCCGGTGAGCGCGTAGGTGAGCGCGGGTTCGGCGCCGACCTTGCGCGAGGCGGCGAGCGCGTCCTTTTCGCCGGCCTGATCCATGGTCGTGTGGAAAATGCTGCCGGCGACGGCCTGGTTCTCCGGGTATCGAGGATGTGAATACGGGACATGGTAACCGCGCACCATGAGCGACGGGCCTTCCCAGGTGATGTGCGGACCCATGCCCGCCTTGATGTGGTCCTGTTCGACCTTGAACGGCTCGAGGCGGAGGATGACGTCGAAGTCGGGGTTGATCTCGGCGGCGGCGGTCTGGAGGTTTTTCAGATAGCGCACGATGCTCTCGCCGGCGGCCTGGGCGATTTTGTCGTGATTGCGCCACTCGCGAATCATGTAAGGGCCGCCGTTGCGGCCGACGTAGAGGGACGAGGTGTGTTCGAAGCCGGAGCCGCTGTCGTTGGTCCAGACGGACATGTAGCTGAGATCCGGCACGGAGCGCATGATTTTTTGGAGCGCCTCGCGGTAGTGACGCTTCGTGATCGGGTGATCCTGCGCGAGCGTGTAGCGGGGCAGGCGCGAGCGGAAGGGATGGTCGATGCGGGCGCCGCGGAGCGTGGGATATTTCGCGAAGAAACGCTCCGGCAGCGAGCGGGGCTCGAACATGCACAGGCCGGGTTTCAGGCCGTAGCGGCGGCCGAGATTGGCGAGGTGGACGAGGTTGTTGAGGTTGGCGTCGAGGTAGTGCGCGGGCCAAGTGCCCTTGGTGAGCTCGGTGTCGACGAAGTGGTTGAAGCCCGCGCAGTAGGTGTAGAACTGCGGATAGTATTCGTGCGCGACGAAGTCCTCCATCGGCATGTGCGCTTGCAGGCCGTTGACCTCGCAATGGGTGAAGCCGGCTTCGGCGAGCGAGGCGAGATAGCGCTCAGGGTCGAACTTGCGGGCGCTGCGCCAGTATTGCGTGAGGCAGGCGTCGAAGAGCGGGCGATGCCAGCCGAAGGTCGCGGGCAACCAGAGGCCGGCGGCGAGTTTCTCGCGGGTGAAATCGGCGGGCGCGGTGGCGAGCAGGCGAATGGCGGCGAAGAGAAAAGAGCCGTGCGTGGCGAGGATTTCACCGGTGCCGTTGTCGGCGATGCGCAGCCACATCCAGGCGGGCGCGTCCTTCGCGTTGGAGGGCAGGCCGGCGGGGAGGTTGTTACGCGAGGCGAGGCCGACGGCGACGCCGGTGTTCTGAGCGGATGCCCGATCGACGCGGGCGCCCGTGAGCTTGGCGAGCTCCTGGGCGGCGGTGATTTCGGCCGGCGTGGCGCTCGGGGCGTGATGAACGGAAACGAGTGTGAGGGGTGAGGGGCGGGGGGGCATAAGGAGTTCCCGCACCTGAGATCCGCTCGGCGAGGCCGACAACCGGAAACGCGCCAACGGGCCAAGTAACACCAATTTATTCCCAGAAATTACATTGGGCGGCGAATGAGATTCGTGACGCAAGGGCCGCGATGGCCAGAGCTGAGGAGATACGGGGGCTCGCGGGCTTCCCGCGCGACCACGAACCGTTACCCGGCGATCATGGAACGCCGACAGCCCGCGTGCCGACGGAGCGGGGGATGCGGGGGACGGGAGCACGAGCGCGGAAAAATCCGGCAGAACGCCACTTGAAAGCCGGCGGGTTTTCGTGCCTCCATGGGCGATGCTTCAATCGCTGCGCATCCGCAACCTGGCACTGCTCGAGGAAGTCTCGCTGGACTTCGAGGCGGGGTTCACGGCGGTCACGGGCGAAACGGGTGCGGGCAAGA
>JAEYYL010000282.1 GCA_023430825.1 Verrucomicrobiota bacterium | reverse complement strand
GCTCACCGAGGACGGTTCGGCTACCCGCTGAGATCGGGGTAGGCGCCTGCTTGCAGGCCATGGCGATCCCGCTGCTCACGCAGCCAGCCACGCAAAGGCAACGGATCGCCTGCAAGCAGGCTCCTGCCTTCAAGCCATCAAGGCAGAAGCGGCTGCGAGTTTCGTGGCGAACTTAGTCGGAGCCGCCGGCGGACACGGAGGCGCCCGTGGAGGCGGTGGTTTGCGGCGAGGTAGGGGGGCGCAACTCGAGCTGGCCCTGGCGGGCGTAGTCGATCGCTTCGGCGAGGATGCGCGCGGCTTCCTGCGAGGCGTGGAAACCCATCGAGTTTTCCGCGTAAACGAAATCGAGCCGCCATTGGGCTTTCCGCTGCAGGTCACGCGCGGCTTGCAGGCGTTCGTCGCTCGCTCCGGCGCGGCCGGCATCGGCGAGCGCGGAGATCAGTTCGACGATCGCTTCCTGGCCGCGGTCGAGGAGCGCGCGGTTGCGGTCCTGCACGATTTCGACGCGGGCTTTCAGTTCGTCCTCGCCCACGCGGTGGCAGGTTTGGCAGGCCGCGGCGATGTTGAGCAGGGGCGAGCGGACGTGGTGGCTGCTGACCTTGATGGCGCCCTCGCGGAGATAGGGCATGTGGCAGTCGGCACAGGAGACGCCGCTGCGCGCGTGAATGCCCTGGCTCCACATTTCGAACTCGGGGTGCTGCGCTTTCAGGACTTCGGCGCCCGACTCGGCGTGAGTCCAGTCCTTGTAGTTCTCGGCGTCGTAGTAGGCTTCGATCTGCTCGACGCGCAGGCCGTTGTCCCACGGGTGGGTGACGAGTTTCTTCTCGCCCTTGAAATAGTATTCGTTGTGGCACTGCGCGCAGACGAGCGAGCGCATTTCCTGGCGGTTGGCTTCGAGGTTGGGCTGGTATTCGCCCTTCCGGCCTTCGCGGCGCCAGCGCTCGATGCTGGGGAGGTGCGGCGTGGGGTAGTCGGATTTCGCGAGGGCGCGGATGCCGTTGAGAAACGCGGGACGGGAAACGCGCAGGTTCATCGTGTCGGCCTCGTGGCAGTCGATGCAGGAGACGGGATGCTGGACGAGCTTTTCGGCTTCGGTGAAGGGCATGGCGCAGATTTCCTCGAAGCCCTTTTGAATCTGCTCTTCGCGGTGCTCGGGGCCGGCGGGCGCTCCGGCTTTCAGGCCGGCCTCGATGTAGGTGGGAATGACGGAGGAGTGGCACTGGAGGCAGGAGCCGGGCTGCTTGAACTTGTGCACGCGCTCGGTCTCGCGTTGATCGCTCAGCATGTAGGCATGGCCGCGCTCCTCGCGGTAATCGATCGCGAAGGCGTAGCCGTCGAAGATGCGGCGCCAGGCCGGATCGCGATCGAGATGCTGGAACGCTTCGCTGCCGCCGTGTTTCGTTTCGACGATGTCGACGGTGCGCCGGTAGCTGTCGTATTGGCGCGGGTAATTTTTGCCCCAGAGCACCGGATCGGTGGTGGAATCGTCGACGTCGACGACGCGGAACACGTGCTGGGTGGCCTCGGCTTTGCGCGCGACGATGTTCTGATAGAGCATCAGCACGAGAAAGGTGGCGATGCCGACGGCGGCGATGGCGGCGACGTAGATCCACAGCGCGAGGCCGCGGCGGTCGCGGAGGCGGGAGGCAGGGTGAGTGCTCATGGCGAAAGGAAAGACAGTGGGGCGGAGAGGGTGAGGAAAAGGCGACCGGGTGGCTAGATGAGCGGGCCGTGGCCGACATCGCGGTGACAGTGCACGCAGTCGAGCATCTCGCGGCGGTTGCCGGCGTGAGTGTTGATGCCCGAGACGATCTGCTCGTGGCAGCCGACGCAGTTGCGTTGGAGCACGGTGGTGTTCTTCGGGCGGATCATGATGGGCTCGTGAAAATCCTGGAGGGTGAAACCCTTCGAGTGCCAGTAGCCGTTCTCGGCCTTGGTGAGGTATTTTCCGATGAAGTCGTGGGGCGTATGGCAGTCGTTGCAGGTGGCGACCGCATGATGCGGAGATTTGAGCCACCCGTCGTATTGCTCGCGCATGATGTGGCAGTTCACACAGGCAGCCGGGTCGTTGGAAAAATACGACAGGCCCTGCGCGTAAACGAACGTGTAGCTGCCGACGCCCGCGAAGAGGCCGATCGTGCTGGCGAGCGCGAAGAGGAGAAGGACGCGGGTGCGGGTCGTGGGAAGATTCACGGCGTGGGCCCGGCGTGGGGGTCGCGGGCCGGAGCACGCGCGACGCAGAGGGCTGCGATCAAAATTGAGCTGAACCGTGCGCAGTCAATCTTCCAAACGAGAATCGTCGGACGATGGATTCTACGTCTTTGCGAACGTCAACGTGCGCGCATTCACATTCATCCCGTTCCTCCCGGAACGGTGCGCGCCGATCGCCGTGGCTCTGCGCGTGAGCGCAGGGAGTTCGTGCGGCGAAGGGCCATGAGAGCATCCGTCTTGGTCAGACCGCTTCGTTCACCACGGGATTCGTGAGCGTGCCGATCTTTTCGATGTCGATGCTGACGGTGTCTCCAGATTTCAACCACACGGGCGGTTTGCGGGCGAAGCCGACGCCGTGCGGCGTGCCGGTGAGGATCACGGTGCCGGGGAGCAGCGTCTTGCTGCCGCTGAGAAATTCGATGAGCGCGGGCACGTCGAACACCATGTCGTTGGTGTTCCAATCCTGCATCGTCTCGCCGTTGAGGACGGTGCGGATGCGCAGTTCGTTGGGATTCGGAATTTCGTCCTTGGTGACGAGCACGGGACCGAGCGGGCAAAACGTATCGAAGCTTTTCGCCTGGCACCACTGGCCGCCGCCGAGATCGCGCTGCCAGTCGCGCGCGGAAACATCGTTGGCGCAGGTGTAGCCGAGCACGTAATCGAGGGCGTCGGCGCGCGAGACGTTTTTGCAGCGGCGGCCGATGACGACAGCGAGTTCGCATTCGTAGTCGACGCGCGTGCTCGCAAGCTTCACGGGCAGCTCGATGGGGTCGCCGGGATTTTGGAGCGAACTGGTGGCCTTGATGAACAGGACGGGGCGGGCGGGGGCGTCGTTGCCGCTTTCGGCGGCGTGTTTGCGGTAGTTGAGGCCGATCGCGAGGAGGTTGGAGGGGAGGAGTGGAGCGAGGAGTTTGCCCGGCGTGACGACGCGATCGGTGACGGTGAAGTCGGCGAAGATGTCGCCGGCGATTTCGCGGGCGGAGCCGTCGGGCTGGAGCGCGGCGTAAGCGGGGCCGGCGGGGGTGAGGTGGCGGATGATTTTCACGAAGGTGTGAACAAAAGACGGCAGCGACCCTTGGATTGTCGAGGCGTCTTTCCCTCGAGGGCGATCTGGCGCGTCAGGTGTGCTTCGGATTCGCCCGACGTAACGAAGCGGCTCGAGTCGTTTTTAGGCGTTTGGCCGATTTGGCTTCGTAGTTCGCCGGACTCTCGGCCACGGCGGTTTCGAAATCGACCAGTTCGCTGAGCGTCAGGCCGAGGCCTCCAGCGATTTTGATCAAGGTGGAGAGGCGGATGTCGCGCCGGCGACCTGATTCGACGTGTTGGTAATATTTGTAGCCGATGCCGGCTTTTTCGGCGAACGCCTCCTGGCTGAGTCCGCGCGCCTCCCTGAACTCCTTCACTCGCGCCAGCAGTCTCTTCGCCGTGTCGTTGGCCACTGCGAAAGGTAGCGGGGACCCGCGTCACCAAACACCCGAGCAAAGATAGTGTGCGCTCGACACCCCACTAATGATAGTGCCAAGTGGCTACGTCCATGGCCGACGTTCAGACCTCCTTTCTGTCTTTAGCGAAGCGATTAACGGACGGCGACGAGTTGGTGCGATGAGCCCCCCCTACGAGGACACCGGAGAGTTTTTCACGGAGGCTGATACGCGGGCTAAACTGATCGATCCCGCGCTTTACCAACAGGGTTGGACGGAGGCGCACATTCGCCGCGAGCAGACCGCCGGCACGATCGAATTGACGGAGGACGGGGCTGAACGGCTCGCGCCGGGGCGCATCGACTATGTGCTTCGTCTGCTTGTCTCCGAGGGCACGCAGCCGGTGGCGGTCGCATACGTGGAAGCGAAACGCGAAAACGCGCTTCCCTCGGACGGTATCGATCAGGCGCAGAGTTATCAGAAGCGCCTGCACGTCATGTTCGTTTTTTCCACCAATGGGCATCAGTTCATCGAATACGACGCGAGTTCCGGACTGACCTCGCAGCCGCGCCCGATGGAGGAGTTTCCTGCCCCCGCGGAACTGCGAGAGCGTTACGAGCAAATCAAGGGCTTTAAGTTGAGTTCCGCCGCAGCGAAGGCACTCCTCATGCCTTACGGCCGGGGCGAGGCGACCCGGCGCTACTATCAGGATGCGGCGATTCGCGCGGTCTTGGAGAAGATCGCCGCGCGAAAGCCAAGGTGGAATCGCGCGTTGCTCTCGCTCGCGACCGGGGCGGGGAAGACGTTCATCGCAGTCAATCTCCTCAAGAAGATCGCCGACGCCGGACAGCTGCAGCGCGCGCTTTTCCTGTGCGACCGCGATGAGCTGCGGACACAGGCGCTCGGCGCCTTCGCCGCGGAATTTGGTTCGGACGCGGCGGAGGTTTATACTGAAGCGGACGGCAGGAATCACGCACGCAATGCCCGGGTGCATATTGCGACGTATCAAACGCTCGATATCGCCAGCGCCGATGACACGGCCAGTTTTCTCCTGAAGCATTATCCGGAGGGGTATTTCTCGCACGTGATCATCGACGAGTGTCACCGCTCGGCGTGGGGCAAATGGTCGGTCGTCCTCCAGCGGTTCGCTTCGGCCGTTCAGATCGGGCTCACGGCGACGCCGCGGGCCGTCATCCTGTCGGCCACAAAAGACGAGGAGAACGAACAGGCGATCGGGGCGCTCATTCCATGGGAGGACCGGCAACTCCTCGCCGACAATCATCGCTACTTCGGGGATCCGGTTTATGAATACACGCTGATCCAGGGCATCGAGGATGGATATCTGGCGCCGCCGGACATCCATACCTTCGATCTTTATCACGACAATCACCAGCACGCCGAGCGTCTGCGTCGCATCACGGGCGCGGATCTCAAGGGCAAGAAAGTGACCGACAGCGCCACCGGACAATTGGTGCAGGAGGCGCAAGCGGACTACGCGCCGGGGGAGATCGAAAAGCGCCTGCTCATGCCGGAGCGGGTCGAAACGATGTGCGTGCATCTGTTCGAACAATTGCTGGCGCACGGCGGACCGGAGCAGAAGATGATCGTGTTCTGTGTGCGCGATTCTCATGCCGAGGAGGTAGCGCGACGGCTGAACGATCTGTATCGCGATTGGTGCCAGGCGCGAAGCATCGATCCGAAGCAGGACTATGCCTTTCGTTGCACGCAGAAGGCGGGAGACGCGAAGAGCGCGACGGCGGATCTGCGCGGGTCGGTGACTTCGCACTTCGTGGCCTGCACGGTGGAGCTGCTTTCTACGGGCGTGGACGTGCCGGTGGTGGAGAACATTGTTTTCTTCAAATATCTCAGCTCGCCGATCCTGTTTGCGCAGATGCTTGGTCGCGGCACGCGGCTGGGCTACGCGCTGCAACGGCGCACGCGGGCGGAGCGGGCGTTCATGTTTCACACCAAGAATTCCAGCTGGCTCGCGCCGCTGCCGCTGCCGGCGCAAGCCACGCTCAAAGCGATCGCGAATCAATTTGGGAAGGGTGGCACGGAGGCGCTGGAAAGCGCGGCGATCTGGGATGCGCCCGAAGTCGCGAAGGCGGGCGGCCTGTCGGTGCTGAAGAAACTCGAGCAACTTGGAAAGCCACACGAGATCCTCGATCAGACGAAGGGAAGGTTGTTTGTGGCATGACGTGGCAGCCCAAAAGATTGGGGGACGTTTTCAAGATTCAGCTGGGCAAGATGTTGTCCTCGGCGGCAAAAACGGGAACGGGAACAGCGCCGTATCTGCGTAACGCCAACGTGCAATGGGGGCGTTTCGATCTCAGTGACCTGGCGACGATGGATTTCGACGAGCGAGAGCGGTTGAAGTTTAACCTTCGCCCAGGAGACCTCATTGTCTGTGAAGGTGGCGAACCTGGGCGCTGCGCGGTTTGGGAGGGCCAGCTTGAGAACTGCTTCTATCAAAAAGCGCTCCATCGCCTTCGAGCCAGGAACAACGAAGTCGACCCCTATTTCGGTATGTATCGATTGATACTGGCGGCCGAGTCCGGCGAATTCGCCAAGTCAGTCACGCACTCGACCATTGCGCATTTACCTGCCGATAAACTTGCCGCGCTAACATTTCTTCTCCCGCCGATAGAGGAGCAGCGCAGGATTGTTGGCTCGCTTCGCCAAGATCTTTCCAAAATCGACAGCCTCCAAAAGGGGGTGGCTGCACAGCTTGACGCTGCACAAAAGCTGCCGCTCGCGCTGATTCGTGAGAGCTTCAAGAGCGAGCGGAGAGAGGTTCGTCTCGGTGAAGTGCTCGACGAGATTACGCAGGGTGTGGGTGAGGAATGGAACAAGCGTCCCCTTTGGGGTGCTACCCGCGCGGGTTTGTCGCTGGCCAAGGAGCCGATTGGCAAGTCTCCGGAGAGATACAAACCGGTGAAGGCAGGATGCATTTTCTACAACCCGATGCGCATCCTGATTGCTCGATTGCTTTCGTCGAAGATGGTGAAGGAATCGTCAGCCCGGACTACGTCGCGTTTACCACGAAGACGGGCGAACTTCATTCACGGTGGTTTTATCACTGGCTGCGCTCTTCACCGGGGGAGCACTTCATTCGGGGTTTGGCGCGAGGCGCGGTGCGCGAGCGCATTTTGTTCAATCGTCTCGCTGAAGGCGTTGTGGAGCTACCGTCTTGGAGCAGTCAGCTCGAAGCGGTGAAGCAGATGGAGGGCACGCCGGCTTTGATCGACTCGCTCAAGGCTCAACTCGGCGCGCTCGACCGCTATCCAACGGCGCTGTTGCGCGAGGCGTTTGCGGGACGCCT
This sequence comes from Verrucomicrobiota bacterium, assembly GCA_023430825.1. Taxonomy (GTDB): domain Bacteria; phylum Verrucomicrobiota; class Verrucomicrobiia; order Opitutales; family Opitutaceae; genus Opitutus. The sequence continues at coordinate 3,016 of JAEYYL010000282.1, read as the reverse complement.
CTGAATTTTCGTTCCATGTCTCGTTCCGTCAAAGGTGCTAAACGCGCCAAATCGTTTTCCTCGCAAGGTTCGCTCAACGCGGCCGTCAAATCCATCTGCGACATCATGCGGCGCTCGAATTGCGCGGGCGCGCTGCAATACGTGCCGGAGCTGACGTGGATCCTCTTCCTGCGGATTCTCGATGAGCAGGAAGAGCTGGAGGCGGAGAAGGCGGCGGCGGTGCGCGGTGAGTTCCGGCCGGCGCTGGTGAAGCCATTCCGCTGGCGTGATTGGGCGCGGCCTGACGGGAAGAAGCGGCAGGAACTCGAAGCCGCGGCGACCGGTGCGTTCTTCAGCTTCATTAACGGTGAGCTGATTCCTCATCTGAAGAAATTGAAGGAGCGTCCCAATGCGACGCCGCGGCAGAAGGTCATCAGCGAAATCATGTCGGGCGTCGATCGCACGCGCATCGATACGGAGCGGAACTTCAAGGATGTGCTCGACAAGGTGGGCGAGATTTCGGCGTTCAATGTGGATCCGACGCACGTCTTCACGCTGTCGCAGGTTTACGAAGGATTGCTGCTGAAGATGGGCGAGAAGGGCAATGACGGCGGGCAGTTTTTCACGCCGCGGGAGATCATTCGCACGATCGTCGAGGTGATAAATCCGCAGCCGGGCAAGACGGTTTACGATCCGTGCTGCGGCACCGGCGGATTTCTCGCGCAGGCCTACGAGCACATTGAGCGGAAACTCCAGGAGAACAATACCGCGACGGGTCTCGACTACGATCTTCTCCGGCATCGCACGTTCTACGGTAGGGAGAAGGAGAATCTCGTTTATCCGATCACGCTCGCGAACCTGATGCTGCACGGCATCGACGAGCCGCACATCTGGCACGGTAACACGCTGACGAAGGAGGCGATTTACGAGGGTCTGTTTGAGCAGGCGCCGGGCAAGTTCGATTATATCTTCACGAATCCGCCCTTCGGCGGGAAAGAGGGGGCGGCGGCGCAGCGTGATTTCGATTACAAGACGAACGCGACGCAGATTCTCTTTCTTCAGCTCATCATCAACTCGCTCGCGCCGGGTGGACAATGCGGGCTGGTGATAGACGAGGGCTCTTTATTCCGCGTGGATCAAGACGCATTCGTGAAGACGAAGCGTCGGCTGCTGGACACCTGCCGGCTCTGGGCGGTGGTGAGTTTGCCGGCGAACGTGTTTGCCGGCGCGGGAGCGGCGGTGAAGACGAGCATCCTCTTTTTCAAAAAAGGGAAACCGACGGATAGAATTTGGTATTTTGATCTCGCCGACATGAAGGTCGGCAAGAAGCAGCCTTACACGCGCGAGCGGATGCGCGGGCTGGGCTTCTACGATCTCATCAGAACGCTCGGCGACAGCGAGCGGAGCTGGACAGTGGATTTCGCGGCGAAGCGAAAGGCTGCGGACGCGGAAGCCGAGAGGTTGTTGAAGACTGCTGAGCCGGTGAAGGCGCAGGCGGTGAAATTGAAAGTCGAACTCAGTGCCGAGAAAAAGAAGAGCGATCCGGACGAGGCGAAGCTTCGCGAAATGGGGGAGGGGTTGAAGAAGGCGGAGCGCGAGGTTCGCGAGATCGAGAACAAGGCGCAGGTGACACGGGATGCTGTTTACGATCTGAAGGCGGTGAATCCGAATGCAAAATCGACGGAAGATACGCGGACGCCGGCTGAGTTGCTGGATTTCATCGAGGCGAAAGGGCGTGAAGTTGCGGAGGCGTTGGCGCGGCTTCGGGAAAAGGCTCGGGCCTGACACGCGAGTGTCGGTTGCCAACTAGACCTCCCCATCAGTGCCAATTAAGCCTCCCGCATTATTGCGGGAGAGTCTTATGGAGGAGGAACTCGCGATCTTCGACATTCTCACGCGGCCGGGACCGGAGCTCGGCGCGGAGGAGCGGAAGGTGGTGAAGAAAGTCGCTGCGCATCTGCTGGCACGGTTGAAGCAGATTCAGAGTGTGGACTGGCGGCAGACGGTGCAGGCGCGAGCGCGGATCAAGGAGACCATCGAGGAGACGCTGGACGGGCTGCCGGAGAGTTACACACGGACGATTTTCTCGGAGAAGTGCTCGCGGGTGTTTGAGCACGTGTATGAGACGCGGGCGTCGTGACGAGGCGCACTGGGAAAGCGAAGGCCGAACCGGCGCGTTAGGATAACGCGCCGCCGACCGGGGAACGGACGTTGACGATGCAGATCGAGCGTGCAGCTTCGTCTGCATGAGAACGACGCTGAATCTGGACGATCGATTGATGGAGGAGGCGGCGGAGTATGCGGGGGTGAAGGAGAAAACGGCGCTGCTGCACGAAGGCCTGCGGGCGTTGATCCAGCGTGAGGCGGCGGCGCGGCTGGCGGCGTTGGGCGGTTCCGACAAGAAGGCGGCGGCGGCTCCGAGACGGAAATCCACGGGCAGGCAATCATGAGAGTCCTGGTCGATACCTCCGTGTGGATCGACCATTTCCACAAGCCGGATGCGCGGTTGCAGACGTATCTGCAAAGCGGCGCGGTCTGGACGCACACGGTCGTGATCGGCGAACTTGCGGCGGGGCGCTTGAAGCAGCGCGAAGAGATCCTGCGCCATTTGCAGAAGCTGCCGCGAGCCGACGAGATCGACCTCGAAGAAGGGCTGCATTTGATCGCACAGCATGGCCTCGCGGGACGCGGTTTGTCGTGGAGCGACGTGCAGTTGCTGGCGGCGGCGCGGATCGACGGCGCCATGATCATGACGCGAGACAAAGCGCTTGGGGCGGCGGCGAAGGAGCTCGGGCTTGCTTATGGGAGAACCTGATTAGCCCCGGCGCGGACAAACGCCTCCACTTCGCACGTGGGAGGTCGCTTTATAGCGCCGCGCTCAGCCAGTCGGTATTCGGGGCCGCGAATACTGGTCTTTCGGCCTCTCCCGCTGCTCACGCAGCGAGCCACGGAGAGCGTGCGAGTCGGGCGGCCGGGGACCTGCCCGGATAAATCATGGAGCCGCGGCGCCCTCGCCGCGTTTCGCTCTGAAAAGCGC
>JAEYYL010000158.1 GCA_023430825.1 Verrucomicrobiota bacterium | reverse complement strand
CGAACTTTCCGTTCGCGCTCTGGATCGCCACGAACGCCACGTCCGCCACGCCGTCATACGTCACACCTTCCTTGAACAGCGCGGAGTTCACCGCCGTGACCGGCCCGACACTGAACACCGAGAGGTTACTCGTCTCGTTCGCACCCGTGATGACGAGACCGACGTGGCCGCGCACGTAGTCCACGTTTTCCTGATTGTAGTTGATCGGCGGCGCCGGCTGCGACGGGTCATCCATCACCACCGACAACGTGCCCGCACCGCTGAACTCCACCTGCACGATGTCGTTGGTCAAATCGACGAACGACAGCCGCGTGACCTTGTTCGTGCTCGCCGTGACTGCGGCGCCCGGACCTTCCAACAGCACCTGATCGTAAACGTTGCCATTCGGGTGAACGATGTCGGAACCGACCAGATCGCCCGTGCCGACGATTTTCTCGTCCGTCGTCAGACCCACGATCACCGGCTCGCTCGTGCCGCCGCTGCCGCCGGGCACCGTCGCGGTGTAGGTGTAGAGACCGGCCGTCGTCGGCTGGATGTCGGTGATCGTGAGCGACGAGCCCGCGCCGTTCGGCAGGTTGCTGCCGTTGCGCTGCCACTGGTAGTCCAGGTTCGGGTTGCTTTCGGTCACTACCAGCTGTGCGGTGCCACCGACGGGTGGAGTCGGCACCTGCTCGGGGGTCGTCACCGTCGGCTGACCCACCAGCACGTTGAAACTCCGATCCGCGTTCGGCGCAGGATCATAATTTTCATTACCGCCTTGCGAGGCGCGCACCGTCACCGGGCCGACACCCGTCGTCGACAGGGTCGCGCCCGACACCGTGGCCGGACCGCTGATCACCGAGAACGACACTGGCAGGCCCGAGCTCGCCGTCGCCGACAGCGTCGCCGACTGCCCCAGAAGCAGGTCGGCCGGCGTCGGGAAATTGATCGTCTGCGGGGCCGTCGTCACCGTCAGCACCCCCGGCACGTAGGTGAACGCATAATTATCCGACACGCCGCCGCTCGCGGTGATCGCATACGTGCCGACCGGCGAAGCGGCGGTCGCCGCGGTCGTCGCCGTCGGCTGCGTCGTCAATGAGCCGGCGTGGTCGCTGCCGAGGAAACCGCTGTAGCTCACCGTCAGCGGGTGATTGCCGCCGCCATAGCTGCGCGATTGCGAGTCGGCCGTGACCGTCAGCGTGGCTTTCCCGATCGTCAGCACGAGCGTCCTGGGCACACCCGGGCCGCTCGTATTCGTCGCGGTGAGGCTCACGTTAAACGCGCCGGTTTGCGTCGACGCGCCGGAGATCACACCGGTCGCGGGGTCGATGGTGAGCCCGTTCGGCAGGCCCGTCGCCGCGAAACTGGTCGGGGTGTTAGTTGCCGTCGTGTTGTAGGCGAACGCGGTCCGATACGTGCCATTCGCCGTCAACGAACTGGAGATCGTCGGCACGCTGGTTGCGCCGAGGCCAATTCGCATTACGCCGGATACGGGGGCGCTCGAATGGAGTCCTTCGCGGAGCTCATAATCGAGCGAAGTCAGCCAAGCCCCCGTGCCGCCCGCGGTCTGCTCGGTATAACCGATCGCGAAAGAGGAAACCGTTTCCTCGAACACGATCCAGTAAGTCGTGCTGGGGTTGAGCGTGACGCTGCCTGTCCACACGTTCAGCGCGTTTGCGGTCAGGTTGGGAGGATTGGTCAGCGTCCCGACCGCCTCGCCGGGAGCGCCCGCCTGGTCCGTGTAGATGCGCACCACGGGCGTAGCCTCGGCGTCGACCTGGGTGAGCCAGGCCACCATCGAGCTCAGCGTCAACGGTTCCACCGCGGCGGTGGTGAAGCGCTGGGCCGGCTTGAAACCGTTCGTATGGCTGGCGTCCACCTCGGTCGCGGTATCAGGGAGGTTCGACCCATCGAACACACTCGTCGCCCCGACGAAGTAAAACTCGCCGTCCGTGAATCCGCCGTCGGCGATCGGGTTGCCCGCGAGATCGGCGATACCGGCGCTCGCCGCGGTCAAGTCGAGTCGAAGCTGGCCCTGACCCGCGACCGGATCGACGATCACTTCGTAGGCGGACGCATCGTGGTCCAACGCGTTCACGGCGGAGATCGTGCCGCTCGCCTCGTCAGTGATGGCCGTGAGAACGAAGTCGCCCACGTCGACGCCGCTGACCGCTTCATCGAAGTTCACGAGCCAGACGATGCTCGACGCAGCGGTGTGCACCGTTTCAGGGGTTTGACGAACGATCGCCGCGATGGCGGGTGCGGTGTTGTCGACTTCGAACGTCGGGCTCGTCGCCGCTGCCGCCTGGTTGCCGGCGAGATCGCTCGCGGTGCCGGCCTCGATCGCGAAACCGAGGGCGCCATCGCCGGTGATGTCGGAGAGAGTGACCGTGTAGCTGTCGCCGCTGCCACTGACGGTGAGCATGCCGTGGGCGGAGCCGGTCTGGTTCAATGTGATGTCATCGACGGCGAGCGTCGTGGAGACGAGATTCGCATCCGCATATGTGACCGTGAACGTCACCGGACCCGTGCGCGTGAGCGTCGAGGACGGTGCGCCGATGACGACGGTGGGCGCGGTCGTTTCGATCGTGATGGCGAGCACGGCGGAGGCGGCGCTGGTGTTTCCGGCGGCATCGGTCGCGGTGGCGGTGATGTCGTGCGGGCCGGCGGCGAGGGCGGTGCTCGTGATGCTCCACGCCCCTTCGGTCGCAGGGCCCGTGCCGATGATCGTGGCGCCGGCGAACAACGTCACGGTGCTGCCGGTTTCGGCGGTGCCGGTGAAAACCGGTGTCGTGATGCGCGTGTGATCATCGGTGGCGGACGAGCCGGAGTCGCTCGCGGTGGCCAAATCCGGCGGAGAAGGAGCGCCGGGCACGATGTCGTCAACCACCACGACGGAGAAGCTCTGCTCCCGCCACGCGCCTGCTGTGTCCGTGGTTCGGATACGCACGGCATACTCGGCGGGGGCGAGGGCGGACGCGCCCAGCTTCAAGGTGGCGCCATCGAGGACGAACGACGCGTTGTCCGCGTCGCCTTCGCCGGCGGCGAGAGCGTAGGTGTGCGTGTCATCCGTGTCGGGGTCTGTGGTGGCGAGCGTGCCGATGACCGCGTTGGCGGCGGCAACCGACTGGTTGATCGACGCGTGGGAAAGAACGAGTTCGGTCGGCGCGGCGTTGTTGGAAACGACGAAGGTGGCTTCGTTCGTGCCGGTCGGGGTTGTATTCACCAGACCATTACCCGCGGCATCGGCGACCGTCGGCGAAGCGGCGAACGCGAGCGTGACCGAGCCGTTCAAATCGGCGAGGTCACCCCCGGAGACTGTGACGTCGAAAGCGTGGCCGCCCGCGCTCGCAACCTCGCTCACGGTCGCGGTCGTGCCCGTCACCGCGAAGTCGGCGGCATCGAGGTCGACCACCGCTTCGCTGAAGGTGATGCGCCATACGAGAGCGTCGGCGGCCGTCGGCGAGCTGGCGGGAGTGTGACGCACCAGGGACTCAATCCGCGGCGCGACGTCGTCGGCGACGGTGATCGAAAACACTTTTTCGAAAACGCCGTCCTCCGGGTCGGTCGTGCGAATCCGGACGGAGTAAGAGCCGACGCCGAGCGCGGAGTCACCGATCTTCAGCGTGGCGCCGTCGAGCGCGAAGGAGGCGTTGTTGCCATCGCCGTCGCCGCTGGCGAACGCATACGTGTGGGTGTCGTCCGCATCGCTGTCGGTGGTCGAGAGCGTCCCGATCGCCGCGCCGGACGTCGCCGCGGATTGGGCGATCGAGCTCGCGGAGAGCGCTGCGTCCGTGGGCGCGGAATTGGGAAACGTTTCGCTGATCACGAGGACCGACGCGGGCTGCCAGGCGACGCCGCTGACGGCGAAATACAGCATCTTGTTTGGCGCCGACACCTCGGTGAACAGCGCCTTCCCTCCTTCCAGGATGTAGTCGCCCGTGCCGCGCTTGGTATAGACCCGCAGTTCACCGGTGACGGTGTTCAGCTCGAGGCGGATTCGATCACCTAGATTCTTAAAAACGCTGCCGAACGGAAGGGCAACGCCCTCCCCATAGCTTCGCCCATCTCGCCCGCGGAACGCCCATTCGTGCGTGAACTGACCGAGTTCATGAAAACTGGTTTGGAATGCGGGTAATCCGATGACGCCAAAAGCGTAGCCTTCCTGCTGCGGCCAGTAACCTGTTCCGGTGATTTCGAATTCGATCGTGTAGAGACCAGGACCGCGTTCGCCGATGGGGTGTCTCCACAGGCCCATACTGAGTTTCCCCGTGGTGGTGGGAAATTCGTGGCTGGGATCATCGCGATCGAACCAACTGCCTTCCGGAATCACTATATTGATGCTGAGAGCGAACGCCCGCTGCACGGAATTGCCGTTCCGGTCCGTGCTCTGGACGCGAATCGAGTAGTCGCCGATCGCCAGCGACGAACCCGCTAAAACCAAGGTGTCGCCGTCGATGGCAAACAGTCCGTTGTGCGTATCGCCTTCGCCGGCGACGAGTGCATACGTGTGCGTATCGCTGGCGTCGGGATTGGTGGTGGAGAACGTGGCGATGGTCGAGCCGTTCACCGCGACGCTCGGATGGATGGGAGCCAGCGTGCGCGAGATGGCGGTGGGGAGGCTGTCACCCACGACCACTGCGGCATTGGCGCTGAGCGAGCCGGCGGTGCCGGGCGCCGGAAGCGTGAGCAGGGCGTCGTTTTCGTCCGCATCGCGAATCGTGCCGCCGTTGAGCGCGAGCGCGGTCGTCGACGTGTAGTCGAGATCGGGAGAGGTGTCGCCTTCCTGCACGGTATAGCGGAAGAACAGGTGGGCGCCCGAGCTGCTCTCGTAGGGGATCGTGCGATCCGTCGCTCCGGTTTCGAGCGTGAGCGTGGGCGTCCCGGTGACGTTGACCGGTCGGGAAAAGGCCACCCGGACGAGGAACGACGCGCCGACGTCGTAAGTGGCGGCGGTCGTGATCGCGTGGACCGCGGTGACGCGCGGGCCGACTACGGTGATCGCGAGCACTTTTTCATAAAACAACCCGCCCCCGTCGGTGGTGCGCAGCCGGATCGAATAGTCGCCGGTCGCGAGCGCGCCGCCGCCGATTTTCAGTGCGGTCCCGTCGATGGCGAACGAACTGTTGTGCGTGTCGCCCTCGCCCGCGACCAACGCATAAGTATAGCTGTCGGTCGGATCGTCCACGGTCGTGAGCGTGCCGAGTGTTGTCCCGGGGCTGGCGGCGGACTCGTTGATCGATGCGCCCGACAGGGTGAGCGCGGACGGGGCGACGTTGACTGCGGTGGCGATGACAAGGTCGTCGAATGAGACGCCCATCGGCCACACGAGTGGGCTCGGGTTCACCCGAATTTCGTCGATGCTTTCCCAGTCACTGCCGAACGTGATGGTTTTATTGCCGTTGCCATCGAGGCCGGTCGACATGTCGGAGGTGGTGGTGGCCACCTGGTTGCCATTGCGCCAGCCGGTGAAAGTGAGAGTGGCTGCCACGGTCACTCCGGCCATCAGACGGTCGATCTGGAAGAAAGCACCATCGGTGCTGACGAACCGGATCTCGCTGAGCTTGGAACCGCCCAGCCCGTAGATTTGCAGGCTCGCGTCGCCCGGTTCGGAAATGGCGGTGTGGTCACCTCCGGTGTCGGTTTCGTAAATCTGCGCACCGGTGCCGCTCTCGGTTTCGACCAGCACATCGAGTCCAAGATCGTTCAGGTTCAGGACAAACGGATCATGCGCAGGACCGGCAATACGGCCGCGGTTGCTAAAAACAATGGTGCCGGGGGCAGGTCCCAGAACGGAATCGAACGGTGTCGTGGCCCCATCGAAAGCATGGCTGGGATCGATCGCTCCGTGCGTCACCTCCAATCGCCAGTCGCCCCCGGCGGAGGCGGCCCCCGTCAGGTTGCTCGACGCCGCCACGTCGGCACCGATCAATTCCGCGAGCGTTTCGACAAACTGCTGTCCAGCGGGCCCGGCGCCAATCCGGCAGCCATAGAGCAAAACATCGGCGCCCGGACGAAGACTGCGCCCGATTTCCTTCCATGACGCCGCGCGCTCCCGAAGTTCGCGGAGCCCGACTTCGCCGACGCCGAAACGGACCGCCCCCGGCGCGCCGTGACTCAGGAAATGAATCGTATCCACCGGACCAACACGCTCCAGCCACGTCGCCAACTGCGTTTCGAGCGCCTCGGCCGGATCGAGGACGAAAACCTGCGTCGCGGGCGCAAAGCCGGCCAGCAGGCTGCGATAGTCCTCGATGCCGGCGTCCACGAACGCGACTTCGCGACGGACGTGGCCGGCGTGTTTCTCGGACTCGACCGCGTGGACGGCCGGCAAGGAGCACCCGAACGCAACGAGAGCGACGAGCAGCCATGGAAGGGAAACGCGGGGGGAAGCGAAGGTCATGAGTGGGAAACGGGAAACGAGGTTGAGCGAGAACACGTGCGGACGGGATGGCCGTGGTGCTGAGGGAGCGCACGACCACGCGCGAATCAGCCGCCGTCGGTGCGACGGCGAGTGCGGCGCTTCGATCGCGCGCCATCGTCCGGCAATGAACCCGTGAGCGATGGAGCCGCCTGGCCTGCGGCACCCAGCCAGACCGTGGCGGCGGTGAAGTCCGGTGACATCGAGACGACGAGCGCCGGTTTCGGCTTCGCGGCGGCGGTCGCGCGCGGGGAACGCGACGACGGAGCGCGGGCTTCGACCGCGTCGCGATCGGCTGTGGTGGTGATTTTTTTAGGCATGCGGACAAAAGGCCCGCCCAACCACGATACCACCACGGCCCTAGTCTCGGCGCGTCGAGAAGACCGTAGCGCTGGAGTGGCGGGTGAGCGAACCCCCGCGATCCTAGGAGAAACCCCTAGGGCTCACCATCCCCCGACGGTAGGGGGTGACCCTAACGGAACTGTCAGGAGCGAGGCCGTGACGCCGCTCCAATCATCGGCGAAATCAGCGCCCCGCGCCCGCTTCCATCCGCTTGTTCCTGTATTCATTTTGCGACTACCTGCCGCCGATCTCTCCGCCTACAGCGAAGCCTGCGAGGTGCTCTATGCACCGGGACTCACGCTCGGGACGTATGCCGCGCGCTGCTTCGATTTCATCGGGCGGATCGTGAGCAAGGAGTTCGTGGCGTTCGGGGCGTTGAATGTGGCGAAGATGAAACTCGACATCGGCTTCGACACGCCCGTGCCGGAATTTCCGCGGGCGATGGCGGCGTTCGGCGAGATGATGATGAAGTATCCGCTGTATCGGTGGGACCCGCAGGTGAACGGCGGGAGGCCATTTTACCGGAGCGATTTTTTCACCGCGCGCCAGTTTCGCGAGCTCGACATCTATCGCGAGTGCATGCGGCTGCTGCCGAGCGACAATCATTGTGCGGTGCATGTGCCGTCGGGGCCGGGCGAGATCGCGTTCTTCGGCATCGAACGCTGGCGCGGGCGGGATTTCTCGTCGCGCGACCGGGCGGTGATCGCGTTGGCGCAAGGGCATCTCGCGAATGCGCGACAGCTCGCGAAGCTGAGAGCCGAGGAGGATGTGGCGGTCGTGGAGCCGGCGTTATTGGCCCGGGCCGGCATCACGCCGCGGGAGGCGGACGTGCTGGCGTGGCTCGCCGAAGGGAAAACCAATGGGGAGATCGCGACGATCCTGCGGATCAATTCGCAGACGGTGAAGGATCACATTTCGGCGATCTTTGTGAAAACCGGCGCGCCGAACCGGCTGGCCGCCACGCTGTGGGCGTTGCAGACCTGCCGCCGGCTCGGCGCGGCGGCCGGGGTGCAGCCGGAATTCGTGAAGGTGCCCGTTCGGCTGCTCCGGTGAGGGGAAGGGCGGGGCAGCCCGGTTGGGCGGGAAGTCGTCCCTGCGCTCACGCGCAGAGCTACGAGAATTCTCGTGGCTCGCTCCGTGAGGAGCGGGACGAAAGGGCGGGTCGGAGACCCGCCCTACGCGTCGAACGCGCGGCTTACGGATTCACCACGATCTGGCTGGTGACGTTGACGCCGCGCTCGGTGAGCGCCGCGGGGCGAACGTCACGTGCCGGTGAGTTTCCAGCGGACGTAGATATCCTCGACCTTCGCCCGCGCCCACGGGGTTTTGCGGAGGAACGCGAGGCTCGACTTGATGCTCGGGTCGAAAAGAAAGCAGCGCACCGGCACGCGTCGGCCGAGTTCCGGCCAGCCGAATTCGGCGACGAGTTCGGTCAGGAGTCGCTCGAGCGTGACGCCGTGCAGCGGATCGTTGGAGGTGGAAGGCACGCCGAGAACGTGTCGTCTTCCGCGCAACGGTTCAAGCCGCGGGCCGCGCGTGCGGCGGACGCGTGAGATCAGCGCGATTTGCGGTGATGCAGGACGACGCGATTGCCGTCTGGATCGAGCACGACGGCCATCCAGCAGATGGGGCTTTCCTGCGGTTCCCATCGAAACGTCACGCCAGCGTCGCGACATTTTTCAACGTAGCCGTCGAAATCGTCGACCTCGAGCGCGACGGCGGGACCGGCGTCGGCGGGCGGCCAGTTGTCGCCGGCGCCGGTGATGATCGCGAGGCAGCCCGGGCCGACGTCGTATTCGACCCAGGTGGGTTTGCCGTTGTCGTCGAAGGTGCGGGACACCGTGAGGCCGAGGACGCCTTCGTAGAAGCGGCGGGCGCGGGCCATGTCGGTGACGGGATAACCGGTGAAAGCGAGTTCCAGGATTTTCATGAGCGCGAAAACTACGCGGGCAGGCGCCGGCCTGCCATCGGGAACGATCCCGTTTGCGGCGTCGCGCAAAACCGGGACGTCGCCGGGCGAGGAAACGGACGGGGACGTCCGTTCTCCTGCGAAGTCGACGCGCGAGTTCCGCCCGGAAACGTCAGCCCAGCGCGGCGCGGATCTTCGCGCCGAGGTCGGCATACTCCGCTGCGGTGAGCAATTGCTTCGGGTCGGGCATCATCGTGAACGTCGTGCCCCAGGCGGCGCCGCCCTCGTATTTCGGCACGAGATGCACGTGGAGATGAGGGAGTTTGTCGGAGTAGGCGCCGTAGTTGATCTTGTTGGCGCCGGTCGCCGCCTTGATGGCTCGCGCGGCTTGGGCGACGTCCTGCGCGAACGGTGCGAGATCCGCGTCGGGCAGTTCGAAGAGTTCGTTGACGTGGGCGTTCGCGGCGACGACGCAGCGGCCGCGGTGGGTTTGCTCCTTGAAGAGGTAGAGCGTCGAGACGCGCAGCGGGGCGAGTGCGATCATCAGATCGTGCAGGCGTTGATCCTTGCGACAGTAGAGGCAGTCGGGGAGCGCGTTCATGGGGCGGGGTGACGCTGGGGCGCGTGCGCGGCGGTGTCGAGGGAGCTTTGGACGCGACGTCTGGGGCGCCGACGGGTTTTTCTGGGCGGTCGCGATGCGATGCTTGGGGCGTGGCCATCAGGCGTCGCTACGCGACGCGTCGGATCCGAGGGGTGTTATCCGTGGCTTGAAAGCCACGGCTATCGTCGGTCCTCGCTACGCGAGGAAGTCCGGTGCCATTTTCTGTTTTGCGCCTGCCTTATGATACGCGCCCGTTGTCTGATATACGCCGGTCTTCTGACCAGCGCTGGTCTTCTGGGATGCCGGTCACGGCGTGGTTTGCAGCGGCCAGAGGCGCGGAACGAGGAAGATCGCGAGGGCGAAGATCAGGACGGTGAGCGGCGCGCCGACGCGGATGAAGTCCATGAAGCGGTATCGGCCGGGGCCATACACCATGAGACACGCGGGCTCGAGCGGCGTGAGGTAGGAGCAACTGGCGGCGACGGCGATCATGATGGCGAAGGCGCGCGGATCGAGCTGGAGCTGCGTGGCGGTTTGCACGGCGATCGGCAGGATGACGGCGGCGGCGGCCTGGTTGGACATGGGCTGGGTCAGCGCGACGGTGAGGCCGAAGAAACCGGCGAGCAGCCAGAGCGGCGAAACGTTGGAGGCGGCGGCGGCGAGGCCCTGGGCCAGGTAGTCGGCGGTGCCGGTGCGGATCATCGCTTCGCCGAGGGCGAGCATGCAGGCGATGAGGATCACGGCGCGCCATTCGATCTCGCGGTAGGCGTCGGCGGGATCGATGCAGCGGAAAAGGAAGATCGCGAAGGCGCCGAGCATCACGGCGACGGGGAGCGGCAGGAGGTTGGTGGCGGCGAGGGTGAGCGAACCGGCGAAGATGGCGATGGCGCGCCAGGCGCGAGGCCGGTCGATGCGGGGCTCCTCGACGGCATTGAGCACGCTGACGGCGCCGTCGTCGGCGACGCGGGTGAGCGCGGCCTTCGGACCTTGCAGGAGCAGCACGTCGCCGACGTGCAGGACGGTGCGGCTGAGTTTCTCGAGCATGTTCTGGCCGTGGCGGTTGAGGCCGAGGACCTGCACGCGGTAGCGTTCGCGGAAGCCGACGGAGCGGAGGGTGCGGCCGACCAGCCGTGAGCGCGGGACGACGAGCGCCTCGACGAGCGCGACGTCTTCCATGTTCATGTGCGGGTCGGACAGCTCGACTTCGGGGCGAATCTCGATGCCGGCGGTGTCCTTCACTTTCAGCACGTCCTTGCGCGCGCCTTTCACGAGCAGGATGTCGCCCTCGCGGATCGTCATGCGGCGGCGCGGCCAGAGGTATTGGTTGGGATCGCGCAGCACGCGGACGACCTCGAGTTCCATTTCGCGGCCGAGGTTGGACTCCTCGAGGGTTTTGCCGACGAGGGGAGAGTCCGGCAGCACCAGGACTTCGGTGATGTAGGAACGCACCTCGAATTGATCGAGGAGGCCGGTGGCGGGCGTGCGCTCGGGAATGAGCCGCCGGCCGATGAAGAACATGTAGAGAAGGCCCACGATCGCGATGGGCAGCCCGACGGGCGTGAGCTCGAACATGCGCAAGGGCTCCAAGCCGGCGCGCGTCATCAGGCCGCTGATCACGAGATTGGTCGACGTGCTGATCAACGTCACGGAGCTGGTGAGGATGGAGGCGAAGGCCACCGGCATCAGGAGGCGCGACGGCGAGACCTTGGCCTTGGCGGCGAGGCCAATGACGATCGGCAGGAAGAGAGCGGCGGCGGCGGTGTTGCTGATGAACGCGCTGAGCGCCGCGACAGAGAGCATGACGACCGCGAGCAGGGTGTTCATGCCCGTGCCGGAGTAGTGCAGGATGGTGCGCGCCACGAGATCGACGACGCCGGTGCTGACGAGCGCCGAGGTCATGACGAGGAGCGCGAAGATCATGATGACCGTGTCGCTGCCGAAGCCGGCGAACGCATCGCGCGCGGGCAGCAATCCGGTGAGGATCAACGCCAGCAGCAGGCCGAGGGCGACGACGTCGCTCGACACCCATTCGAAGGAAAACAGCACGAGCGCCAGCACGACCAGGGCGAGCAGCAGGGCGATGGATAAGGTCACCGCCTCATGGTGGTCTGGCGACGGGGGTGGGTTCCGCGTGTTGGGGCGGCATCGGACGGGGAGCGCGTGCTCGCGGCGCGGCGGCCCTGAAGAAGACCGGAGGTGTCCTCCCATTCCTCCCGCTCCTCACGGAGCGAGCCACCTGATTTCCGATTGCCGTGGCTCTGCGCGTGAGCGCAGGGAATTCGCGCCGGATTCGGCGTTAAGGTGGCGCGTTACCGGATCTTGATCTTCGAGAGATCTTCGCGGGGTTTGGGCCAGGCGAGTTTCAACGCCTCCATCGCGTCGACGACGGCTTGGGCGACGAAGTGGTCGCGCACCCAGTTGCGATCGGCCGGGATGAGGTGCCACCGGGCATGGCGATGGCTGGTGTGGTTCAACATGTCCTCGAACGCGTGCGCGTAGTCGTCCCAACGTTCCCGCACGGCGAGATCGGCCCGGGAGAACTTCCAGTGTTTTTTCGGATTCTCGAGCCGTTCGCGGAAGCGTTCCGCCTGCTCTTCGCGGCTGAGATGCAGGAAGAATTTCAGGATCACCACGCCGTTTTCGACGAGGATGCGTTCCCAATCGACGATCTGGCGGTAGCGTTGTTTCCAGACCCGCTCGGGAACGAGACCGAGGATGCGTTCGGCGAGCACGGCTTCATAGTGAGAGCGGTTGAAGACGCCGAGCAGGCCGTAGCGCGGCACCTCGCGGTGGATGCGCCAGAGGTAGTCGTGCGCGCGCTCTTCCTCGGACGGGACCTTGAAATTCGCGACGTGCACGCCGGCGGGATTGACCTCGTGCAGGACGCTGCGCACGGCGCCGTCCTTGCCGCTGGCGTCGATGCCTTGGAAGAGCAGGAGAACGGCCTGGGCGGAGTTGGCGTAGAGCAATTGCTGCAGTTCGCCGATGCGCTGCGTGAGCGCGGCGGTCTTCGCCTTTGTTTTGGCTTTGTCCATGCCGCCCGTGAAACCGGGGTCGAACTGCTGCAGTCGAATCTTGCCTTTGATGACGGTGGAGGAGGAGCGCATCGACCGACTGACACGCGAATTCGCCGCGTGCGCCACGGAGAGGCGGGAAATCGGGGTGAGGCGGAGGTGGGAAGCGGTTTATCGGGAGCGGTCGGATGGTTTCGAGCGGGGTGGCGCGGTCGACGTGACCGCGATGATGCTGCACCAGAACGGTCGGATTGACTGCCCTACGGCGCAGGCGTCGACCGATTGACGGGGGGAAGGAGGCTTATCGCTGTGGAGCGCCGTCGGCGATGGGCGTCCAGCCCGCGGCGGTGCGTTCGTAGATGCTCTCGCGGATGGCGCCGAAGGAGCGGCCGTTCCAGGCGCGGACGGCGATCGCGATGCGATCGCGGTCGAGCGTGATCCAGTTGTAGGCGTTGGGCTCGTGGCGCGTGCGGCCGGACGTGGCCGTGCCGGCCTGGGCGGCGATGATGGCGTGGCTGGCGGCGGGGTAATACGGACGGATGTCGCCCGCGTAACCGCGATGCAAATGGCCCGCGAGCAGCAGGTCGACCTGGCCGGCGTTCAACACCGGAATCGCGAGCGCGGCGCGGCCGACGAGCGCGATGCCGGCGTCGTTGGGCGGCGGGATGAAGGGGTGATGCGTGAC
>JAEYYL010000134.1 GCA_023430825.1 Verrucomicrobiota bacterium | reverse complement strand
CGGCCTCGCGGGAGCTCGGCCCTCCGGCGGAGGCGGCGAAGGCGGCGCCGGTGGACGAAACGATTCCGGCGCCGACGCCGTTCACGCTGCCGGACGGTGACAAGCCGGCGAAGCTCGCGGCGTTGCGCGAGCGGGTGTTGGGCGATCCGGTGTGCCTCGCGCACGTGCGGCCGGGCAAAAAAGTCGTGCTCGGTGTCGGCAGCCTCGACGCGAAGATCATGTTCGTTGGGGAGGCCCCGGGGGCGGAAGAGGAAGTCCAGGGGGAACCGTTTGTGGGACCTGCGGGACAATTGCTCACGAAAATGATCGGAGCGATGGGACTACAACGCAGCGATGTTTACATTGGAAACATCATGAATTGGCGGCCGGAAATGCCGCTGAATGCCAGCGGCGTTCAATACGGGAATCGTCCGCCGACCGATCAGGAGATGCGCTACTGCCTGCCGTATCTGCGCGCGCAGATCGAGATCGTGAATCCCGAGTTGATCGTGGCGCTGGGCTCGACCGCGACGCAAGGGTTGCTCGGCGCGGGATCGTTCAAGGCGCTGGGCGAAGTGCGCGGGCGCTGGCACGAGTTTGCCGGGAAACCGCTGATGGTGACCTATCACCCGAGTTATATTTTGCGCAACCAATCGAACCGCTCGAAGCGGATGATCTGGGAGGACCTGTTGAAGGTGATGGAGAAGGCGTCGCTGCCGATTTCGGACAAACAACGCGGTTACTTTTTGGACAAATGAAAACACGAGCGGCATCGAAGTGCGGAGGTTTAGAGGCAGGCGCCTGCTGGCAGGCGATCGGCGGCGCGGTCCGGCGGGCGTCGCCGCGGAATCGCCTGCAAGCAGGCTCCTACCTTTTGGCGGGGCTGCTCGCGGGTGTCGCGTCGGCGCGGGCGGCGGACTTCACGTTCGATTTCGACACGGTGCGCTACCGGGCGCAGTTGCTGGCGGAGAAACCCTACGTGGAGCCGGGAACGCGCGTGCCGGAGTGGGCGCAGAACCTGACCTACGACGAGCATCGGTTGATTCGCTTCGATCCGGGGCACACGTGGTGGCGCAGCGAGCGGCTGCCGTTCGAGCTGCAGTTTTTTCATCCGGGTTTCGTGCAGCGCAGCACGGTGCAGATTTCGGAAATCCGCGGCGGGCGCGCGGAGTTGATTCCGTTCGAGCGGGCGCTGTTCGATTACGACCGGCTGAAACCGGGTGAGGTGCCGCCGACGATGGGATTCGCGGGCTTCAAGATCTTGCATCCGCTCAACAAGCCGGGCGACGAGCTCGGCGCGTTTCAAGGGGCGAGTTATTTCCGGCTGTTGTGCGAGAAGACGATCTACGGATTGTCGGCGCGCGGACTGGCGCTGGACACCGCGGAGCCGGGTGGCGAGGAGTTTCCGGTGTTCACCGAATTCTGGATCGAGCGTCCGACGGCGGGCGCGAAAGCGCTGACGCTTTATGCGCTGCTCGACAGCCCGAGCGTGACGGGCGCGTATCGCTTCAAGATCGAGCCGGGCGCAGCGACGGTGTCGCACGTGAAGGCGGTGTTGTTTTTCCGCAAGGCGGTGAAAACGGTCGGGCTCGCTCCACTCACGAGCATGTTCTGGCACGGCGAGAACACGAACGAGGTGACGAACGATTTTCGCCCGGAAGTGCACGACTCCGACGGGCTGGCGTTGTTGACGGGCGCGGGCGAGTGGCTGTGGCGGCCGTTGACGAATCCGAAGGCGGTGCGCGTGGCGGCGTTCGGCGACGAGAATCCGCGCGGTTTCGGGCTGTTGCAGCGCGACCGGAATTTCGAAAATTACCAGGATCTCGAGGCGGCCTATCACATCCGGCCGAGCGCGTGGGTGGAGCCGGTGGGCGACTGGGGGCGCGGGACGGTGCGACTGGTCGAGATTCCGACGCCGGATGAAACGAACGACAACATCGTGGCGTTCTGGGTGCCGGACCGGCTGCCGAAGGTCGGCGAGCCGCTGGAGCTGGAGTATAAATTGCACTGGTTCGTGGACCAGATTCGTCCGCCGGCCGGACGCGCGATTTCCACGCGGCACGGCCGCACGATCACGCATGAGCAGGACCTCGAGCGGTTTTTTGTGGATTTCTCGATTCCGGATCTCGCGGCGAACGATGCGGCGCCGGACGACGTGGAGTCGGTGGTGACGGTGGGCACCGGAGGCGAACTCGTTCACTCGAACGTGCAGAAGAATCCCTATAACGGCACCTGGCGCGCGGCGTTTGCGATCCGCCCCGATGCGTCGGGCCAGCCGATCGAATTGCGGTGCTTTCTCCGGCGGCCGGAGAAGGTGCTGACCGAGACGTGGAGTTATTTGTGGCAGCCGTGAAGCGGACGTGTCAGCAGGGGAACCGCGGTTCCGGCGCGTCATGAGCACCAGCGATCTCCAATCCTTCGACTCCCTCGAACCGTTCGGCGTGTTCCGGCCGACGACCGGCACGCTGGAGGCGTGGAACGCGGCGTATGTGCGGGTCGAGGATTACCTGCGCGCGCATCGCATCCACAACCGGCTGCATTCGAGCCGGCTGATTTTGCGGATTCTCGAGCGCGCGGCGCGGCGGCACGAGGCGAACCCCGCGCTCGATCCGACGACGCTCGCGGCGGAGGAGACGGAGGCGATGATGGACCTGTGGTTCGCGGATGTGCTGGAGGAGCGGAACCAGCCGCATGAGCGCATCGCGGTGGACGGGCGGGTGGCGTTGCTGTTGTGCGACGGACCGCAGAAGTGGCCGTATGCGTTTCTGGAGGAGCGGACGGTGCCGGCGGAATTCGTGCAGGCGATGCGCACGGGCGCGTTGACGGCGGGTCCGGACATGGCGGTGTCGAGCATGGTGCCGCGGCCGATCGATCTCGGGCCGATTCCGGAGGCGGCGGGGGAAACGCTCGAGCGTTTCGAGAAGCTGCCGATCCTGAAAACGCTGTTTCTGTGGCTGATTTTTGCGGGTGCGCTCGCGGGGATTTTTTATGCGACGCGGTGAAGCGAGTGACGTTTCTCGATTCAGAGTGGCTCGCTGCGTAAGCAGCGGGATCGAAGGCGATGGAGTTGCGCGGGAATCCCTGCGCTCACGCGCAGAGCCACGGGACTGCCGCGCCAGCTGATTCCTCATGTCGCCTCCCGTCCACGATCGCATGTCCACCGCGCGGATGAACCGCCGGCGCTTTTCGTTTTTCTCGGCCATCTTCGGGTTCACGAGCCTCGCCACGTGGTTCATGGCGGACCTGCTGTGGCGCAACGGGCTGACGGGCGTCGAGCTGACGCTGCTGCTGTTGTTCGCGGTTTTGTTTCTGCAGATCGCGATCGGTTTCTGCACGGCGCTGGCGGGCTTCTATGTGATCAACCGCGGCGGCGACAGCCGGCGGATCACGATGACGGTGGCGCGCGGCGAGGACGTGCCGCTCGCGTCGACGGCGATCGTGATGCCGGTGTTCAACGAGGATGTGAGCCGCGTGTTCGAGGGGTTGCGCGTGGTGTTCCGCTCGGTAGAGGAGACGAAGAAGCTGGAGCATTTCGACTTCTTCATCCTGAGCGATTCGAACCAGCCGTCGCAGTGGATCGTCGAGGAGACGGCGTGGGTGGAGCTCTGCAAGCAGGTCGGCGGCTTCGGGAAGATTTTTTATCGAAAGCGGCTGAATCAGATCAACAAGAAGGCGGGCAACGTCGCGGACTTCCTGCGGCGCTGGGGCAAGAACTACCGATACATGGTGGTGCTCGATGCCGACTCGATCATGACGGGCAATGCGCTGGTGCAGCTGGTGGCGCTGATGGAAAAGAATCCCGGCGCGGGCATCATCCAGACGGCGCCGCGGATCGTGAACGGCGAGACGCTCTACGCGCGCATCCAGTCGTTCGGGAATCGCGTTTACAGCCCGCTGTTTCTCGCGGGGCTCAATTACTGGCAGCAGCACGAAGGCAACTACTGGGGGCACAACGCGATCATTCGCGTGCAGCCGTTCATGGAGCATTGTTCGCTGCCGGATTTGCCGGGCAGCGAACCGTTCGGCGGACGGATCTTGTCGCACGATTTCGTCGAGGCGGCGCTGATGCGGCGCGCGGGCTGGGCGGTGTGGCTGGCGCACGACATCGAAGGCAGCTACGAGGAGGGGCCGCCGACGCTGATCGAGAGCGCGAAACGCGACCGCCGCTGGTGTCAGGGCAACATGCAGCATGCGTGGCTGCTGACGGCGCGCGGCTTCCGCCCGGCGAACCGGTTTCATCTGTTCATGGGCGTGATGGCGTATCTGTCGTCGCCGTTGTGGCTCCTGTTCTTGATCATCAGCACGATCAACGCGGTGGATCTTGCGACCTCGCTGACGGCGGGCCGCGCGCGGCCGGAGGATTACACGTCGGTGTTCGGTTACACGGTGGAGGTGCCGGCGGCGCTGTCGCTGTTTGTATTCACGATGTTGTTACTGTTCCTGCCGAAGATCGTGAGCATCGTGGTGATGCTCGGCCGGCGGGAGGAAGTGGAGCGCTACGGCGGGCGGGTGCGGTTTGTGATGAGCGCGCTGCTGGAGATCGCGGCGTCGACGCTGCTCGCGCCGGTGAACATGATGTTCAACGCGAAGTTCGTGATCACGACGCTGCTCGGGCAGGGCGTGTCGTGGGTGACGCAGAAACGCGGCTCGGACGACGACGGCACGGACTGGCGCGAGGCGATCATCACGCACTGGGGCCAGACGGCGTTCGGCGTGGTGTGGGGGCTGTCGGCGCTGATTTTGCTGCCGGTGTTTTTCTGGTGGCTGAGCCCGGTGCTGGCGGGGCTGGTGCTCTCGATTCCGCTGTCGATTTTTCTGAGCAAGGCCGGGTTCGGGCGGCAGGCGAAGGAGCTGGGGCTGTTCCTGACGCCGGAGGAAACGCAGCCGAACTACGAACTGCGGCGGCTGCGGCAGAATCTGGCGGAGTGTTACCGGCACCTGCCGCCGCTGGAGCCGTTGCGTGCGGACTACGGTTTGATGCAGGCGGTGCTCGATCCGTATGTGAACGCGATGCACGTCGCATTGCTGCGGCAGCGGCGTTCGAGCGAGGAGGCGCGGGAGTGGTTCGCGCAGTTGCGGCAGCGGTTGCTGCACGAAGGGCCGGAGAGTTTCACGACGAAGGAGAAGATGGCGCTGCTGCTCGACGCCGACTCGATGATCTGGCTGCACCGCGAATTGTGGAGCTGTCCCGCGGCGTCGCTCGCGGAGTGGTGGCGGCTGGCGATGCGCCAGTATAACGTGCTGACGACGGCGCCGACCACGGCGCTCTATCGCTGAGCCGGCCGGCTACGAATCGGCGCGGTAGATTTCGCCGAGGCGGCGGAAAAGCGATTCGAGCTGGCGGTAGTAATCGGCTTCGGGGAGATCGGGTTTGCGCGCGCGGAGGGCTTCGAGTTCGCGTTCGAGGCGGTCACGCGCGTCGCGCTGCGCGGGCGTGAGCGCGCGTTCGCCGGCGCCGGGCACGAGGGCGATCAGGCGGGCGCGCTGGCCATCGGGCTCGGCGGCGCCTTCGGGACGGCGCTGGAGACGGAGGCCGCGAAACCATTCGGCGGGCGTGCCCTGGCGGTCGCCGTTGTCGTCGATCAGGGCGTGTTCGGTGGCGAGGCGGCCGGTCTCGGCGTAGAAGGCCTGCACCTGTTGTGCGGCGGTGACGAAGGCTTCGAGCAGGGACGTCTGGCCGTCCTGGTCGATGTCGGCGGCGGGGTTCGCGATGGAGTCGGCGAAGCGTTCGCCGAAGCGGGCGTAGTTGAGTTCGTGGCCGCTGCGTGTCGCCGAAATGATGATACGCTCCGGCGCGGAGAGCGCGGCGAGAAACGGCGCGCTGGCGGAACCGCCGTGGATGAAGATGAGCGGGCGGCGGAGCGGCGCGAGCCAGGTGGCGAGTTCGGGCGCGGTGACGTCGGGGCCGCGGAGGTTGAGCCGGGCTTCGCGGCCGTCGAACGTGCCGTGGCCGAGATAGACGATCCACGCGGGCGGACCGGATTCGCCGGAGCGGGCGGCGAGCCATTGCTGGAGGCGGGTGCGGTCGGTGGGCGAGGCGTCGGTGGATGACGCGGAGGAGGAGGAGGCTGGTGCGGATTCGGGTGAGGATTCGGCGGTGGGAGCGAGGCCGACGATCGTGCAGTGCGCGCCGCCGCGCGCGGCGGCTTTTTCCCAGGCGCGTGCGGCGGAGGCGAAGCCCCCGGCGTAGTCGCCTTCGCCGGCGGCGCCGACGAGGACGAGGATTTCGTGGAGCGGTTCGGCGGCGCGGAGGGAGAGAGGCGTGAGCAGCGCGAGGAGGAGGAGTGCGGCGAGGCGAAGGATTGAGGTAGGAGCCTGCTTGCAGGCGATGGCGTGCGTCGAACGCGGGTGAAGCGTTCGCATCGCCTGCGAGCAGGCTCCTACCCTCTGAGGGAGAAGTTTCACGGGAGGCCTTTCCAGCGGCGCCAGGCCCATTCGGCGAGGAAGCAGCCGAGCACGGCGGCGAAGATCCAGGCGTTGTGCCAGAGCGGGCGCGACCAGGTTTCCATCACGGGCGCGGGCGCGCGGGCGAGGCGGTCGGCGAGCTGGGCGAGTTCGTTGCTCACGATCACGGCGCCGCCGGTGCGACGGGCGAGTTCTTCGAGGAGTGCGCGGTTGGGGATGATCGAGCGAAACTCTTCGGCGGCGGGATCGTGCACCCAGCCGGCTTCGGCGCGGCCGATGAGTTTGCCGGTGCGATCGATCACCTCGGCGATGGCGAGATAGCCGCCGGGGTCGCGGGCGGTGAAGTTGGCGGTGTAGCGGCCGGGGGCGTCGCGGGCGGGCTCGCCGGGGAGGGTGGCCTGGGTGAAGGTCGTGGGCGCGGCGGAGGGTGCAGGCTGAAGCGCCGCACTCCTCGGTGCGATCCGGCGGACGGTGATGCGGGTGGTGGCGAGGTCGACGTCGGCGACGATGATCGCCATCGCCCCGGTGCCCTGGATCGCCATCGCGGCGGTCCCGGTGAAGAGTGCTCCGC
>JAEYYL010000066.1 GCA_023430825.1 Verrucomicrobiota bacterium | reverse complement strand
TTCATACGCAGTTTAGGTTTAAAGTTTAAGTTGAAGAGTTGGGGGTGGCTGGGCGGTGGGTTGAACTTGAACTTAAACTTGTCACTTCAACTGCGCCGGAGGCGCTATTCGGTGCGGAGGGCGGTGAGGGGATCGATCCGGGCGGCGCGGCGGGCGGGGAGCCAGCAGGCGAGGAGGCCGACGGCGACGAGGCCGAGAGTGACGGCGAGGATGAGAACGGGCGGGGTGGCGCCGGCGCTGGGGAGGAGCTTTTGCATGACCCAATCGAGCCCAAGGGCGCCCGCCAGGCCGATGGCTGATCCGAGCACGGTCATGCGCAGGCCGGAGGAGAGAATCATGCGCACGACGTCGCGCGTCTGCGCGCCGAGGGCGATGCGCACCCCGATCTCGGGGGTGCGTTGCACGACCACGCGCGAGATCACACCGTAGATGCCGAGAGCGGCGAGAAAGACGCCGAGCAAGGCGGAATAGAGGAGCACGGTGGACAGCGTCCGGGCGCTTCCCGTCACCAGTTCGGTGACCTTTTCGATGGGGCCGAATTGATCGAGGGAGAGGTCGGGATCGAGGGAGGCGATCGTCTGGCGCATCGATTCGCTGAGGGCGGCGGGTTGCGCGGTGCGGAGAGCGACGGTTACGTAGGTCCAGGTGTCCTGGGCGAGCGGACGGAGGACGAGGAAGCGGCTGGCGCTCGGCACGGCGCCGACGGCGCGTTCGACGTCGGGAACGACGCCGACGATTTCGAGCCACTGGGGGTTGTCGGGGTCGGGATTGCCGATGCGGCGCCCGATTGGGTTTTCGTCGCGGAAGAGGGTGTGGGCGAGGGAGGCGTTGATGATGGCGACGGGGACGGCGCCGAGGGAATCGGCGGCGGTGAAGTTCCGGCCGGACAGCAGGTCGATGCCGAGGGTGGGAAGATAGGAGGGGGAAACGCCGTTGAGGTAGGCGACGGGTTCGTGTCCGGCGGGGACAGGCGGCTGGCCCTGGGCGACGACTGAGCGGTTGGAGAGGTATTGGAAGACGGGGAGGGTCCAGGCGGTGGTGGCGTTTTCGACGCCGGGGAGGGCGCGGAGCCGGTCTTCGAGGCGGGAGTAAAACGAGTAGGCCTGTTCGGGTGTGGGGTATTTGGCGTCGGGGAGTTTGATGACGGCCTGGAGAATCCTGCCCTGGTCCCAGCCGGGGTTGAGGTTGACGAGGTTGTCGGCGCCGCGGAGGAAGCCGGCGGCGGAGGCGAGGAGGATGACGCCGTTGGCGAACTGGCTGACGATGAGGCTTTGCTGGAGACGGTTTTGGGCGCGGTCTCCGGTGTTGCCGCGGGTATTGGATTTGAGGGCGTCGTGGCTGCGGACCCGGCTGACGCGCCAAGCGGGGACGAGGCCGAAGAGGAGGGCGGTGGCGGCCGAGACGGCGATGGCGAAGCCGAGGACGCGCCAGTCGAGGGTGAGGTTGAGTTGGAAGACACCGGAGGCGGAGAGGTGGCTGGAGAG
Organism: Verrucomicrobiota bacterium; assembly: GCA_023430825.1. Lineage (GTDB taxonomy): Bacteria > Verrucomicrobiota > Verrucomicrobiia > Opitutales > Opitutaceae > Opitutus. The sequence continues at coordinate 33,553 of JAEYYL010000066.1, read as the reverse complement.
CCAGTCGTTGGCCCAGACAGCGACGAGGATGCCGAGGACACCGCCGGTGAGGGAGAGGAGGAGGCTCTCGGCGAGTTGGGGGCGGAGGAGGCGGGCGTGCGAGGCGCCGAGGGCGGCGCGGATGGCGAACTCGTGGGAGCGTGCGACGGCGCGGGCGAGTTGGAGGTTGGCGAGGTTGGCGCAGGCGATGAGGAGAACGAAGCCGGAGAGGCCCAGCATGAGCCACGAGACGATTTTCATCGCGGGGTTGCGTGCCGTGGAGAGGAGGGAAACGGCGTGCAGTCCGTCTTCGCGGCGGTTGGCGGGGCGAACCTCCTTCAATTGTTGGGCGACGGTCGCGAGGCGGGCGTTGAACTGGTCGAGGGTGAGGTCGGCGGATCGGCGGGCGATGAGGGATAATTCCATTTCTCCGAGCCGTTCGATTTCGTCGGCGGTGAGCCCGAGGGGGCGGAGCAGATCGGTGGGGCCCCAGAGGAAGATGGAGGTGAAGTCGGCGGGCATGACGCCGACGACGGTCATCGGCTCGCCATCGATGCGGATGGAGCGGCCGATGACGTCGGGGTTGCCGCCGAACTGGGCCTGCCAGGTTTCGTAGCTGAGGATGGTGACGTGGTTGCCAGGGCGATCCTCGTCGGCCGTGAACCAGCGGCCGAGGAGGGGTTTCAGTCCGAGGGTGGGAAGGAAGCTGGCGGAGACGCGGATGGCGTTGATCTTGGTCGGGGGGCGGCCTTCGGGGGTGAGGGTGTAGCCCCACAGGCGAAAAGCGGCGAGTTGGGCGAAGCCGGTGGTTTCGCGGGAGAGTTGGAGGAAGTCGGAGGCGGAGTGGCTGGCGGTGCTGCTCTGGGGATTCGTGCGGTAAATGCGGGTGAGCTGGTCGCTTTGCGCGTAGGGGAGTGGCTTGAGGATGAGCTGGTTCATCAGGCTGAACATCGAGGTGTTCAGGCCGATCCCCAGTGCGAGCGTGACCAAGGCGATGGCGGTGAAACCGGGGGATTTCAGGAGCTGGCGGAGGGCGTAGTGCATGGAGGGGGAAGGAAACAAACCGGAAACAACGTGGGAAATGCGGCGGGCGCGGCCACGGTTTGCAGGCGACGTGCCAAGGGCGAGGCCGCGGCGCTAGCGTCTGATCAGGCGTGAGTTATAATTTTTCACGCATCGCGGATAATCAGGCGGCGTGTTGAATTTGGAACGGTGATGTCCCGCGAATGGGATCGCCGCGGTGCCTGAGGCCCAATCGTGAAAACGGTTTCGAGCGTAGCGACAGGCGGCCAAATCGGGCATCTCGAATCGTGAAATTGGAAGCGGCGCGATCGGGACATCTTCAGATGCCCGATGCCCGAGGCCCGATTTCAAGATTGTCTGTTACTCGGCGCGGAGGGCGATGAGCGGGTCGACTTTCGTGGCGCGGCGCGCGGGGAGCCAGCAGGCGAGAGCGGCGGTGGCGAATAGCGTGAAGGCGACGGCGAGGAGTGCGATGGGATCGAGGCTGGCGACGCGCGGCATCAGCGACGCGAGGAAGCGGGCGAGGGCGAGGGCGCCGACGAGGCCGAGGGCGACGCCGATGGCGCAGAGGACCAGGCCGTGGCGGAGCACGAGAGCGAGGATGTTGAGCGGGCTGGCGCCGAGCGCGAGACGGATGCCGAATTCGGCGGTGCGTTGGGCGACGAGGCTGGAGATGACGCCGTAGAGACCGACGGCGGCGAGGAGGAGGCCGAGGAGGGCGAAGCCGGTGAGGGTTTGGCCGGCGAGGCGGAGGTTATGCTGCTGTTGATCGACGAGCTGGCGAACGGTGCCGGCGTAGGCGGCGGCGAGGTCGGGGTCGACTTCGGTAATCGTGCGGCGAAGCGTCTCGACCAATGAGTCCGGGGCGGGGCTGCGAAGGACGGCGAAAATGAAGCCCCACGGTTCCTGCGCGACGGGTTTGTAGAGTTGGTAAGGCGTGGAAGGGTCGCGGGTGTTGGCGGCGACGTCGACGTCGCGCACGACGCCGATGATCTCGGCCCAGTAGGGCTTGCCGCTGTCCATGGCGGCGATGCGTTGGCCGACGGCGGTATCGTTGGGGAAGAGGCGGCGGGCGAGGGATTCGTTGATGAGGACGACCTGAGGGTCGGTGCGTTTCGTATCAGCAGAAAAGATACGGCCTTCGACGAGCGGGATGCCCATGGTGGCGAAGTAATCGGAGGTCACGATGATCGTGAACGCGGCGGGGAGGTTGGGATCGCCCTGGGCCTGGCGGTCGGTGAAGACCTGGCGGTCGGAGTTGTGGGAGAAAATCGGCAGCGACGTGGCGAGCGCGGCGCGCTCGATGCCGGGGATGCGTTGGAGGCGTTCCTCGAGGCGGCGGAAAAGTTCGATGCGTTGGTCGTCGGTTTGAAGGTCTTCGCGCGTTTGGGGAATCGGAATGGCGGCGGTGACGATGCGGTCGGTGTCCCAGCCGGTGCGGCGATCGAGGAGCTCGGAGAACCCGCGCTGGAGGATGGCGGCGCCGCCGAGAAGAACGAGAGCGAGGGCGACCTCGCCGACGATGAGGAGCTGGCGAACGCGGTGATGACCGCGGCCGGTGGTGGAGCCGCGGCCCTGGGATTTCAGGGCGGTGTTGACGTCCGTGCGCGAGGCGAACCAGGCGGGCACGAGACCGAAGAGGATGCCGGTCATGAGCGAGACGGCGAACGTGAGGGCGAGGATCTTGGGATCGAGGGAGAGGTCGAGGCTGTTGGCGGCGCCGCCGAGGACGAAGTTGCGGGCGATGATGCGGTTTAGGGCGAAGGCGAGAGCGAGGCCGAGGAGACCGCCGCCGAAGGCGAGGAGAACGGATTCGAGAAGTTGCTGGCGAACGAGCCGCGCGCGAGAGGCGCCGAGCGCGGCGCGGATCGCGAGGTCGCGGAGGTTGGCGGTGGCGCGGGCGAGCTGGAGATTCGCGAGATTGGCGCAGGCGATGAGCAGAACGAACGCGGCGAGGCCGAGGAGGAGCCAGGAGATGCGGCGCCCGAGGGTATCCATCAGCGATTCGTGGAGCGGGACGGCGCGGTAGCGAATTCCTGAATACGACTCGGGGAAGAGTTTCTCCTGTTGGGCTCCGACCGGTGTGAGTTCCGCGGTGACGCGGGCGGGCGGGGTGGCGTCGGGCAGACGGCCGATGAGGCTGAACATGCGGTAGTCGCGCCATTGCATCTGCTCCTTGGTGAAATTGAGCGGGCGCCAGAAGGCGGTGCGGCCCCAGAGCATGCGGTAGTCGAAGGTCGGGGGCATGACTCCGATGATGGTGACGGGATGGCCGTCGAGGCGAAGCGTGCGGCCGATGATGTCGGGTGCGCCGCCGAAGCGAAGTTGCCAAAAAGCGTGGCTGAGCAGGACGACCTGGTTGCGTCCGGGCTGGTGCTCCTCGGTGGAAAACACGCGGCCGATGAGCGGAGCGACGCCGAAGGTCCGGAAGAAGTCTTCGGAGACGAGGGTGCCGGAAATGCGTTCAGCAGGCTGGCCGGGTTCGGAGACGGTGTATTGCGTGCCGGCGACGGTCGTGAGGGACGAGAAGGCGGTGAGTTGCTCGCGGATTTCGCGCAGTTCGTCGTAGGAGTAAGGGCGGGTTTCGGCGGTGGGCGTGGAGGCGACGACCTCAAAGAGCTGGGCGGCGTTCGGGAAAGGCGCGCTGCGGAACAGGAGCGCGTCGACGACGCTGAACATCGACGTGTTGACGCCGATGCCGAGGGCGAGCGTGAGCAGGGCGATGGCGGTGTAGCCGGGGGACTTCGCGAGGGAGCGGGTGGCTGCCTTCAACATGGAGTTGAAGTTGGAGCTTTAAGTTGAAGAGGGCGAGCCGCGGCGTGCGCAGACTTCAACTTAAACTTCGAACTTCAACCGCCCCGCCCGCCGGAGCTATTCGGCGCGGAGTGCGATCATTGGGTCGACCTTGGTCGCGCGGAGGGCGGGGAGCCAGCTGGCGAAGAGGGCGACGACGAGGAGCAGCGCGGCCATGCCGGCGAGCGCGAGCGGATCGGGGGTGACGAGGCGCGGCATGATGGCGCCGAGCAAGCGGCTCAGGCCGTAGGCGCCGGCGAGGCCGAGCACGAGGCCGATGGAGGTGAGTTTCACGCCATGGCGGAGGACGAGATGAAGCACGTCCGACGGCTTTGCGCCGAGCGCGAGACGGATGCCGAATTCGCTGGTGCGTTGCGCGACGAGGTTGGAAATGACGCCGTAAAGGCCGACGGCGGCGAGCATCAGGCCGAGGATGGCGAAACCGACGAGGAGTTGGGCGACGATCACGAGGTTGTGTTGCGAACGGTCCTTGGCTTGCGCGACGGTCATGACTTCGTCGGCGGGCAGATCCGGATCGATCTCGGCGATCGCGCGGCGAACGCTCTCGGCGAGCGTGGCGGGAGCGGGGCTGCGCAGGGCGAAACGCACCCACGACCACGGCTCGTGCACGAGCGGGCGAAATACCTGATACGAAGTGCGGTCGCCACCGAAGGCCGTGGCGGGTTCGGTGTTGCGCACGACGCCGATGACTTCGCTCCAGGTGGTTTCGGCGCCGTTGATGGACGCGAGCCGCTGGCCGATGGCGCTGCGGCCGGGCCAGAGTTGCGCGGCGAGCGATTGGTTGATGACGATGACCTTCGGGTCGTCGGCCTTGATGTCGGCGGGGAACATCCGGCCTTCGAGCAACGGGACGCCGAGCACGTTGAAGAAATCGGAGGTGACCATCACGTGGCTGGCGCGCGGGAGATTGCGGATGTCGGACGCATCCTGCTGTTCGGTGTGGATCGTGCGGTCGGTGCCGTAGCCGAAGATGGGGACGCCGGTGGCGAGCGCGACGGATTCGACGCCCGGCAGCGTGGAGACGCGGTCGATGACCTTGCGGAAAAATTCGATGCGATCGGCGGGCTCGGGGAAGCGTTTCTCGGGCATTGGCAGCGTGCCGGTGAGGAGATGCCCGGTGTCCCAGCCGACGTCCTTGTGGAGGAATTTCGTAAAGCCGCGCTGCATGACGGCGGCGCCGCCGAGCAGCACGAGTGCGAGCGTGACCTCGCCGACGATGAGGGCCTGTCGCATGCGATGCTGGCCGCGGCCTCCGGTGGAGCCGCGCGCCTGGGATTTCAGCGCGTCGACGACATCGGCGCGCGACGAGAACCACGCGGGCACGATGCCGAAGATCACGCCGCTGGCGGTGGCGACGAGAAACGCGACGAGCAGCACGCCGCCGTGCAGTGAGATATCGAGGCCGTTGGGTTCGCCGGCGATCTGGATGGAGGACTGCAGCACGTCGTTGAGCCAGTGGGCGAACAAGACGCCGAGGGCGCCGCCGGCGATCGAAAGAATGACGCATTCGACGAGCTGGTCGCGAATCAGACGGGCGCGGGAGGCGCCGAGCGCGGCACGGATGGCGAAGTCGCGCATGGCAGTGGTGGCGCGCGCGAGCTGGAGGTTGGCGAGATTGGCGCAGGCGATCAGGAGAACGAAACCGGAGAGACCGAGCAGCATCCACAGGATGTTGCGGCTGTCGTCGTCCATCTGGGCCTTGTGAAGCACGGTGGCGCGGTAGGTGAGGCCGCTGTAGTCCTGCGGAAAATCCTGCTGTTGGTTGGCGGCGACGGGACCGAGTTCGGCGGCGGCCTGTTCGGGCGTGGCGCCGGGCTTGAGTCGGCCGACCATTTGAAAGGCGCGGTAGGTGCGCGTCCGGAGTTGATCGGGCGTATAATTGAGCGGGCGCCAGAACGCAGCGGTGCCCCAGAGAAAGCGCCAGTCGAAGCTGGGCGGCATCACGCCGATGATGGTGACGGACTCGCCGTCGAGGCGAAGCGTGCGGCCGATGACCTCGCGGCTGCCGGCAAAGCGCTGTTGCCAGAACGCGTGGCTGAGCACGATGACCTGGTTGTTGCCCGGGCGGGCTTCGTCGGCGGTGAACGGGCGGCCGAGCAGTGGTTGGACGCCGAAGGTGTCGAAGAATTCCGCGGAGGCGAGAACGCTGAGCACCTGTTCGGCGGGGCGGCCAGGCTCGACGAGCGCGGTCTGGTTGTGGCGGAACGTGGTGACGGAGCTGAAGGAACTCGTTTTGTCGCGGATCTCGCGCGTCTCGACCTCGGAGTAAGTGTAGCGCGGGCCGGACGGGGTGTCGCCGATGATTTGGTGTAGCTCGGCGCCGCGGGGGAACGGCGCGGTGCGGAGCAGCAGCGAATCGAGCAGGCTGAACATCGAGGTGTTCACGCCGATGCCGAGCGCGAGGGTGAGGAGCGCGATGGCGGTGAACGCGGGCGATTTGGCGAGCGAGCGGAGGGCGTATTTCATGGGGGCGGGGAATCTTGAAAACTGAAAATCGGGCCTCGGGAATTTTGTGTCCTCGGAGGACGGAGGGGGGACTTCAGATGCCCGATGCCTGATTTTCAGTTTTCAAGATCCTGGTTTCCGAGTGGCGGTGGACGATGAGTCGGGAGGTAAAGCTTGTCTCACTGTATCGACGCCGGGAATACACGCGAAGAACGCGGAAGTTGTGCGGCGGCGAAAAAGTCGCGGCAAACAATGCCGGCGGGCTCGGTCCCTAAACCGAACCCGCCGGTCCAAGCGCGCCAACCTATGCACGGAAGGCGCAAGTCGTGAGAATGAAGAAAAGAGCTGGGCGGGCCCTTGGGGTAGGGCCTGCTGGCAGGTGATTTGGCGATCCCGCTGCTCACGCAGCGAGCCACACCGATCGGGGTGGCATGGCCTGCAAGCAGGCTTCAACCTTTGGAGGTCTCAGGCGCGGGTCGGGTCGGACTCGACCTGTTCCTGGACGACGCGACCGTCGAAGATGTGAATCGTGCGATCGGCGTTGCGCGCGAAGCGGGCGTCGTGGGTGACCATGACGATCGTGGCGCCGCCCTTGTGGAGCTCGGCGAGGAGCTGCATCACGGAGTCGCCGTTTTTCGAATCGAGGTTGCCGGTCGGTTCGTCGGCGAGGAGGACGGCGGGTTTGCCGGCGAGCGCGCGGGCGACGGCGACGCGCTGTTGTTGACCGCCGGAGAGCTGCGACGGGAGGTGTTTCGCGCGGTGGCCCATGCCGACTTTTTCGAGCGCTTCCATCGCGGCGGCTTTGCGCTCGGCGGCGGGCATGCCGCGGTAGGTGAGCGGGAGCTCGACGTTTTCGTAAACGGTGAGATCGCCGATGAGATTGAACGATTGGAAAATGAAACCGATCTCGCGATTGCGGATGCGCGCGCGCTCGGGGAGCGAGAGGCCCTGGACGGGGCGGCCGTTGAGAATGTAGGAGCCGTCGGTGGGAGAATCGAGGAGGCCGAGGATCGAGAGGAGTGTGGATTTGCCGCAACCGGACGGGCCGGCGATGGAGACGTATTCGCCCTTGAGGATATCCATGTGGATGCCGGAGAGCGCGTGGGTCTCGACCTCGTCGGTGAGGAAGACCTTGGTGACACCGTCGAGTTTGATGAGTGAGTCGGGCATGGCCGGAATGGTTTCGAGTTTTGAGTTTTGGGTTTCGAGTGCGGAATGCGAAGGGAACGCGGGAGTGTTCAGGAGTGGGTCGCGCTGGTGTCGGTGGCGACGAGGGCGATGAGGAGCGCGAGAATGATGAGGGCGGGGATCACGGGACGGTGGCGGTTCATCACGAAACACATGGCGCGCGGGAAAGGTTACAGGGAGTTTTTCGCGGACGCGTGTTTTGCGATGGCGGGTGCTCAGTTCAGTTTGATGCGATCGTTCGAATCATACTGCGACATGTCGGAGAGGATCACGCGGTCGCCGGGTTGGAGGCCGTTGACGACCTCGATCGTATTCACGGAACTGCGACCGAGCTGGACTTGGGTGCGCGTGGCGTAAACGCCGTCGGGAGCGAGTTTGAAGATGCCGACGGTGCTGCGCTCCTGGCCGAAGGCGGGGCGACCGACGTAGATCACGTCGTCGAGGCGTTCGAGTTCGATCGTGCCGTCGACGGAAAGATCGGGGCGGGCGCCGCGCGGAAGTTCCTCGGTGAACAGCACGTCGACGGTGACGGTGCCGTTTTGGACGGACGGATCGATGCGGCCGACCTTGCCGGCGACGACGCCGTTGCGGGTGTCGACCGAGGCGAGCTGGCCGATTTCGATGTCGCGCGCCTGGGTTTCGGCGATGCGGATCTCGGCTTTGAGCCGGAGCGGATCGGCGACGCGGGCGAGGTTGGTGCCGGGTTGGACCTGGGCGCCGACTTCGACGGGGAGAATTTGCAGGATGCCGTGCATGCCGGCGCGGACGGTGAGGGCGTCGAGTTCGTCCTGGCGGAGTTTCGCCTGCGAGCGGAAGCGTTCGACCTCGGCGGCCTTGACGGCGAGTTGGGGTGCGACGGAGTCCTTGGTGAATGCGTAGCGTTTTTGCTCGATGGTGTTGCGGGTGGCGGCCTGTTCGGCGGTGACCTTGGAGAGGCGAACTTCGAGCGGGGAAACGAGGCCGTCTTTGAAAAGTTCGTCGTTCACCTCGGCGCGGAGTTTGGCCTGTTCGTAGTCGGCCTTGGCGGAAGCGGCGACGGATTCGGCGGCGAGGACGTTGCTCTCGATCTGGACCTTGAGATTGGCGAACTCGGCCTCGGCGGCCTTGAGCTGCGAATCGGCGTCGGTGGCGGCGCGGACGACGTCGGGATTGGTGAGGATGAGAATGACGCTGTCGGGTTGGACGGGCGCGCCGGGGCGAAGGACGATCTTGTCGACGCGGCCCTGGGTGCGCGCGGCGATCCAGGTGATCTCTTCGGGGACGAGCGTGCCGAGGCCGCGGACCTGGCGGAGCATCTGGCCGCGTTTGACCTCGTTGATCCAAACGAGATTCCGCTCGACGGTGGGCGCGGCGGGTTTGAGGCGCGAAAGGGCGACGGTGATGCCGACGAGCGCGATCACGACGAGGGCGCCGTAGAGGATGCGCTTTTTACGTTTGGCCTTGGATTGATCGGGGCGCGGAATGTCCATGCGTGAATGCTTATTTGCAGGGGCTGTGCCAGCGGGGTTGAGGTGGTGTAAACAGCAGATGGTGAAAGAGTAAAAATTTAGGAACGAGCGCGAGCAGCTGTGAGGAGCATCGAAGGCGGGACGGGGGTGTCCCGAAAGTGGGATGGCGGAAGGTTCGGTGGAAAGCTCCAAGCACCAACCTCCAGGCTCCAATGAAACTTCAAACACCCACCTCTCGATTGAAGCTTGAAGATTGGAGCTTCAATGGAGCTTGGAGGTTGGTGCTTGGAGCTTCGAGCTGGGCCGTAGCTCGCGCTTCGGCGCGTTGGGCCAACGCGCCCTACCTCAGGTGGGCAGGCGGAGGCGGGCGAGGCTGCCGGTCTGGCCGTCGGTGCGATTTTCGAGCGTAAGCGAACCGCCGTGGTTTTCGGCGATCTGGCGGCAGAGGACGAGGCCGATGCCGGAGCCTTCGGGCTTCGTGGTGAAAAAGGGGACGAAGAGATTGCCGGAGTTCGCGATGCCGGGGCCGTCGTCTTCCACGGTGATCTCCACGTGGCCGGCGATTTTCTGCCACGCGACGCGGACGCCGCCGTCGGTGCGGTGCGTGGCGGCGGTGACCTCCTGCGTGGCGTCGACGGCATTTTTGACGAGGTTGATCAGCACCTGTTCGATTTGGGCGCAGTCGCAGGACAACGTGAGCGCGGCGCCGGGCCGAACGTCGACGGCGAGGCGCGTCTCGAGCGCGGCGACGCGTTGGACGAGCGGTGCGATTTCGCAAGGGGCGACGGACGGCGCGGGCAGTCGTGCGAGCCGTGCGTAGGCTTGCATGAAACGGCTGAGGCCCTCGGCGCGCGACTCGATGATCTCGAGGCCGGAGCGCATGTCGTCCTCCCAATCGTCGGCGCGCTGCGGACGTTTGAGAATGCTGCCGAGGCTGCCCGCGATGGATTTGATCGGGGCGAGGGAGTTGTTGAGTTCGTGGCCGAGGACGCGGACGAGCCGCTGCCAGGCGCGAAGTTCTTCCTCGCGCAAGGTGCGGCTGAGGTCGCCGATGACAACGAGGTGGTGAGGGCGTCCGCCTTCGCGAAACTGACTGCGGCGCATGCCCCAGCGGCCGTGTCCGCCGGGGAACGTGGTGTTGGGCAGGAGCCGCGTGGGTTCGCCTTCGAGGCAATCGGCGAGGCCGAGGTCGGCGGCGTCGCGGCCGAGGATGCGTTCGGCGGGTTTGCCGAGGAGGATCTGGCCGGCGTGGTTGGCGAGGCGGAGTTTGCCGTCGGCGTCGAAGGCGAAGATGGCGACCTCGATTTCCTCCATCACGGTGCGAAGGAGCGCGGTGGCTTCGAGGGCGTTGAGGCGTTGTTCCTGGAGCGTGCGGCTGAGCGTGTTGATTTCCGCCATGACGTCGCCGAGCGGTTCGTCGCGGCGCGCGCCGCGGGCGCGGACGGAGAAATCCCCCTCGCGCAACGCGGAGAGCAAGTTGGCCATGGTTTGCAGCGGGCGGACAACGCGGCCTTGGACGGCGGCGGCGAAACCGAACCAGCAGCCGGCGATGAGCAGCGTGAGCGTCCACTGGACCTTCGGCGTGGCGTCGCTGCCGAGCCAGAGATAATACATGGAAACGGCGACGGCGGGTGCGCCGGCGAACAGGCACTGGAAGAAGACCAGTTGTTCGTGGGAAAAGCGGCGCTTAGGCGAAGACATGGAAGGGTTTGGCCGCAAAAAGGCGCAGAAGGCGCAAAAAAATCAGGCGGGCGTCGCGTCGGAGAGAGCGTATTTTCGGATTTGAAGGACGGGCGAGCCGAAGTTGATGAGTAGTCCGTGTTCGATGTGGGAGGCGCGGAGGTAGCCCAGGAGTTGGGCGACGTGTTCGTCGGCCAAGGTGCGCATGGCCTTTAGTTCGACGATGAGCTGATTACTGATGAAGAGGTCCGCGTAGAACTCACCGAGCAGCGTGCCATCTTCGTCGAAGACGTTCAGAGGATGCTGCTGAACCGCGTTCAGGTTTTGCCGACGCAATCGATGGGCCAGGCCGTTTTCGTAAACTTTCTCGGCGTGTCCGTGACGCAGGTGGCGGTGCAACGCGAAGGACGTTTCGCGGATCTGATCACAGAGCTGGAAGATGGGGTCTTTCATGCCGCCTCGTTTTTTGCGCCTTCTGCGCCTTTTTGCGGCTAAAAAGATTGGCCGAACTGAATTGCCGCAAAGAAGCGCAGAAGGCGCAAAATAACCGGCAACTCACAGCCCGTATTTTTCGAGGCGGCGGTAGAAGGCGCTGCGGCTGAGGCCGAGGTCCTCGGCGGCGCGGCGGGCGTTGCCGTCGCAACGGGCGAGGGTCTTCTTGATGAGAAACGCCTCGACCTCCTCGATGCTCATTTCGTCGAGGCGCGGAGTTGCGTTGCTCGCGACGTTGAGACCGAGATCGGGCGCGCGAACCACTTTGCCCTGCGCCATGAGAACGGCGCGTTCGACGGCGTGGTCGAGCTCGCGGACGTTGCCCGGCCAGCCGTAATCGCGCATCGCGGCGACGGCGGCTTCGTCGAAGCCGGTGATCTGTTTCCGGTAACGCTCCACGTGCATTTTCAGGAAATGCTGCGCGAGCAATTCGATATCCTCGCGACGTTCGCGGAGCGGCGGGAGATGGAGGTGAATCGTGTTGAGGCGGAAGAGCAGGTCCTGGCGAAATTTTCCTGACGCGACCTCGGCAGGGAGATCGGAGTTCGTGGCGGAGATGAGGCGGACGCTCGCGCGATACGTGCGCGACGAGCCGACGCGCTCGAACTCACCGGTCTCGATCGTGCGCAGGAGTTTCGCCTGCTGGCTCATCGGAATGTTGCCGATTTCGTCCATGAACAACGTGCCGCCGTCGGCGAGTTCGAAGCGGCCGGCGCGGTCGGCTTTCGCGTCGGTGAACGCGCCGCGGACGTGGCCGAAGAGTTCGCTCTCGAACACGCCCTCGGGGAGGCCGCCCATGTTGACGGAGATGAAGGGCTTCGCGGCGCGGATGGAGACGGCGTGAAGCGCCTGCGCGACGAGGCCCTTGCCGGTGCCGTTTTCGCCGGTGATGAGGACGTTGGCGTCGGAGGGGCCGACGCGCGCGATGACGTCGAGCACCGGGCGCATCGCGGCGGATTGCGCGATGAGATTGGGGCCGCCCTTGCCGCGGAGGAGTTGGTTTTCTTCCTGGAGGCGATGATAGGCGCGGACGGCGCTGCCGAGGGCGATCTGGTTCTTGACGATGGCGAGGAGCCGCGGGTTGTCCCAAGGTTTGGTGACGAAATCGCGCGCGCCGCGGCGCATCGCTTCGACGGCGACATCGACGCTGGCCCAGGCGGTCATGACGACGACGGGAAGCGAGGAGTCGACGGCTTGGAGTTTGTTGAGGAGATCGAGGCCTTCCTGGCCGGAGGTGGTGTCGCGCGCGTAGTTGAGGTCCATCAACACGAGGGCGAAGTCGCGGGCTTCGACGGCCTTGATGACGGCGGCGGGGGATTTGACGGCTTCGGTCTGGTAGCCTTCGGATTTGAGGAGCAGCCGGAGTGCTTCGAGCACGTCCGGCTGGTCATCGGCGATCAGGATACGCGAGGCGGGAGAATCCGAAGCGGCCATGGGGTTATGGGACGGAGCGCGCGACGCGGGAGTCAAGCGGCCAGGCGGTGCTTCTCGTCCTTGAACGCGGCGTTGTTGGCGCTCTCGACGCAGAAGGCCGGGCCGCGCGAGTAGTCGCCGATCATCAGCAGCGCGACGAGCGCAGCCGAGAAGAGGGCGATGGCGTTTTCGGCGTTGAGGACGGCGGGAAGGGAGGCACCGAGGAACTCGGCGAAAGCCACGCACGGGTAACCGGCGGCGATGAGGAGGGCGATGAGTTTGAGGGAAGTTTTCATGGGAGGATGAAGTGGCCTTCCTATTTGCACCCGGCGTGCCAAGTGGATTGCTGCGACGTAACCCGTTGGTTGATAGTATTAAAAATTTTTTCGGCCGTGAAGCGACGCGTGAAATACGTCCGCGGTTGGGAGCCGGACTTCCCGGAAATGGGAAGAAATCGAGGCGCGGAGGGAAGAAGTGTGCGTCGGGAACGCGTGCGCCGATGAGGGCGCATTTTCTTAACCCGGAGGACGCGACGAGCGCAGAGTTTTTGGAGGAGGAAGCCGGCGTGCAGGCGATGGTAAGCGATCCCGCTGCTCACGCAGCGAGCCACGGAATCGCCTGCAAGCAGGCGCCTGCCTTCAGGCTTGTTCACGAGCGGTCGGGGGCATCATGCGCCGGTCGAAGGCGGGCGGGACTTGTTCGGACGTGAAACTGCCCCGCCGTTTTCTGCCCGAGAAAAACACTTGCCTCGCTTCGCGGGGTGTCGCTTTGTGACCCCTCACTTGTTCGGGCTGTAGCGTAGCCTGGTAGCGCGCTTGCATGGGGTGCAAGAGGTCGTGAGTTCGAATCTCACCAGCCCGACCATTTTGAGAGTGGACGAGAGCCATTTCCACTCGAACCCGCCTGAGGCGGGCAAGTCTCACCAGCCCGACCATTTTCCAGGCGACAATCGCCTCGACCGAGGCCCCTGCGGCGATGCGCGGGGATTTGGCTTTAGGCGGGCGATCTTTCTGCCGCTATGGGTGTCCACTCGATGCCGATGACACCACCGCTTCCGCAATCCGATCGCCGCAAGCTCGTGTGGCCGGTCGCGCTCGCGCTGGCGATTACGGTCTGCTCGGGACGCGCGGTGCCCGACTGGGGCGGGGCGATCACCTACAGCGACAAGCTTGTGCACTTTGGGATTTACGGGCTCATGGCCACGGTGGTCGCGCGACTCGGCGCCGTGCAGCGGACGCGTCCGCTCGGGATGTATGCGGCGATCCTGATCGTGTCGGTGTTCGGCGTGACGGATGAGCTCCACCAGCATTTCACGCCGGGGCGGTCGATGGATGTTTGGGATTGGGTGGCGGACACGCTCGGCGCGATCGTCGCGACGGTGCTCTACGCCGAATGGCGCGCGTATCGGCGGATGTTGGAGACGCCGGTGAGAAATCTGTTCGGCAAACGTCGCGTTGAAATCGACGGCGGCGCGTGCGTAATCGCCGCCGATGGATCAAGCCGCCGCCCAGAAACGGATCGCCGAACTTCGCTCGCAGGTCGCGAGCCATGACGAACTCTATTATCGGCGCGCGCGGCAGGAGGTCAGCGATTTCGAATACGACGCGCTGAAGCGCGAGCTGGCCGAGCTCGAGGCGGCATGGCCGGAGTTCGCGGCGGCCGATTCGCCGACGCAGCGCGTGGGCGACGACCGCGTGCAGGGGTTCAAGGAGGTCGAGCATCGCCAGAAGATGCTCAGCCTCGACAACACCTACAACGAGACGGAGCTGCGGGCGTTTCACACGCGGCTGACCAAGCTCCTCGATACGGCGGATCTGCGTTACACGGTCGAACCGAAGATCGACGGGCTGGCCGTGAGCCTCACCTACGAAAACGGCGAACTCGTGCGCGCGGTCACGCGCGGCCGCGGCGATCGCGGCGACGATGTCACGGCGAACGTGCTCACGATCCAAACGCTCCCGCGCAAGCTGCGCGGGGCGGCGCCGAAGATCGTCGAGATTCGCGGCGAGATTTATCTGCCGCAGGCGGAGTTCGAGCGGATCAACGCGGAGCGCGCGGCCGCCGGCGAGGAGCTTTATGCGAATCCGCGCAATGTCGCGGCAGGCACGATCAAGCAGCTCGACTCCACCGAAGTCGCGAAGCGCAAGCTCGCGATCGTGCTCTACAGCCTCGGCTATCGCGAGCCGGAGGTGGTCGGTTCGCAGACGGAGTTGCAGGACAAACTGCGCGAGTGGGGCCTGCCGGTCGTGGAGCGTTACTGGACGGCGCGCGGCATCGACGAGGTGTGGGCGAGGATCGGCGAACTCGATCAGATGCGGCGCACGTTTGCGTATGGCACCGATGGTGCGGTGGTGAAACTCGACGACATGGAGCAGCAGCGAATCGTCGGCGCGACGGACAAGTCGCCGCGCTGGGCGATCGCCTACAAATACAAACCCGACACGGCGCGCACGCGGTTGAAGTCGATCACGATTCAGGTCGGCAAGACGGGCATTCTCAGTCCGGTGGCGGAACTCGAGCCGGTGTTTCTTTCGCTGAGCACGATCAGTCGCGCGACGTTGCACAACGAAAACGAGATTCGCGCGAAGGACATTCGCGTCGGCGATCTCGTCGAGATCGAGCGCGCGGGCGAAGTGATCCCGGCGGTGCTGCGGTCGTTCCCCGAAGAGCGACCGGCGGGGGCGTCGGAGTTCGATTTGTTCGCCGCGGTGGGCGGGAAGTGCCCGGTGTGCGGCGGAAAAATCGCGAAGGTGGAGGTCGATACCGAGAGCGGTGTCGGCGCGGCGTGGAAGTGTCAGAACTACGAGTGTCGCGCGCAACGCGTCGGGCGGCTGGAGTTTTTCTGCAATCGCCGTGCGCTCGCGATCGACGGCGTGGGCGAGATCGTCGCGGCGAAACTGGTCGAACTCGATCTCGTGCGCGATCCGCCGGATCTCTACGACGTGACGCTGGAGACGTTGACGAATCTCAACCTCGGCACGGACGAGAAGCCGCGGATGTTCGGCGAGAAGAATGCGACGAAAGTCGTCGCGGCGCGCGAGGCGGCGCGGGCGTTGCCGCTGGAGAAGTGGCTGTATGCGTTGAGCGTGCCGGATGTCGGCGAGATCACGGCGCGCGAACTGGGCCGGCGGCATCGGAGCTTTGCGGAGCTGGTCGATTCGGCGCTGCTGCGCGCGGTGTTGCGGAAGGCGGAACTCGAGGACGAGAAGGAGCGGGAGAGTCCGAACTCGAAAAAAAATCCGCCGAAGGACGACGCGGAGCGCGAGCGGCGGAAAGTGCGGCGCGCGGAAATCGACGCGGAGATCGCGACGCTCAACGCGGGGATTCTGGCGGGCGTGCCGTCGGAGATCGGGCCGGCGGTGGCGGCGAGCACGCTGGCGTTTTTCGCGAGCGAGCCGGGAAAGCGGCTGCTCGCGAAACTGGGCGAGCGCGGGATCGAGCCGCGCGGGACGGTGGTGGAGGCGGGACGTTTTACGGGGAAGACTTTTGTGCTGACGGGCACGCTGCCGACGATGAAGCGCGACGAGGCGGAGCAGAAGATTTTGGCGGCGGGTGGGAAGGTGAGCGGCAGCGTGAGCAAGAAAACCAGCTACGTCCTGGCGGGCGCGGACGCGGGTTCGAAGCTGGAGAAGGCGCAGTCGCTCGGCGTGCCGGTGATCGATGAAGCGGGGTTTCTGGCGCTGCTGGGGGAAGGTTGAGCGTGGAGGGTGGTTGGGGGATTTTTGTTTTTACACGGAGGACGCGGAGGGCGGAATGGGGCTCGGGGCCAAGGCGATTTTTTTTAACCGCAAAGATCGCAAAGAGCGCAAAGGTCGCAGGGGATCGGGTCTCAGTGCGCTCCGCGATCTCTGCGTTAAACGGATCGGAGATGAGGCTGATGGTGGTTGGGACGCTCGCCGCCATGGCTTGCCGGAGCTGAGGTGATGGAGACACAAAAAACGGGCGACCGCCGGATGGCTGGATCGCCCGTGAAAGGACGCGGCGGGGGCGCCGCGGCTCCAGGGAAGAACGGCGTCAGACCGCGCGCGATTTGCGGGCGAGGGTGCCGATGCCGATGATCGTGACGACGCCCCCGACGACCATATAAATGATGTGCTTGGGTTGGCGCGCGCCGCCGTCGACGGCGTTGGCGAGCTCGGTGCCGGCTTCCGAGGCGGCGCCGGCGATGGAATCTTTGCGGTTGAGCCCCTGGACGAAGAGGAAAATGCCCAAGGCGATGAGGACGATGCCGATGATGTTTTTCATGGGTTAGGAGTAGTTGGTGGCCGACGACGGACCCGGTCGGCTGCCATGCGTTCCGCACGGAGGGTCCGATTGGTGCGGGGCGGATCGGTTATGGCCATCGGGGAAAAACGTAGGCGGTGAAGGATTGGGCAAAAGGAGGGTTTGCGTCGGGCATCCACGGCGGCAATGACGTGAAGGCTCATGACGCGGAGAATCGTTTCGTTTCACTACACTTTACGCGACCCGGCGGGACGGGTGTTGGACACCTCGGCGGGCGGGCCGGCGGTCAGTTATCTGGAGGGCGCGGGGCAGATCATCGACGGGCTCGACGAACAACTGCGCGCGATCAACGCGGGCGAAAAAGTGCGCGTCGAAGTGCCGGCGGCGAAGGCTTACGGCGAACGCGATGCGGCGCAGGTGCAGCGGGTGAACCGGGCGCTGCTGCCGGTCGAAGGCGAGCTGAAGATCGGCGATACGTTTCAGGCGGGCGAGGACCGGCATGCGCCGGTCGTCACGGTCGCGGGCATCGAGGGCAACGACGTGTTGCTGGATGCGAATCACCCGCTGGCGGGCGTCGATCTGACGTTCGACGTGGAAGTGGTCGAGACGCGTGCGGCAACGGCGGAAGAACTGAAGCACGGACACGCGCACGGCGCGGGTGGCGGGTGCGGTTGCGAATGATGAGCGGATGCGGACGGCTCGGGGAGCCGTCCCCAACCTTGGGCCTTCTCATGAACCGAACGGACCGGCTCGTCGCGATGGTGATGTTTCTCCAGGGGAGACGCGTCGTGAAAGCGGACGAGTTGGCGGCGCACTTCGAGGTGAACGTGCGCACGATTTATCGCGACGTGTCGGCGTTGAGCGAGGCGGGCGTGCCGGTGGTGGGGGAGGCGGGCGTCGGCTACAGCCTGGTGAAAGGGTATCACCTGCCGCCGGTCATGTTCACGGCGGACGAGGCGGTGGCGTTGTTCATCGGCGGCGAGTTGGTGAAACAGTTCGCGGATCAATCGCTGGCGGGGCCGATGGATTCGGCGCTGTTGAAGATTCGCTCGGTCTTGCCGCGTGAACGACAGGACGACCTCGAGCGGTTGAATCGCGCGACGGCGATCTATGGCGCGCCGCGGCTGCCGTCGGGGATCGATCAGCGGACGCTGTTGCCGATCCAGCAGGCGGTGGTGTCGCGGCGGGTGTTGCGGATGACGTATCGGGCGAAGGCGCGCGACGACGACACGACGCGCGAAGTGGAGCCGCTGGGGGTGACGTTTCACGGCGGCGCGTGGTATTTGGTGGCGTGGTGCCGGCTGCGGCGGGACCTGCGGTATTTCAAGCTGGAGCGCGTGCGCGGGCTGGAGGTGTTGCACGAGCGGTTCGCGGCGAGGCCGGATTTTTCGCTGCGTGATTATATCGAGAAAGCGATGTCGAGCGGCGACACGATCGAGGCGCGCGTGTGGTTTTCGGACGCGGCGATGGAGCGGGTGCGGCGCGAGAGCTATTCGGGCCCGACGGCGGAGCGGCCCGCGCGCGACGGCGGGTGCGAGGTGGAATTGAAGACCTATTCGTTGGAATGGCTGTCGCGGTGGGTGTTGTCGTTCGGCGCGGACGCGGAGGCGGTGGCGCCGAGGGAATTGCGGGAGCGGGTGCGGCGCGAGGCGGAGGCGGCGCTGGCTCGGCATCGATAAAGGGGCTGGGGTATTTGAACCACAGAGGCACGGAGACACAAAGGGGAGAGGTCTGGTTGGTTTTTCTCGGTGTCTCCGTGCCTCTGTGGTTCGCTCAGTTGAGATTTGTCAGGCGGAGCCTGTGGCTGACCCATTTCTCCTGACATAACGATGTCAGCGGCCGGTGATAAGGTTGAGGCATGAACTCCTCCACCACGACGACGGCTCCTTCGGTTCGCATTACGGAAATCGCGTTCACGGGTTACCCGGTGACGGACCTCGCGCGGGCGCGCGCGTTTTACGAAAAAGTCCTGGGCTTGAAGCAATCGATGGCCTTCGAGCACGAGGGCAAGGCGTGGATCGAATACGACATCGGTCCGGGCACGCTCGCGATCAGCAATATGATGCCGTCGTGGAAACCCTCGCCGGACGGGCCGTCGATCGCGTTTGAGGTGGAGGATTTCGATGCGGCGGTGGCGGCGCTGCGGGCGGCTGGGGTGACGTTCGTGCTCGAGCCGATGATCGGCGAAACGTGCAGCCTGGCGGTCGTGGCCGACCCCGATGGCAACGGTGTGGCGATTCATCAGCGGCGTTCGCAGGCGTGAACGAGGCGCTCAATTGATAGAGTAAAACGGGAGGAACTGCGGCCGCGCCGGGGTTTCACCCAGACCCTGCATTTCCTAATGTCGGAGCGTTGAACTGAAATCGCTTGGGTGCGGATCGAGGGCCGGAGCGGCGAAAGACCGCG
The DNA here is from genome assembly GCA_023430825.1 of Verrucomicrobiota bacterium. GTDB lineage: Bacteria > Verrucomicrobiota > Verrucomicrobiia > Opitutales > Opitutaceae > Opitutus. The sequence goes on along the minus strand of JAEYYL010000066.1, from coordinate 14,441 downwards.
GAATCGGCTAAAAATCTGCTGCCCTTGTGACTCATTTCGACCTTCTCGTTCGTTCTAGTAAGACACGCATCTTCTTCCTCGCTCCCTTTCCCCATGAAAAATCGCACCCTCACGGTTGCCGTCGCGGCGCAGCGCGACGCGGTGTTTTCCTTCCTCGCCGACGCGGAGAATCTTCCGCTCTGGGCTCCTGAAACATTTCAGTCCGCCTGGCGCGACGGCGCGCAACTGAAGGCGCGGACGCCGATCGGTGAGCGACACGTGGCAGTCGTGGCCGACGCGCGCACCGGCGTGATCGACCTGTTGCTCGGCGAGCAGCCGGACGAGATGACGCTCTGGCCGTTGCGGGTGCTTGCGGCGCCGCACGGCGCGGTGATCACGGCGATGGCTTTTCAGGCGCCGGGTCAGCCGGACGAGTTTTTCGAGCACATCGGTCGGGCTTGGCTGGCGGACTTGCGAGGGCTGCCGGCGCGGTTCGGCGGGGGAAGCATGGAGGCGACGCCGGGCGAGGGTGCGGCGTTTTATCCGGGCATTGTGACCGCGGATTTTTACGGGACGTGGGATTTTTACTGCGAGCATCTCGGTTTCCGCACGGTGGCGGAGTGCGATTTCTACGTGCAGCTGGCGCATCCCAGCGGGGCGCAGATCTCGATCCTGCGCCACGAGCTCGATGGACCGTCGCCGGAGCTGGTGAGTGCAACGGACGGACGCGGTTTCTGGCTGAATCTCGACGTGGCGGACGCGGATGCGGAATTCCGGCGCCTGAGTGCGGCAGGCCTGGAGATCGTGTCGCCGCCGGAGGACAAGCCGTGGGGTGACCGGATGTTCGTGGTGCGCGATCCGAACCGCGTGCTGATCGCGCTCTCGCATCGGACGCCGAGTAATGCGCGGCTGGATACGCGGCCGGCTGCGTTGTAGGCTGAGGCGGCGGCGGGACGCGGGCGGATGGGGCTTTGGTTCGCGTGGAACGCGAAAAAGGGCGGGTGGGACACCCGCCCTGCTTCTGCAAAGGCTCACGCTACGTTGTCACCGCGCGCGGGAGAACGAGAGCGTGGCGATCCGGCCAGGATGGATTGCTTCGTCGCTACGCTCTCTCCGAAGGCGGGCAGGCCTCGCAACGACCGCCATTTGAGTGGCGGCCGTTAGCAGCAGCGCGGTCGACTCGAGGGCGAATGCGGAGTGGAGACACGGTCAGGTTGACCGTGCTACGCCGTGGGCGTGCGACAGAGGCCCCGTCCGCGGTCAGGGATGCGCGCTGGCGGGGGCCTGGGCTTTGGCGACGAACTCGGAGATGTCGAGACCGAGCGCTTTGGCGACACCGAGACCGTAGTTGGGATCGGCGCGGAAGAAGTGGCAGATTTGGCGCATCTGGATCTCGCGGGGCACGCCGGCCATGTGGCGCGCGATGTTGCCGAAGAGGCGCTGTTGCGCATCGGGCTTCATCAGGCGGAAGAGATTTCCGGGCTGCGTGTAGTCGTCGTTGCCGTCGCGGTGGTTGTAGTGCGCGGCATCGCCGGAGATTTTCAGCGGCGGTTCATTGAGGGCGGGGCAGTCTTTCGGGCCGCCGAAGGAGTTGGGCTCGTAGTTGACGGCGGAGCCGCCGTTGCCGTCGAAGCGCATGGCGCCGTCGCGCTGGTAGTTGAAGATGGGGCAGCGCGGGGCGTTGACCGGCAGGTGCTGGTGGTTGACGCCGACGCGGTAGCGATGGGCGTCGGCGTAGGAGAAGATGCGCGACTGGAGGACCTTGTCGGGCGAGTGACCGATGCCGGGCACGACGTTGGCGGGGGAGAAGGCGGCTTGTTCGACCTCGGCGAAGTAGTTCTGCGGGTTGCGATTGAGCTCGAGGATGCCGACGTCGATGAGCGGGTAGTCGCCGTGGGGCCAGACCTTGGTGAGGTCGAACGGGTTGAAGCGGAATTTGTCGGCCTCGGTTTCGGGCATGATCTGGACGCAGAAGCGCCAGCGGGGGAAGTTGCCGTCGGCGATGGCGTGGAAGAGGTCGGCTTGCGAGGTTTCGCGGTTTTGGCCGACGGCGGCGGCGGCTTCGTCGTCGGTGTAGTTGGCGATCCCCTGCAGGGACTTGAAGTGGAATTTCACCCAGTAGCGTTCGCCGATGGCGTTGATGAAGGAGTAGGTGTGGGAGCCGAAGCCGTGCTGCTGGCGGAGATTCTTCGGGATGCCGCGGTCGCTCATCAGGATGGTGACCTGGTGCAGGGATTCGGGAGAGAGCGACCAGAAATCCCAGGCGGCGGTGTTGTTGCGCAGGTTGGTCTGCGGATCGCGCTTCTGGGTGTGGATGAAATCGGGGAATTTGAGGGGATCGCGGATGAAGAAGACGGGCGTGTTGTTGCCGACGAGGTCCCAATTGCCCTCCTCGGTATAGACCTTCAAGGCGAAGCCGCGGACGTCGCGCTCGGCGGCGGCGGCGCCGCGTTCGCCGGCGACGGTGGAGAAACGGAGGAAGACTTCGGCCTCGTTGCCGACGCGGGCGAAGAGTTTTGCCTTCGAGTATTTCGAGATGTCGTGGGTAATGCGGAGGGTGCCGTAGGCGCCGGAGCCCTTGGCGTGGACGACGCGCTCGGGGATGCGTTCGCGGTTGAAATGCGCGAGTTTCTCGAGGAGCCAGAAATCCTGGAGCAGAACAGGACCGCGCGGGCCGGCGGTGAGCGTGTTCTGGTTGTCGGCGACGGGAATGCCGGACGCGGTGGTGAGTTGAGGAGGCGTGCTGTTGGACATAAAAAAACGGGGAGCGGAAAGGGAAGCTGGGTGTGGGAGCAACGCCGAAAGCCGGGGGACGTTCGGAGATTATCAACTCGCGCGGACGCTGTGAAAGACTAAGTTCCGATGTCAGTAATAGGAACCGACTATGGAGCTCCACCAGTTGCGCTACTTCGTCGCGGTGGCCCGGACGCGAAATTTCAGCCGGGCGGCGGAGCAGTGCCGGGTGGCGCAGCCCTCGTTGAGCCAGCAGATCATGAAGCTGGAGGGGGAGCTGGGGGAGCGCTTGTTCGAGCGAACGAAGCGGGAGGTGTCGCTGACGGCGGCGGGTGAGGTGTTTCGGCGGCACGCGGAGCGGGTGCTGGACGAGGTGGAGCTGGCGGGGGACAGCGTGCGGGAGGTGCGGGGGATGTTGCGCGGACGGGTGGCGCTGGGGGCGCTGCCGACGGTGGCGCCGTATTATCTGCCGCGGAGGTTGCGGGGGTTCACGGCGGCGTATCCGGAAATTGAAGTCGTGGTGCACGAGGACACGACCGAGCAGCTGGCGCGCGCGCTGCTGGCGAAGGAGATCGAGGTGGCGTTGTTGAGCCTGCCGGTGGAGCGGGCGGGGCTGGCGGCGGAGGAGTTTTTCGACGAGCCGTTGCTCGTGGCGCTGCCGGCGGGGCACCGGCTGGCGACGAAACGGAAGCTGACGCTCGACGACCTGGAGGCGGAGCCGTTCATCCTGATGAAGGAGGGGCATTGCCTCGCCGGGCAGGCGTTGCAGTTCTGCCGGTTGAATGGATTCGCGCCGCGGGTGAGTTTTCGCAGCGCGCAGATCGAAACGGTGCTGGCGTTCGTGGCGGCGGGCTGGGGCGTTTCGATCGTGCCGGCGATGGCCCGGGTGGTGGAGACGAAGGGCGTGCGCTATCGGGCGCTGGCGGGCATGACGCGGTCGATCGGCGTGATCTATCGTGAGGCGCGGCCGTTGAGCCGCGCGGCGCGGGCGCTGGTGGATTTTCTGCGCAGCAAGTGACGGCGGCGACGCCGGTCGGCGGTCAGGTCGACGAGAACGTGCGGAGAGCGGTCCGACGGCGCCACATTACGAAGCCGAAGGCAGCGAGGCCGGCCATCAACGTCCACGTGCCGGGTTCGGGGATAGCGCTGATCGTCGCGCCGGTTGCGATCGAGGTGCCGCTGGAGTCAAACGCCCATTCCAAAATAGCGGCGCTGGGTTGAAACCCGATGAGACCCCAGCCATAGGCGGTGCTGCCCTGGTGCTGAAAACGGTAGCCGAAATAGCCGCCGCCAAACCAATCTTCGATTCGGATCTGAGCGACGTTGGCAAAAGTGAGTGACGAATCGATCGAAACTCCTCCGGTGAAGTTAAGGGCATATCCGCCCGAGAGGGCGACCTCGAAGGGGTTGTCCGGGTTCCCCGCAATGAAGGGCGACCCGTCGTCGGCGACGAGGAAGTCCGCGATGGTGTCGTTGTCCAAATCGACGTAGGCGGGGCCGGCCCAAATAATGGGCACGGATTGGACGGTGTGGACGACGCTATCGGCGCTGGCGCGGGAGACGCCGAGGAGGCAGGCGGAGAGGAGGAGCGTGAAAGCGAAACGGGGGAATTTCATGGTGGTTGCGCCGGAGGCAGGTGAGAGAGGGATGACGTGTGGGCTGGGGCGGAGAATTGGGCGACGGCGAAGAGGGCAAGGGGGCGAGTCGGCGTTAAGGGCGACAGGCGCCGGGGTGACAACGTTGGGCAGCGCGGTGGCCGTTTTGGGCGGAAGAATGTCCCTTTTCGGCGGCTCGATTCGGATGTGGGACGTTTCACCGAGTGGCCTCCGAGGGGAGCAGGCCGCTCTGTTTGATGACGAGCCGGCGGGATGGTCGCCGAGTTATTTTTCGGGTCGTTGCCGGCGGCGTATGGGTGCGAAACGATCAGGCTATAGCCCGGTTGCGCGCGTGCAATTTCGGATGGGGCGGGTAGGGTGAGTCGTCGCCGCCAGCGCGCGGGGTCTCCGCATGGGGCGGAGGAACGGTGCGCGGCGGCGATTTATTCCATGCCTACTGCAATCGTGTTATTGAAAATCGAACCGCGAAAGGTCACGGGGACGGCGGAGAAGCTGCTCGAGATCCGCGATATCACCGAAGTGTATTCGGTTTCCGGACGCTACGACCTGATGGCGATCATCAAGTCGGAGTCGCTCGACAAGATCGAGTTCGTGATCACCGACGAACTGCTGAAGACCGAGGGGATCATCGGCAGCGAGACGATGTTCGCGTTTCGCAGCTACGACAAACGCGAGGGCGGGCGCGCGGTGGACGTGGATTGAACCGGGGCGGTGGCGGGTGCGCGCCTAACCCGGATACGTCACACTCGAATCAACCAAGTCATGGTTCACAGAGGACACTGAGCTGTGACACAGAGGCAGCAGGAGTCCACAAGGTGTTGGATGCGTTTGTTGCGAAAACGAGGCGGATTGGAAGGGGAGGCCAGATAGGATCGGTGAATTCTCCTCGGTGAACTGCGTGTCGGAGTTCTGTGCGCTCTGTGACCAATCGTTTTCTTCATCTGGGTGTGATGGATGCGGGTTAGTCCCGACAATGTCGTCCGCGAATCACGCGAGACCTGGCAAATCGCCCAAGCTTTCTCGCCACGGATTACACCGATGGGCACAGATAAATCCCAACCCGCGATAAGGTAGGGACCGTTCCGAACGCTCCGCGGACGCCTTGGGAGAGGCGTCCCTACCCATGTCACTGCTGGCGTGAGTTTGATTTATCCGGCCTGAAACGTCCACGGCTTGCGCAGCTGGCGCGGCGCGATCAGCCGGTCGGCGTCGGCATCGTTGACGAAGCGTTCGGTGGCGGAATCCCAGGTCAGTTTCCGCTTCGTCGTGAGGGCGAGGTGGCTGAGGTGACAGAGGGCGTCCGATTGAAAGGCCTCGTCGATATTGGCGACGGTGGGGGTGCGGTGGCGCACGCTCTCGAGAAAGTTTGTGGCGTGATACCCGCTGCGCGGCAGTTTCACCCGAAACCGCGCCGGGTCTTCCTTCAACCATGATTCCGACGAAGCGCCGAGGTGGTTGCGGTCGACCAGCACCCAGCCATCGGTGCCCTCGAACGCCGTGCCGTGATCGCACGTGCGGCCGTATTTCTCCTGATACGGATGCAGACGATTGATCACGGCGTTGTCGTTGATCGAGATCGGCAGGCCGCGAAAATTCATCGTCACGCCGGAGGCGCTCTTGAAATTGACCGCCCACTCCGTCGCGGTGTCGCAGGCGCCTTCCGTCGGAATGACTCCGGTCCCCTCGACTTCGAGCGGGCCGCCCATCAGCTCGGGACAGCCCCAATAGGCGATGTCGATCGGATGCACGCCCCAGCCGGCGATGAAGCCCATCGAGTAGTCGGAGTTGAACCACCAGGTTTTCTTCGAGCCGACGTCGGTGCAAAGGTCCTCGCGATAGGGTTTCTCCGGCGCGGGCCCGAGCCAGAAATCATAGTCGAGGCCTGGCGGCACGGGCGCGGGCGCGGTGGAGCCGCCGGGCACGCTGCCGATGCACCACGTATTGATATTCTGGAGTCGTCCGATCCGGCCGTTGCGGACCAGTTCGCAGGCGAGCCGGAAGTTCGCGCTCGAGCGCTGCTGGGTGCCGAACTGAAAAATGCGGCCGTGCTTCCGCAGCTCCGCACGGAGGATCTGGTTCTCGCCGATGCGGAGGCTGAGCGGTTTTTCGACGTAGATGTCCTTGCCCGCGCGGACGGCGGCGAGGGCGATCGGCACGTGCCAGTGATCGGGCGTGGCGATGATCACTGCGTCGATGTCCTTTCGCGCGAGCAGCTCGCGGAAATCGTGATACGTCGCGCAGTCCTGGTTCTCGTAGTGTTGATTCACCGTGTCGCGCGCGATGGCGAGCCGGTCCTCTTTGACATCGCACACGGCGACGACGCGCGCGTTGGCGTCGAACAGGACGTTCTTCATATCGGCGACGCCTTGCGGGCCGCCGCCGATGAGACCGACGTTGATCTTGTTGTTCGGCGAGACCTGTCCCGCGGCGCCGAGGACCGAGGAAGGAACGATCTGGGGAAGGGCAAACGCGGTGGCGGCGAGGGCGGACTGCTGCAGAAAGCGGCGGCGAGTAAGGGTCGGATACGCAGGGGATTTCATGGGATTTTGAAAACGGGGAGTGGGGTGAGCCGGTCTATCGATGATTACTCGAAGAAGAGAAACGTGTCTGAGGTAGGGCAGGTCTCCGACCGGCCCATTTCGCTCGCGAAGGCGGGTCAGAGACCCGCCTTACCTTCAAACCAGCGATGTCGCATCTTTCGCGCATGGCATGGGCTAGGGTTGAACCGGCGGGGAAATATCCACGTCGGCGACCACGATCGTGTAGCGCTCGTGCAGCGATTCGCCGGCAGAGAGCGCGCGTTCGCCGAGATTGCTTGGACCAAGCGCGAGAAATGCGAACGGATCGGCCATCACGAATAATGCGTTCTGTTGCTCTTGCGCGACCGTGACGGCGACGCGGGGTGTGGGCCAGGCGCCGTCGATCGCACCGATGAACGTGACGCGCGCCGGCGTCGCCCCCATGGCGGAGGTGAAATCGAAGGGACGCGAGCCGTGGTTCCACCGCACCGGCGCGTCGTCGAGTTGAAGCGCGTTGTTCGCTGTGCCGCCGCCGAAATCGCGCCGGAGCCGGAGGCCGAGGCCGTGATAGTTGGTGGTGCGGCCATCCTTCGCGACGTGGCTCCATTGGCTCTGGATCAGGCGCGTCGCGCGCCGGGCGATGAGCACGGTGGTCCACGTCCAGCGGAAGCCGCGGCCTTCGCGCCGACAGGTGAGCGTGCGCGTCTCGTCGAAGACCGCGTCGCCACCCGCGGCGGGCTCCCAGACCAGCGTTTCGGTGAAACCGATTTCCTCGCCCGACTCACGCACCGCGGAGAACGCCACGTGACGCTCGCGACCGACGGCTTCTCCCGGCAGCGTCGGGCGCTCCTCCCAGAAGTTCAGCTCCGGGGTGCGCAACGCATACATGACGCCCTTGTGGTGCGCATGGTCGTGGGGCCGTGCGAGGGAGACGCAGTGGCCGTTGGGCGACTGGAGTGGATGGAGGTAGGGTTTGAACGGATCGGCGAAGTGGTAGCGGCCGGCGAGCACGCCGTCGGCTGAGACGAAGTCGACCTGCGCGGAACCGACGGCGAGGCGCATCGTCGGAGGATTCGCCGTTGCGCGCGCCGGCGTATCCGAAACGGCCGCACTTGCCGGCAGCCCCCACGCGGCGAACAAGGCCGCGAGGCCGAGCCAGCTCGGGGCGAGTTGCGCGGGGCGGGCGAACGGCGTGACGATGACCGGCATTGCTCCGGAGCCTAGCTGGCGATGAGGCGATTGCCGAGCGCGCGGGTGAGGAATTTCAGGCTCCGCTCGGCCTCGTCGATTTTCCCGCATTCGACCGACAGGAAAATTTCGCGATCGAGCGGGTCGAGAATCGCGAACACCTTTTCCCAGTCGACCACGCCCTCGCCACACGCGCAGCCGACCGGCGTGCCGGTGACCTTTCCGCGTTCGGTCGAACTCTGGCTCATCGAGATGTCCTTGGCGTGAACGTGCCGCACCTGGTCGCGCACCTTCGCGAGGCCCTCGTAGGGATCCTCGAGGCCGGCGAGATAGCTGTTGCCCGTGTCCCAGTTGACCTGGATCCACGGCGACGGGACAAGCTGCACGATCTTCATGAGCCCGTCGGCGGTCTTCGTGTAAACGCCGTGCGGCTCGATGCACACGTAAACCTGGTGGCGCCGCGCGACCTGCTCGACGCGCGTGAGCGTGTAGCGCATGACCTGATGGGCGAACGCGTCGTCCATCCAATCCGGTTTCACCATCTCGTCGGAGTTGACGAACTTCGCGCCGACGGCGTCGGCCTGGACGATCGCGCGCGTGAGCCGGTCGATCGCGGCCTCGGGTTTCATCAACGGGCTGTGGCCGCTCAGGCTGGCGACCTGCACGCCGTATTTGCGGCAGATATCGCGCATGAGCAGCGGATCCTCCTCCATCGAGAACGAGTGGAAGTAGTGCACCTCGCTGAGCAATTCCCAGCCGGTGTGCACCATGGGTTCCACCCACTTGTAGCCGAGCTCGGAGGCGATCTTGACGCCGGCCTCGAACGATTGGTCGGCGGAGCGGCAGAACTCCATGTTCACTGCGATGCGGTAACGGGCCATGAGATTCCGGATTGGCGGTTGAACGACGGGCGATCGTCGCTTGCATGAGCCTACCACCCCGGGCCGGCGGAGTTCTTTCAAATTTCGCCACTGAGAATTTTCGAACTCCCCACGCCTGCCAGCCATCCCGGACCTTCATGACCGCGCACGTCGCCATCTTTACCGACAAATCTGAGCGTTACGCGTCCGACACCTGCGAGCCGCTCGTGTCGGCGTGCGAGCGGGGCGAAGTGCGGTTGGAGGCACTGGTCCGCGGCGCGTATCCGGGACGGGCGCTGGCGAGAGGGATGCTGCCGGGCGTGCGCTCGGTGGGCTACTGGGACGCGGTGCGCCCGCAGAAATGGGGACTCGACTGGCATCGCAACGAAGGCATCGAGATCACGTTCCTGGAACGCGGTTCGCTCGCGTTCAGCATCGGTCGCGAGACGACGGAGCTACGGCCGGGTTCGCTGACCGTCACGCGTCCGTGGCAGCCGCATCGCGTGGGGAATCCGCGGATCGCGCCAAGCCGGCTGCATTGGTTGATTCTGGATCTCGGCGTGCGGCGACCGAATCAACCGTGGCGATGGCCGTCGTGGCTGATTCTGGCTCCAGACGATTTGCGGCGGCTCACCGAAGTCCTGCGCCACAACGAGCATGCGGTCTGGTTGTCCGATGAGGCGATGCGCCGCTGCTGGCAGGCGATCGCGCAGGCGGTGGCGAACGACGTCGCCGGTTCGTCGCACTCGCGGCTGCGGGTGCTGATCAACGAACTGCTGCTGCTGCTTTCGGAAACGCTCGCGCGCCGCAAACCGCGGCTCGATCCGTCGCTCACCAGTGCCGAGCGCACGATCGGTTTGTTTCTCGCGGAGCTTCGACACAACGACGCGCAGCGCAGTCAGGCGTGGACCGTGGAGGAGATGGCGGAACGCTGCGGGCTGGGCGTGACGCATTTCGTGAAACTCTGCCATCAGCTCACGAACCGCACGCCCGCGCGTTATCTGAGCTGGTGCCGGATCGAAGCGGCCGGCGAGCAGTTGCGGGGCGAGCCGCAACGCTCGATCACCGATGTGGCACTCGGGTGCGGCTTTTCCTCCGGGCAGTATTTCGCCACCGTGTTTCGCCAGCAGACGGGGATGACTCCGGCTGCTTTCCGTCGGCGGGCGGAGCTGGTCAAAGCGGCCGACGACGCGGATCTCTCTTCTGGTTGAGCATTACCGAGAGAAGCCACCGGTTTTCTCATCGCGAGAGCTGGGCCAACGCCGAGCCGCGGGTGATAACGGCGATGACAATGAGCTTCATCCCGGTCATCGCGAGGAACGAAGCGACGTGGCGATCCAGCTGAATTCCCCGTGGATTGCCGCAGTCGGCAAACCTCCTTCGCCATGACAAACCGCGGGCGAGCTGATGAGCCGGTGCGCGAAGCGCGCGGTGGCGATCCAGCTGGATTGCGTCGTCGTTTCACTCCTCGCAATGACAGGAAGCGCCACTTCCTTGGGTATCCTTGATCGGAATGCTCGAACTTTTCGCGCTATTCGCGGGCCCTCATCTGCCTTCCGCTTCGGCAAACTCGGGTCAATGTCGAGCTCCTCACCGGTGCTCTTCGTAGGTGATGTCGATCTTGGCGAGAAAAGCCTTTTTCTTCGCGTCGCCCTGGAAACGGATGCTGTGGGTGAGTTCGTCGTAGGCCCAGCCGTTGGCGGGGTCGGCGGGCACTTCCTCGCCGTCGACGAGCACGCGGAGGCTTTTCTTGTAGAGCGTCGCGGTGGGTCCGACGGGTTCGAGTGCGACGGCGACGGTATCGGCGATGCGGTCACCGAGGGCGGCGAGCGGGGCGGAGAAGTCGCTCTCGATGTTCAACACCGTCCCGCCGGTCAGCTCGGCGGCGCGGCGGTGCGAGACGTTGTTGGGCGACACGACGGCGTGCATCTCGATTTTCCCGCGCTTGTTGCCTTTCGCGATGATGAAGGGTCGCAGCACCCAGTAATTGATGTAGCCGTCGAGCGTCTGGCGCTGCGCGGGGTGGCGGGCGTTGTAGTCCTTGAGCAGGTCGGGGAGCTTGCCGTTTTCGATCCACTCGGCGTTGGCGGGGCCGTCGCGCTGCTCTTTCCAGGTCGCCATGCGCGTCTCCTCCTCATCCATGAAAAAGACCACGATGGTGGTGGCTTCGGGGCGGAGGAAGGCGTGCTGCTGGTTATAGAAACCGGCGACGAAGTTATACACGGCGGTGAACGCGGTGCGGTTGCTGTCGCCGTTGGTGCCGACTTTGACGAGTTCGGCGAAGATGCGATCGGGCGTTTTCGGGGTGACCCAGGGCTGCGGCATGACCGGTAGCGTGACGAGGAGGCCGTTGCTCGCGACGCGCTTGGTGATTTGTTTCGGGCGGTCGCGGCGGTCGAGGACGGGGTTGCCGGCGGCGTCGAGCTGGATGGAGCGGACCTCCTTGAAGAACGGTTGGTCTTCGGGGCGGCGGCCGGGGATGGCGTCGACGAAATCGGTCGTCAGCACGCCGATGCGGTAATCGAGGTCGCGCGTGTGGAAGAGTTGGCGGAAGCGGCTGAGGTTGTCGGCGATTCGGCCCTGGTGATCGGCCATGGAGGGCGAGTTGTTGATGACGAACACGAGGTCGACCTCGCGGCTGCGGGAGCGGTCGACGGCGATGTGTTTCACCTGACGGATCGGTTCGACGTGAACCGACACGGTGTTTTCAACGCCGAGGTGCGGGTTGTTTTCGTCGATCGTGTAATACGTGAAGCGGTCCTCGCCGATGAAGCCGGGATTGGGGGCGTAGCTGAGCTGGCCGGTGGCGCGATCGAGTCGAGCGGTGCCGTTTTGCGGTTTGGCTTTTTCGTCGAGGAGGTAGGCGACCTTTGGACCGAGGATGGAGTCGCGGTCGGCCGGCGTCATGAAATCCTCGTGGCTGGGCACCTTGTGGGCGACGGGGGTGTTGGGGCGCGTGGTGAGGGAAACGCCGCGCACGTCCATGGCATGCTCCCGAAGGGCGCTGACGTCGAAACGATCGAGCACGACTGCTTCCGGCGGCAGCACCGTGATGACGACGGTATTTTTGAAGACGAGGCCGGTGGTTTCATTGCGCACCGTGTAACTGAAGGAGTCCTCGCCGACGTAATCCTCGTCGGCCCGATAGGCGAAATAGCCGAGGCGCGAGGTCCTGTTCTCGAAAAAGTTCGCCTCATCGCCGCCGCCGGCGAGCCCGACGCGGCCGTTTCGTGGAACGGTGGTGATGGTGTAAATCAGATCGCTGCGGGTGTCGGAGGTCAGCAGTTCCTGGGCTACGGCGAGCTGGCCGTGCACGCCCGCGTCTTCGGTTTCCAGTTCCATCGGCGCGGGGGACACGATCGCCTCGGCCTCGTCGGGCGCGGGCGGCGGAAGGTCGGCCTCGGCGGCGATGGCGGGCAGCGACGCGAGGGCGAGGGTGGAAACGAGGCAGAGAACGCGCAGCCATTCGCGGGCGGTGATTTCGAGATTCATAGGGTGGAAGGCGATGCGACGCATGACGCTGGGTCCGTCATGCCAGCCGCGGCCAAGTTCCGCCAGCTTTGCCGCGTCGGAGGGGAACAAAAGCGCCGGATCGCGCGACATCGAAGGGGCGGGGGCGCGCACCTCGAGGGGATGAGGCGTCGCTTCGCGACGCGGTGCGCGGCAACGAAAAACCCCGGCCTGAAGGCCGGGGTTACGGTGGGAGTGGGACTTCTCAATGACAGAAGTCCCGAACAGCGCCGAAGGCGTTACTTCGTGAAGAAGCAGTAGCAGCCGCTGGTCCACAAGCACCACGGGCTGCCGCCGCCGGCGACGCGCTCAAGCTCGGCGTCGCTGAGCTGGTCGGGTTCGAACTTGGCGCCGAAGGCGGGAAGGACGTGGCCCTTGGCGCCGGCTTCTTCGACGAACTTGGTCTTGCCGCGTTTATCGGCGGGGATCGTGAGGCCGCTGACGCTTTCGAGGGTCTTGTCGGCGTCGGCGATCGCCTGCTCACGAAACGCTTGGTCTTGGGTCGAACGGCGCAGCACTTCGCGCACGGTTTCGATGTATTTGTCGGAGGTCCAGACGGGGGAGGATTGCATAGGTTGGGGGGGAGGATAAGGAACCCCGCCGGTTTATGCCGGCTGAATAGAGTCGCAAGTCTCAAGTCAGCGGCAGTAACGAGCCCACCCCGGCTTGCGCGGACACGGGGACCGCGGGTCGAGCCGCCGCACTCCAGCTCACTTCTGGCCGTAGTAGGCGCCGGGGCCGTGCTTACGGTTGAAGTGCTTGTTCAACAACTCGGGTTCGATTGGAGCCAGCGATGGCGAGAGCTGCAGGCTCATCAATGCCATGTGCGCGCAGCACTCGAGCGCGACGGCGACCTCGACCGCTTTCGCGACCGACGCGCCCCAGGTGAACGGCGCGTGGCGGTTGACGAGGATCGCGCTGAAATCGACCGGGCTGAGCGACGACTTCGTGAAGTGTTCGACGATGACGTTGCCCGTTTCCCACTCGTAGGCGCGCGCGATTTCGTCGGCGGTCATCTTGCGCGTGACGGGCACCTCGCCGAAAAAGTAATCGGCGTGCGTGGTGCCGAAGCACGGGATGGCGCGGCCGGCCTGGGCGAACGCGGTGGCGTGCGACGAATGCGTGTGCACGACGCCGCCGATGTGGGCGAAGGCCTGGAACAGCCGGCGGTGCGTGGGCGTGTCGGACGACGGGTTGAGCGTGCCCTCGACCTTTTTGCCGTCGAGGTCGACGAGCACCATGTGCTCGGGTTTGAGCGCGGTGTAGTCGACGCCACTCGGCTTGATCGCAAAGATGCCCTTCGCGCGGTCGATCGCGCTCGCGTTGCCGAAGGTAAGATTGATCAGGCCTTCGCGCGGGAGGGCGACGTTGGCTTCGTAGGCTTCGCGTTTGAGTTCTTCGAGCATGGGGAAGAGTAGCGAGTAGCGGGGAGTGAGTAGCGAGTAGGAAGACAGCGAATCTGCGGGATGCTCGCTACCCGCTACTCACTACTCGCTACCTGGGTCAGATCCGAATGCCCTGCGCGAGGTGGTAATACACCTCGTTGTTACGGAGGGTTTGCTTGAAGTCGGGGAGGGTCGTGTCGGCGTCGATCACGGCGAGTTCGATGCCGGCGATCGTCGCGAAGTCCTCGAGCATCTCCTTCGTGACGCTGTAGCTGTAACCCGTGTGATGCGCACCGCCGGCGTAAATCCACGCGGCGCAGGCGGTCTTGAAATCGGGCTGGCATTCCCAGACGGCGCGAGCGACGGGAAGCTTCGGGAGCTTCGGCGTTTTGACCGCGGTGACCTCGTTGACGAGGAGGCGGAAGCGGTTGCCGAGATCGATGAGCGAGGCGTTGAGCGCGGGGCCGGCGGGGGCGTCGAAGACGAGGCGGACCGGGTCTTCCTTGCCGCCGATGCCGAGCGGGTGGATTTCGAGCGAGGGTTTCGTGGCGGCGATGCTCTCGCAGATTTCGAGCATGTGCGCACCGAGCACCTGGTGGCCCTTCGGCGACAGGTGATACGTGTAGTCCTCCATGAAGGACGTGCCGCCGT
>JAEYYL010000010.1 GCA_023430825.1 Verrucomicrobiota bacterium | reverse complement strand
GAGGACGGAGGAGAGTGGACGGGGGGCGGGGGACGGGCGGGGAGGCGCGGGGCGGCGGGGGACGGCCGCGCCTGCTCTCGTTGCTTTGCTGGTCGTGGGCGCGTGTGTGGGGGAGATGTTTTTTTTGGCGCGGGTGGGCGCGGCGCCGTCGCGCGGGCAGGCGGGCGTGCGGTTGTCGGCGGAGGGGAAGGATCCGGTGGAGCTGCCGGCGTTCGTGGGGACGGAATGGATCGGGCGGCGGACCGAGGTCACGGCGGTCGAGCGGGATATCCTTCCGGCGGATACAGGGTTTTCGCGGCGCAATTACGTGCACGTGCAGGGCGGGCGGCACGCGGTGTTTTTGTCGATCGTGCTCAGCGGGCGGGACCGGACGTCGATTCACCGGCCGGAAATCTGTCTCGTCGGGCAGGGTTGGACGATCGCGGAGACGGTGTCGCATGAGTTTCGCTGGCGCGGCAACGAGGGCGCGCGCGGATTGCGCGCGACGGTGTTGCGGACGGAGCGGATGGAGCTGGGTGGCGAACGCAAAATTCCGGCGGTAGTGGCGTATTGGTTCGTGAGCAGTGACCGCGTGGTGGCGACGCATTGGGAGCGGGCGATGTGGGATGCGTGGAATCGGTTGCGGCACGGTCGCGCGGATCGTTGGGCATATGTGTTGGTGCAGGCCGATGCGGCGGACGGAACGGACGCGGCGCTGGCGCGGATGCAGGCGGTGCTGGACGAAACGCTGCCGGCGTTTCAGCTGGTGCGTTGAGGCGATCGGCGACGGCGCGGCGTGCAAACTCCGATGACGGGGACGGGCGTTTCGGCGTCGGAAGAAGGCTTGAGCTTTGAAAGGTGGTTCCTACGGTTTGCGTCCCTTGACGTCAGCCAGCGCAGCCGACTTTGCGTTTCTGATCGCCGAGAGCGACGTCTTTGACTGGTCGCTCACGGTGTCGTTGCTCATTGGCGGGGCGTTTGGATTTCTCGCGGTGTGGGCGTTGACGCGGCACACGCGGCGCACGGCGCACGAGCAGGCGGAGGAACTGGTGGAAGTGGCGCGGCGCGAGGCGGCGGTGGCGGCGGAGGAGATCCGGCAGAGGGCGGAGGCGGAGATCCAGGAGCGGCGGTCGGAGTTGAATCGTGAATACGACCGGCGCGAGATCGAGAGCGAGGTGCGGCTGCGCGAGATTCGCGCGCACGAGGAATCGCTGGCGCTGCTCGATTATCAACTGGAGCAGCGGTCGGAGCGGTTGAACCGCGAGAACGCGGCGATCCGGCAGGCGCGCGATGCGATCCGGGCGTTGTCGAAGAGCGTGCGGCAGCGGCTCGAGGGTGTTTCGCAGATGGATGCGGAGGAGATCCGGCGGGCGCTGCGCGAGGAGGTGCTGCTCGAGTGTCAGGACGAATTGCGCGCGCTGCGGCGCGAAACGATGGAGAAGTCCGAGCAGGAGCTGCAGACGGAGAGCCGGCGGATTCTCGTCGCGGCGATGCAGCGGCTGGCGGTGAAGCCGAACATCGATTTGACCTCGACGCTGGTGTCGCTGCCGAACGAGGACATGAAGGGCCGCATCATCGGCCGCGAAGGGCGGAACATCAAAGCGTTCGAGTCGGCGACGGGCGTGACGGTGTTGATCGACGAATCGCCGGGCACGGTGCTGATTTCCTCCTTCGATCCGGTGCGGCGCGAGGTGGCGCGGGTGGCGCTGGACGGACTTGTAAGGGATGGACGGATACATCCGGCGACGATCGAGGAGTTCGTGAAGCGGGCGCAGGAGGAGATCGAGCTGTCGACGACGCAGGCGGGCGAGGACGCGGTGACGCGGCTCAACATCAACGGGCTGCACCCGGAGATCATCAAGCTGCTCGGCAAACTGAAGTTTCGGTTTTCGTATAACCAGAACGTGCTCGACCACTCGATCGAGACGGCGTCGCTCGCGTCGATGATCGCGAGCGAGGTCGGGCTCGATCCGAACGTGGCGAAGCGCGCGGGGTTGCTGCACGATCTGGGCAAGGCGGTGAGCGGCGATCTCGAAGGCAGCCATGCGCACATCGGGGCGGAGTTCATCAAGCGTTATGGCGAGACGCCGATCGTGGTGAACGCGGTGGCGGCGCATCACGAGGAAGTGAAGCCGGAGACGGTTTATGCGGGCATCGTGATTCTGGCGGATACGATCTCGGCGACGCGGCCGGGCGCGCGAGCGGAGTCGATGGCGGGTTACGTGCAGCGGCTGGCGCGGCTGGAGAAGCTGGCGTCGTCGATCGAAGGCGTGCAGCAATCGTTCGCGATCCAGGCGGGCCGCGAGATCCGCGTGGTGGTTTCGCCGCAGACGGTGACGGACGACCGGGCGCGCGAGATCGCGAAGGAGCTGCGCAAGCGGATCGAGGAGGAGCTGCAGTATCCGAGCACGATCAAGATCACGGTGATCCGCGAGCAGCGGTTTACGGAAACAGCCACGTGAGGGAAAAGTAGCGAGTAGTGGGTAGCGAGTAGCGAGCATCTCGCGCGCGTGACCCGAAAGGATTTCTACTCGCTACCCGCTACTCGCTACTCACTACTTTCCGCATCATGGCCGATCCGAAGATTCTCGAGACGTTTCCCAATCCTGCGCCGCACCGCGATTTTTTGATCGAGCACACGCATCATGAGTTCACGTCGGTGTGTCCGATGACGGGGCATCCGGATTTCGCGGACATCACGGTGCGCTACGTGGCGGACAAGACCTGCGTGGAGCTGAAGTCGTTGAAGCTGTATTTCCACGCGTTTCGCAACGAGGGGATTTTCTTCGAGGCGGCGACCAACAAGATTTGCGACGATCTCGGCGCGGCGTTGAAGCCGCGGAGCCTGGCGATCATCTCGAACTGGAAGGCACGCGGCGGGTTCAGCTCGCGGATCACGGCGGAGTGGACGCCGAAGGCGAAGGCGCGGAAGTAGGCGGGTGAGGGAGCCCTGCGCGATCCCTGCGCTCACGCGCAGAGCCACAAAAGCCGGGCGTGAGCCGGTGGACCTGCTTTTGCGCCGGTCATCCGGTTGTCGGTCGACGGCAGGGCGGGTTGATGCCAGCGTATGGCTGCAATCCTATGAAAAAGCTCTTCACTCTCGCGCTCGCCGGGTTCATGTCGGCGGCGGTTTATGCAGCGGACGAGGCTCCGCTTTTTAATGCATTGATCACGATGGGCGGGGAAAGCCGCTTCATCCTCGTGTCGCCGACGGGCACGGCGAGCGAATGGATTCGGATCGGCGAGACGTTCGAAGGTTACACGGTGAAAGGTTTCGAACCGGCGACGTCGACGCTCGAGGTCGAGCGCGACGGCGCGGTGACGAAGCTGCAACTGGTGGCGGATGCGGCGGTGAAGTCGGCGCCGGATGCGGCTGGCACGAGGGCGACGCTCGCGGACGCGGAAAACGTGCTGCAGGTGATGCGTTTCGAGGACATGATGGAGAAGATGCTCGCGCAGCAGAAGAAGCAGTCGGTCGCGATGGTGCAGCAGATGACGGCGCGGATGGAGAAGCCGGGGGTGGATCGCGCGGAACTGGCGGCGTTTCAGGAGAAGGTGATGAATGAAATGCTGTCGGTGATGGACGTCGGCGAAATGAAGAAGGACATGGCGCAGATTTACACGGACGTGTTCACGAAGGAGGAACTGGCGGCGCAAGCGGCGTTTTACAGCACGGCGGCGGGGCAGGCGATGGTGGACAAGACGCCGGAAGTGCAGGGGCGTTTGCAGGCGTTGATGATGCCGCGGATGCAGGCGGTGATGCCGAGAATCATGCAGATGGGGCAGCAGTTTCAGGCGCAGCAGAAGGCGAAGGCGGCAGCGGCGGCGGGCGCGGCGGCGGGGCCGGCTCCGTCGGGTGAGGCGCCGAAGAATTGAGGCGGTTCGCCAAAAGTGATGCGCGACTGTGATGGCGGAAGGCTCGGAGAGCAGTCCCCTGCCAGCCGCACTGAATCAAAATCCCTGCGCTCACGCGCAGGGCCACGAAAATCAGTAGCCCGCTCGCGGCGGAAACAGGGCGGGTCGGGGACCGCGCCCTACTTGCCTGCGGCGAGCGTGGAGAGCACGGCGGCGTGCAATTCGGGCGTGGCGCAGGCGAGCGTCGACTCGGCGGGGTAAGGTGCGCCGCCGGACCAATCGGTGATGACGCCGCCGGCACCGCGGATCACGGGCACGAGTGCGGCGATGTCCCACGGGTTCATGATCGGATCGAGCATCACATCCGCCCACCCGCACGCGAGGAGGAGATAGCCGTAGGCATCGCCCCAGGTGCGGACGAGCCGGGCGCGTTGCGTGAGGGCATCGTAGCCGGAGACGGAGGCGGGCTGATATTTCGCCGGGTTGAGCGGATCGCTGGTGAGGAGGGTGGCATCGGCGATGCGTGTGGTCGTGCGGCAGCGGACGGGGCGTCCGTTGAGCGTGGTGGTCGTGTTGTCGCCGATGACGAGCTGGCGAAGAATGGGTTGGTGAATCGCGCCGATCACCGGCTGGCCGCGGTGGAGGAGGGCGATCAAGGTGCCGAACAGCGGGACGCCGGAGATGAAGGACTTGGTGCCGTCGATCGGATCGAGCACCCAGACGAACTCGGCGTCGGCGCGCTCGGTGCCGAACTCCTCGCCGATGATGCCGTGCGTGGGGAACTGTTGCAGGATCAGCGAACGCAGCAGTTCCTCGGCGCCGCGGTCGGCGGCGGTGACGGGCGAAGCGTCTGATTTAACGTCGATGGCGAGCGCATGATCGCCAAAGAACGGGCGGATGAAATCGCCGCTCTGCTCGGCGAGTTGCGCCACGAAACTGCGATAGAAGGACAATTCCACGGCGAGAAGAGTTGCCCGCGAAACAAAGCGAGCACACGACAAAAATCTTTCGTGCGTTCCGCGCGATTCGCGGCGCATAAGTTCAACGTGAACTGGACCGAGCAGCCGATTTTCTTCGTCGATTTCGAGGGCAGCCAGGCGTCGGGCGTGCTGGAGTATGGCGTGGCGGAGGTGCGCGGCGCGCGTATCATTTCCACGCATACGCGACTGTGCCAGGCGACGGGGGTGGTGCGCGACGAGGACGTCGCGGTGCATGGGTTGAGCGCGCCGGCGGTGGCGCTGTGGCCGCCGTTTGCGGACGAGTGGGAATTTTTCGCGGGGCTGCGCGAGCGCGGGCCGCTCGCGGCGCATTATGCGGGCGTGGAGAACGGTTTGTTGAAGGCGGTGTGGCCTTACCCGCGCAACTCGCCGGACTTCGCGCGACCGGGCGAGCGCGTGATCGAATGGGGGCCGTGGATCGATTCGGCGCGGCTCTATCAGCAATTTTATCCGGAGCTGGGCTCGGGGCGGCTGGAGCTTTTGGTGACGGCGTGCGGGCTGCAGGCGGAGCTGGATCAACTGGCGGCGCGTCATTGTCCGGCGGAGCGGCGGCGTTATCACGCGGCGCTCTACGATGCGCTGGCGGGCGCGCTGCTGCTGGCTTCGCTGGCGCGCGATTCGCGGCTGGCGGAGCTGAGCGTGATGCAACTGCTCGCGCTCAGCACGCTGGATCCGGAGAAGCGCGACGGGTTGCGTCAGGGAAATCTGTTCTGAGGGATCGGGGCCTACGTATTCATACGTAGCTGACGAGGTGCCGGCTTGCCGGGGGTGGGTGGCGGGCGTGAATGAGCGGCACCGCGCCGAAAGGTCGGTTTGCCGATGTCCACGCTGCCACCCTCCGCCTTGTTCACCGCTGCGCACGACGCCCTGCGTCTCGATGCGAACACGTGGGTCGGCAACTATTTCGTGTTTGGCCAGCCCTGCGGCGATCCGGCGCTGGAGCCGGTGAATCCGTTTTCCGAATACAGGCGGAGGTTTGGCGGCGATGGCTTGCGGGCGGTCTGGGAGGCGGCCTTCTCGACGCCTTACAAGCCGGACGATCCGGCATTTTTGGGCGTGGCGCAGTCGGGGCTGTGCTCGGGCTTTTCCGCGGTGTGCGCGGTGCAGTTCGACCAGGCGCGGGCGCGGGGTTTTCCGCGGATGGCGCAACTGGTGCCGCGTTATCGCGAGATCCTGTGCGACATGGTGGCGGCGCAGTTGCAGGTGCTGACCGACGAGGTGCTGCGCGCCTACAAGCACTTCGTGCTTTCGCCGCACGCGGCGAGCTACCAGGCGATCGTGACGCAGGCGGCGCCGAACCGGCCGACGCTGTTGGCGCAGTTCATCCCGAATTTCTCGCTGAATCTGCTGTCGGTCGTCGAGGACGTGGCCGAGTTCGTCACGAAGCTGCCGGGTGCGCATTCGCTGGTGATTCGGGGGTGGGCGCGGGTGTCGCCGACGACGATCCGCGTCGACGTGTGGGATCCGAATTTTCCCTGGGACGACCGCGGCTGGTTTCTGTTGAGCGCGGAAGGCGGGTTTGAATACCGGCCGGCGCACGCGGGTGCGTGCCGGTTCACGAGTGCGGATGTGCCGACGGTGAAGCAGGCGAACGGCGGGTTCGCGCAGCTCGGCGCGATGAAGCTGGCGGTGCTGCCGGCGGCGATGTTTCGCCCGCCGGCGAAGCGGCCTTTCTTCAACGGCTGGAACGTGGTGTTCGGCTGAGACGTTTTCCTCCCATGAACCCTGAAAACCAACCCTCCGCCGCGAGCGAGCGCGTTCAAGCCCAAGGCATTCTTTTCCCCCACAAGCCTACGCCGCCGCCGAGGCCGGCGTGGACGCCGGGCGTCGGCGCGGCGGTGCCGGGCGTTCCGAATGTAGGCGTGGAACGGCAG
>JAEYYL010000303.1 GCA_023430825.1 Verrucomicrobiota bacterium | reverse complement strand
CCACCGATTCCCGAAGGCCATGCGCAGAAGGAGCAGATGAGCGGCGCCACCAGCGGCGACATCGACCGCCCGCTCAAGCGCTGAGCGGCCACTCGCCACACCCGGAGCGCCAACGATCGCTCCGGGCGTGGTTGGAATCAACCGCGAACCGAGCGCCGCCACGAGCGAGAGAGGCTGCTTCGTCTTGCACTCCCAAATCACGACGACGCGCCAGCCCATCGTCCGCAGCTCGCGTTGCACGCGGCGATCGCGCGCGACGTTGGCGCGAAATTTCGCCTGCCAGAAAGCGCGGCGATGGGTCGGCGTCGTGGTGCGCCGGCAGCCCGCATGGCGATGCCAGAAACAACCGTTCACGAAGACAACCGTGCGACGCGCGGGGAGCCGTTGACGGTGAACCGCCGGCCCAAGCGATGCAGTGTGCTACGAACCACGAGTTCGGGCGAAGTATGCTTCTGGCGGACGCTTGCCATGAGCCGGCTGCGCGCCGCGGGACTCAGGAGGTCGCATCCACGCCGGCCCGACATCGCAGCTAGATTTCCTTGAACTTGGTTGCGTAGAGATGAGCGAGGCGGCGAATCAGCTCGTCATAGCGAAACGCCCGGTCGATCTGCCGGTTGATCGCATCGGCTTCCGAACTCGGCTTGCATTCGCACTTCGAGGAAAAGAACAGAGATTACCTGTCGTGGTCGGTGCTCGGATTGTTAGTTGCGGCAAAACGCATTCGTTATGTCGTCCGCGCCAATCGGCGTTATTACTTGCCCCTTGAGTCGTAAGCCGCGTCCAGCGCCGCCGAATCCACTTGAGCGCGGCGACAAAGCCTCGTCACAAAGCCAGCTGCTTGTCACCCATGGAGAGAGGGTGAGAAAAGCGCGCTTGGAATTTTTCAGCGAGCTTCACGACCATTGCAGCAAAACTGAGATCGACCGAGCGGAACGTCGCGCCCTCAACCAAGCCCACGCCTTTTCGCGTCGTTAGTGGGAAGAAAGCCGCCGAAACGCCTACAGCATCGAACGGCGCACACGCATCGCCTCGCTGGGTGGCAAAGCGCCAAGCCACTTCTAGTGCGCGACCCTCCAACGCACTCGCCGCCCTTTCACCGCCTCGCAGGTGCGAATCGCTGTCCAAGAGGAGAAAGAAAGCCAGCACGGCCTCGGGCGCGGTTCCCCGTAATGCTCGCCGGCAGACTTCCATCGAATCAAAGAGCCGCGAGGAGCCAGCGTTCGAGATCTTGCATGCACATGATGTGAAACCAGCGACAATGTTTTCGGGTAAAACCTCGTGAAGCTCCTCGAGATGGGTTTCGCGTTCCTCCGGATTCAAAGAGATCCTCCACTCGCGCGCTAGATCTAGAAAATTCTTTGGAGCCCCAACACCGCGTTCCAGTGGCCCGCCCGTAGCAAGGACCAGCGGAACTTTCTTTCGACATCCGAGCCGGGGATCACGCACAGTGACCATCGTTGCAAATCCTAGCCGGCCATCTCGGACGTGCTGACGAAGGACGGCAGAGGACCGCAGAAGTGCGAAAGCGGATACCCAGCACGCTATATCAATGTGACGTCGAGCCCGCGGATCGTATATGCCGTGCTTCGTAGGGCCTGCAAAATTCGGCTGAGCCGCCAAAGATCGAGCGAGTATTTTCAAGTCATCCATCGTGGTCAGTTACTATGGGCGAAATTAAGGCCGAACGGTTCTCAAGGGAGCGTGTTCCGCAGAAAAAGGTGGACCACGCTAGGGAGACTCAGGGGAATGCCCTTTCTTTGCAATGCTTGAGGGCCACACGCCCTCAGTTTCCCCCAAAAAAGCGAGCTTCAGAATAGTCGGAAAAAACACCGTTATAGTGGCACAGCGCAGACTGCTACTATCCTGAAATCCTTAGCCAGTGTGGTGTCCCGCTGATATCTGTAGTAATTCGCGACTCGCCTCTCCGCGAGGACGCCTCGGAGAGGCGTCCCTACCGGCGCGGCCGCGCCGTTGGATCTGTTAACGTTTCTTGCGGGACATCATACTAGACGACGACATGCGAACGGAAAGGACTCTCGCGAACATCGCTGGCGATCAATCCCATCCCTGGTCTTTCGATCCGGTTCAACGCGTCAACCGCACGCCGACGAGCAACAGGCGCGGCGTGCCGATGTTCACGAGCCCCGTCACCGCGCGGCCGGTTTCGACGCGTTCGTCCAACAGATTCTCCGCGCTGACGAAGGCCTCGGCATGGGCGTTGAGCGCCACATTCAACGCCACGTCGACGATCGCCGCCGGCGCGAGGCGCAGCATGTTCTGGTCGTCCTCGAACTGCGCACCGATCCAGCGCACGCGCGGCGCGAACGTCCAGCGGTCGAACTTCCACGTGAAGCCCGCGAGCGCCGCGTGCCGCGGCACCTGCGCGAGCCGCCGGCCTTCGAGCTGCGGCGCCACCGATGCGCGCATCACCCGCGCATCGTCATAGAGATACTGCGCGTTGACGGTGAGCGTCGGCGCGACCTGCCAATCCGCGTGGAGCGACACACCCTGCACGCGCGTGCGATCGAGATTCAGCCGGCGACGGCCCTCGCCGCCGGCGGGCACGAAGCCGATGCCCGGAAATGTCCCCGGCCCCTGCGCAATCGTCACGTTCGCGACGGCGTCGTCCAACTGGTTCCAAAATGCCGTGGCGCCGAGCGTGAGCGGGCCGTGCTTCGCCTTGGCGCCGACCTCGACGCTCGTGACGGTCTCCGTGCCGAGCGCGGGATTCGCATCCGTGATCACGTTGCCCACCCGGAAGGGCCGGTAGAGTTCATTCAACGTCGGCCGCCGGAACGCGTGCTGCGCGCTCGCGTGCAGTCGCAGATTTTCGGATACGGGCAACACCACGCCCGCGCTCGGGCTGACCTCGACCCCGTCGCGCGTCGCGAATCGTTCATCACCGACCTGCGCGCCGTTGAGGTAATCGCGGCGGTGGCCATCGGTCTCGCGCCAGCCGTCGGCGCGGAGGCCGAGCGCCAGCCGCGCGTCGTGCGGCAGCGTGCGGCGGTGCATCACGAACGCCCCCGCCATCGACTGGCGGCCGCCGGCGAAGCGGCGACGCGTGAACGCATCCGCGACCCACGCCGAATCTTCGCGCGTCTCGCCGCGCACGTCGCGCACGTCGGCGCCAATCGTCGTGCGTGCGTCGGGCGTCGGCGCCCATTCCCCCACCCATGAGGCGCCGACGGCGGTCGCCGGCACGTCGAACTGGTTGCTCGCGGGCGTCTCCGCCGTGCGCGCGGCGTTGACCGAGCTGAACGTCGAGGAAAAGCCCTGCGATTGCGCATAGGCCACCGCATTCCAGCGGAAGGCGGCCGAGAGCTGCGCGTCGAGCGCGACGGAGGCGAACGTCTCGTCGGTCGCGTTGCGTTGATAAGGTGTGCCGTTGCCGCGGTCCTCGGCGAAGCGGCGCACGGTCAGCGTGGCGGCGAGCGTTTCGCCAAGCGGCTGGTGCCAGCGCGCGGTGGCCCAGCGCGCGCGGCTGCTCGCACGCGTGTCGATCGGGCCGCGGTGTTCGGGTGCCACCGTGTGAAATCCGTCGGTGGTGAAATACCGCCCGAGCAATTGCAGCGCGCCGGGGCCGACAGGTTCGGTGAACTGGCCCTCGGCGTCGAAGGTTTGAAAACTCCCGCCGCGCGTCACGAGCCGCTGGCGCGCGACGGTCGGCGATTCGGTAAAAAGCTGGATGACGCCGCCGAGCGCAGCGTTGCCCCACGCGGTGCCGCCGGCGCCCGGCACGAGTTCGATGCTCGCGAGCGATTCGCGCGGCACCTTGGTCCACGCGACCCAGCCGCCGAACGGATCGTTGAGCGGCACGCCGTCGAGCAGGATCAGGGAGCGGCTCGCGCCGCTCGGCCCGAGCCCGCGCAACGACACGCCCTGCGCGGTCGGGTGCGCCGTGAGGCTGTCGCTGCGGCGAAACAGGCTGAAGCCCGCGACGCCGCGCAGCGCGCTGTCGAGCGTCGCGTTCGGCGCCGCGCGGAGGGCGTCGCCGGTCAGCGTCTCGTTGGAAAACGGCACGTAATCGACCGCCTCCGCCGCGCGCGTGGCGGTGACGAACACCGGCGCGAGTTCGACCGGCGGCGTCTGGGCCCGGGCGAATCCACCCAGGCCACCCAGCAGCAAGGCCGGGACGAGTCTCGACGCGATTTCTCGGCCCGGCTTCCTGCGCCACGGCGTCGCCGTGACGGCGCTTTCCCGGGAGGAATTGTGCAAAGGGCGAAGAGGGGGGATGCAGCGCATGAGCTGAGAGATGACGGAGGAACCTCGCGACAGTTCCAACCCCGCTTCGCGGATTTTCCGGCTGCGACCGGCGGGGATCGCCCCGCGGCCCGCCAATCACCCGGAACCTCCCGGTTCCGCGGGGTCTATGTCCGCCCGCGCCAGCCAGTGGCGACAGCCATCGCCGCCCTTCCCCTTTTCCCTTCATGGACGCCATCATCATCGTCGATCTTCAGAAAGCTTTTCCCATCCCGCAGACCCTCATCGAAAAAATCGAGGCGCGCTCGCGGGAGTTTCCGCTCCGGATCTTCACCCAGTTCATCAACGAGCCCGACTCGCTGTTTCGCACCAAACTCAAACGCACCTCCTGTGCCCCGGGCCTGCCGGAAACGGAGCTGATCCTCCCCACGTCGGCGAACGACCTGGTGCTCGAAAAACGCGGCTACGGGCTCACCACCGCCCAAATCGAGCGCCTGAAACAGGCGGGCGTGCGCAAGGCGTTGGTGTGCGGCGTCGACACCGATGCCTGCGTGATCGGCGTGGTGTTCTCGCTCTTCGACGCCGGGATCGACTGCGAGGTCGAGCGCGATCTCTGCTGGAGTTCGACGGGTTTGCACGAGCCCGCGCTCAAGATCATGCGCGAACAATTCGGCACCGGCTGAACATGACGGCAGGCAGGTGTCGTGGAGCCGCGGCGCCCCCGCCGCGCC
>JAEYYL010000386.1 GCA_023430825.1 Verrucomicrobiota bacterium | reverse complement strand
GGCGGATTCTCCGGGTCCGCAATCAGTTTCTCCCGCACCCATTGCAACAACACCGGCACGAACACCGCACCGTGCGACGCCACGCCGTCCGCACTCGCCTGCGCATAGAGCTCCGCCACGCGCCGCGACCGGCCCTCGCTCACACCTTCGCGCACGAAGAGCGCAGTCAATTGCTCGACGAGTCGTTCGCATGAAATCCGGGGCATGTCGTTCGTGTAACACGACACCGCCAAACCCGAAAAGCGCCGAATCGGAATTCCCGGACAATGCGAACGCAACCCGCCGCACCGCCTTCGAACGTTTCCTCCCAGTTTCGACCATCCGGGTCGATTCGCGGAATTCACGGGCCCACCGCTTGTCCGGGCGCATTCCCGGGTCGCCTCGTCGCTCCGAACCAATCCACCACGTCCGGGTCGTTAACGCGCAGCCCGCGAGCGGATCTCCACGCCTGCGCCTCGCTGCACCCACCGCATGCAGTTCCTCCTCTTCAGTCTCCTTTCCGGCCTCCTCCTGCTGCTCACGGTGCTCCCCCTCTCGAAGCGCCCGGAATGGTGGATTCGCGGTCTCGACTTCCCCCGTTTCCAACTCGCCGTGCTCGGCCTCCTCCTCCTCGCCGCCGCCGCCCTGTTGCTCGACTGGTCTCGCCCGCACACCTGGGCCGTCAGCCTGGTGCTCCTCGGCTGCCTCGTTTTTCACGCGTGGTGGATCTTTCCCTACACCCCCTTGCACCGCAAAGAGGTGAAATCCGCCCCTCCCACCCCGCGCGCCCGCCGCCTGCGCCTCATGTCCGCCAACGTCCTCATGACCAACCGCCGCGCCGCCGACCTCCTCGCGCTCGTCCGCACCCACCGCCCCGACGTTCTCATCACCCTCGAAACCAACGCCTGGTGGGAAAAGCAGCTCGCCCCGCTCGAGGCCGATTATCCCCACACGCTGAAATGCCCGCTCGAAAATCTCTACGGCATGCATCTCTACTCGCGCCTGCCGCTCGAGGACGCCCGCGTGCAATTCCTCGTCGAGGACGACGTGCCCTCGATGCACACCGTCGTCGTTCTTCCCGGCGACCAGCGCGTGCGGCTCCACTGCCTGCATCCCGCGCCGCCAAGTCCGACCGAAAACCCCACCTCGCGCGAGCGCGACGCCGAGCTCATCATGGTGGGCAAAGCCGTCACCGGAGCCTCGCTGCCGGTCATCGTCACCGGCGACCTGAACGACGTCGCCTGGTCCGACACCACGCGCCTCTTCCGCAAACTCAGCGGCCTGCTCGATCCGCGCATCGGCCGCGGCCGCTACAACACCTATCACGCATCACACGCGCTGCTCCGCTGGCCCGTCGATCATTTCTTCCACAGTTCACATTTCACCTGCGTCGAATTGCAGCGCCTCCCGGCTTTCGGCTCCGATCATTTTCCTGTCCTCGTCGACCTCGCCCTCGGCGAACCGCACCAGGCTCCCGAGCTCGTCGCCGACGCCCAGGACGAACAGGAGGCCGACGAGAAAATGAGTGAGGAATCCGCCAGCGAAAATGAAGTCCACCGCCCCGGCGAGAACATCGCCGCCCAGAATGGAAACGGAAATCCAACGATCCGTTAACCGCCACCCGGACAAATCACCCCTCAACGAACCCAACGGAGGGAACATCGAGATCACAGCGCTCCGACACCGGGGCCACAGAGGCGAGATGCTTGAGGCAAATCCGAGCCTTCCTCGTCGTCAGCACTCGTCTGCATGAAACACCTTCTGGCCTCCTGCCGACCCCGTGTCGGCCCTCTCCGATCTCTGTGTAACAAGCCTTGATTGATTTTTATCCGGGCAAACCCGGACAAATCAGCAGCGACACGGTTGGAACGCCTCTTCGCGCACCCTCCGTCTCAGCAGAAGCCCGCCCGCAAATCACGCGAACAACGCAAATTTCAGAGAGCCGGCATTGGTTTTTCCGACGGCGTCTCTCCTGTCCGTGCCCCCTGATTCGTGTCGATTCGCGCTATTCGCGGGCAAGAACCGCCCGGGTTCGTCAGGCCGCGACTCATTCCTCGCCGTCCCAAAATTCCACTTCAGTCGGTCGGAAAAATTTCCGCGGCGAACGCAGGCCCCATTTCCCCGTGTCGGGATAAAACCAGTAATCCACCGGCGCGTTCTCCGCCACGATGTAAAACAACAACTCCTCCGTCGCCGACGCATTCGTGATCTGGTGCGCCTCGCCCGGCGGATGCAGCACCACATCGCCCGCGACAAGCCGCCGCGTCTCCGTGCTCAAACGCACGTCCGCCGTCCCACTCAGGATGATGAACATCTCCCACTCCGCCGCGTGACTGTGGAACGGACACCCCGTCCGCCCCGGCCGCAACCGGTTCAACTCGAGGTCGAACGGATGCCCGCCCAACCCCGTCGGCGTGTTGCGCTTCGCTCCGCACGCGATCGACAACTCCTTCCCTTCCGCGAGGAACTTCCCCTTCGGCGACTCGTAAACATCCCACGCCAGCTCGTCCGCGTTCACCCGCCGCTGCGCAAACGGCGCCGCCACCGGCAACTCCGGCGCCGGCGCCCCGCGAAACGGCGGTGTATCCGCCGTCACCTCGTCCTCGCCATCGAAATAATTCACCTCCTCGATCCGGAAAACCTTCCCCGGCGGCCGCAGGCTCCGCTTGTTCGAGTCCGGATAAAAACAGCTCTCGAGCGGCGGATTGTCCGCCACGATCATCACCTCGAGTTCTCCGCTCCCCGCACTCCATAGCTGATGCGGCGTCCCCGGCGGCTGCACGAACGTGTCGCCCACCTTCACCGAAAAATCCCCCTCCGCCGTGCGCACCCTCCCTTCCCCGCCCCACACGGTAAACAGCTCCCATTGCGCCAGGTGCCCGTGATACGGACACACCGCCGCACCCGCCGGGATGCGCCGGATCTGCACGTCGAACGGATGCCCGCCGCCCCACGTGCCCGTGTTGCTCCGCCCACCGAGCGCGAGCGACACATTGCGCGAAAACGAATGAAACTTCCCCGTCGGCGACTTCCCTTCGTTCCAGGGTAGCGAGGGCAGGTGGACGTGGTGCATGGCGACACTCCTCTTTGAGACAAATTTCGCGCGCCCGCCACCGCCAAAACGTCCGCCGCCGCCCAGCGCCCCGAAAAAAACCTCGCCGCTTATACCCCTCGAAAACGAGTCATCGCCCGTCGATAGCGATTGCACCGACCGCGCTCCCGCGCGAAAACGCCGCCCGCCGCCCCTCCCCCGCCATGGCCGTTTTCTCTCAAGGCGTCGTCACCCTCGCCGGCACCCCCACCGCACGCCGGCACTCGCTCGCCCGCGTTTCCCGCCTGCAACCGCACGCAGTCGTCCTCTGCCAAAACCCCGCCGCCGCTCACGATTGGTATGCCCTCGACTCCGCCCAGCTCGCCCGCGGGCTGAAAACCGCCCAGCTCGGCGGCCCGCTCCCACCCCAACAGCAGGCCCACTGGCTCGGCCAGCACGGCACCGGAGTGAAAGCCGTGAAACTCCACGCCCCCTCGCTCGCCGCCCAGATCGCGCGACAGAAAATCGGCCGCGCCCGCAACTGGTCGCCCATCCAGGTCGAGGTCCTCCTCGAGGATGAACGCGAACTGAAGCTCGAGCTCTCGTCCGGCGATCTCACTTCCTTCCTCACCTCCGTCCCCCTCTCGTTCCGCGGCAAAACCTTCCACGCCCGACCCGCCAAATCCGCCTCCCGCTCCGGCCAGACCCGCATCGTCTTCACCCCCGGAAAAAAGAACACCGGTTACGGTTTCGTGGTGACGCAGCCCATCCACACCACGCAGGCCATCGCCCAACTCGCCCCCACCGCAGGTCGTCGGCTTTCCGCCCGCGGACGAAACCCCGGCAGCGGCCAGTCGTTCGCCAAATCGCTGTCACCGAAATTCGGATACGACGCAGGCCCACCCGGCGGCGGAGGAGGCGGAGGCGGGAGCGGAGGCGGCGGCGCGGGCTCTCCGCCCCCTTCCCCGCGCCCGCCCGCCGCGGGCCGCCGATCGCGCATCGGCGAGATCCAGGTGTTTCCCCACATCGTGCCCTCCGCCGAACACGTCGTCGAACGCACGCCCGTCGACATCGAGGTGTCGCTCCAGGACCGCCCCGCCGAAAACGTCGCCGGCGAACCGTTCACGCTCCCGCCCGGCGAACACGAACTGCAGGTCCACGTGATGCTCGGCGACGAAAGCGCCTGGGACCGCCTTCGCTTCAGCCACGAGGGCGGCACCCTCGAGCCCGCGAAGGTCCGGCTCCTCGCGCCGCACGTCCCGCCCGACGGCCTCAGCCCGATCATCGCGAACTTCTACTTTCAACACCGCTGGTGCGGCGAAGCACGCCGCAATCTCGAGATCCTGAAAAACGCGTCCAGCGAGAAACGCCACGCCATCCCCAAACCCGAAATTTCACCCTGGCAGCAACACCTGCACCTCGTCGCCGGCGCCGCGCCGCCCGATCTGCTCGTCCGCATCGTCGGCGGTCGCGACCGCTACACGTTCTCCGTCGTCTCGCCCCACCTGAACTTCGCGACGAGCAAAGCATCCGCCGACATCGCCCTCGCCGATGGCGCCGCGCGCTTCGTCGAACGCACCTTCGAGGACCTCGCCGCCGCGAAGCTCACCGACGATCACCGCGTCAAAATCCAGAACCGCCTCCGCCGCATCTACGACAGCACCCCCGACGTGTTTCGCCAGGCCTACTGGCAGCTCGCCGCCAAGGCCCGCGCCGAAGCCGGGCGGACCGGGCCGCGCGCGAAACTCGAGACGATCCAGTTCGTCAGCGACGAGGCCTTCGTCCCGTGGGAACTCATGCTCGTCACCGATCCGACCGGCGAAGCCGATTCCGAAATCCTCGCCGTCAAACACGCCGTCGGCCGCTGGTTCGCGAAGGCCTCGTGCCGGCTCAGCCATCGCATTCCCGTTCGCCAGATCGCCGCGTTCGCCTCCGACTACGCCCGCGTCGAAGGCGCCGAACGGCTCGCGTGGGCGCGCGAGGAACAAACGTGGTTGAACGCGACTTTCAACGCCAGCCGCAAGCCACTCCGCAAAAAAGCCGTGCAGGATTTTCTCAAGCGCGGTCGCGCGCAGGGCGTTCACTTCTGCTGCCACGGCGAGATGGACCCGCACCTCCCCGAGGAATCGACGCTCTGGCTCGAGGATTTCAAGGAGTTCACCACCGAGAGCATTCCCTTCGACGAGGCCCGCCGCGGCCTCGGCGCGCAACACCCGCTCGTGTTTCTCAACGCCTGCCAGATCGGCGCGCAGGGTCAGGCGCTCGCGATGGTCACCGGCTGGCCGAAGGCGTTTCTCGACATCGGCGCCTCCGCCTGCATCGCCCCGCTCTGGAGCGTGTCCGACGCGCGCGCCAAATCCGTCGCGCGCCGCTTCTACGAACTCACCTTCAAAAAGAAACTCCCCGTCGGCGAAGCGCTCCGCCAGATCCGCGAAACCTGGCGGAAGGAACGCAGCCTCACGTTTCTCAGCTACGCTCTTTACGGCGATCCTTCCGCCCAGGTCGAATGGACCGCACCCAAACCCCGCGCCAAACCCGCGACCGCCGCGCGCCCGCCCGTTTCGGCAAATCCGTCACCAAAAAAAACTCGCGCCGATCGGGCCCCGTAGGCCACCGGCGTTTAGCCGCCTGAAAGACGTCCCATCACCGTGTGGCCTCCGCTTCCTCCGTGTCGGCGCTCTGTGCCCTCTGTGATGCCCGTCTTGGTTGATTCAGACCTCAGAGCTTAACCCTCGCCTCCGCCATGCCCGCCACGATCCGCCTCGAAGCCAACCGCCAGCCGCTGCGCATTCCCGGCACCTCGATCGACGTGATCGCGCCCGGCCTGCGCGGCGAACTCACGCACACCACCGCCGCCCCGGCCGCCACCGGCACCCGCCGTGGCCGCCGCACCGCGTTCGCCGCCACCATCGGTGGCGCCACCGAGGCATCGCTCGCCGAGGCCGGTCTCAAAATTTCGGATACGCTCGCCATCGCCGCGCCGACGCCCGACGGGGCCGCCGCGCGCCGACCGCGCCCCCGCACGCGCACCGCCCGCCGCACCGCCGCTCCGCGCGACGACGAACTGCGCCTCGATCTCACGCGACGGCCCGACGTGTTGTTCGCCATTTACCGCGACGCGTCGGGCATCGTGTCCTTCCACTTCGCCGAGGAACCGCGCCGCGCCGCCGGCGCCACCGTGCGCGGCAGCGCCCGCCGTCGCACGATCGTCATTCCCCTCCGGCCTTCTGTCGCACCAACCCGCACCGGCCGACGCGACGTGCGCGGCGCCGGCCTCGCGGGCAAGCTCGTCGACAAACTCATCGAGCTCGTCGTGCGCCGCGCCACGCGCGAAGCCGCCAAGCTCGGCGTCTTCGGCGCGGTGAAGTGGTGGGAAAACAAATACCGCGCCGCGCAGGGCTTCCACCGCGGCACGCCCCGCCAGTTCCTCGCCGCGAAGCCGCTCTCCGCCGGCGCACGCGATCTCCGCGCCCTCGCCGGCGAACCCTCGCTCCTGTTTCTCCACGGCACCACCAGCAGCACCCAGGGCGCCTTTGGGAGCCTGGCCGATTTCGCGCCGCTCGCGCAGAAACTCTGGCGCGCCTACGACGATCGCGTCATCGGCTTCAACCACCACACGCTCACCCGCGGCGTCGCCGAAAACGCCATCGCGTTCTTCGAAGCGCTCCCCGCCGCCGACGCGCCCTACGTGTTCGACGCCGTCGTCCACAGTCGCGGTGGCCTCCTCGCCCGCACCATCGCCGCCCTCGGCGAAGGCCGGCTCGATCCCGCGTTCGTCGGCCGGCTCGCCGGCCACCAGCAGCCGTGGTCGCTCCCGCGCGGCGTCACCGTGCAGGTTCGCCGCATCGTTTTCGTCGGCACACCCAACAACGGCACCGACCTCGCCGACCCGGAACACCTGCCGCAGGCGCTCAACTGGCTCGCCAGCGTCACCGAACTGTTGCCCGCCGGCGCGGTGACGTTTTCGCTCGGCGCGATTCTCTCCATCGTCGCGCTCGTCGCCGAAGCCGGCCTCGTCGCGCTCCCCGGCCTGGTCGACCAGGCGGTCGACGCCGATCGCGAAACCGGCGAACTGCTCCGCAAACTCAACGCCCTCGATCTCCGCCTGGCCGCCGCCGACTACTTCAGCATCGAAGCGCACTTCCGCCCCGCCGGCGCGCTGCTCGGCGCCGCGCTGGCGTTCGGCATCGATGCGATGTTTCGCAAGCAGCACAACGACCTGGTCGTCCCCACCCGCGGCATCTCCGGCTTCGGCCGCTACCGTTTCTCGCCCGCCGACCGGATCAAAGCCTTCACGCCCGACGACAAATTACAGGTCCACCACACCTGCTACTTCGCCCAGCGCGCCACCTGGGACCACATCTGCAAGGCGCTCACCTGCTGACCAGAGAGATCGACTAAAACCGTTTGTCGTAGTCTGCGTGCGAGCCGATCCATTCCCACAGAAACTCGCTTCCAAAAAATCGCCCGATAGCGCGATGGTGGTCGCCCACCCGCACCGACCAGTTCGGTTTTCCGATCGGCTTGAAATGCAAGGACGGATGAAACGCATTCTCCTGCCAGAGCCGGTAGTTCTTTCGCGCCAACCGGCGCACTTCGTCCGGCAACGAATAATAAAGCCGCCAGAACTCCGTCGTTCCGCGACTTAGAATCTTCACGACTTCTCCAGGATGTCGTCGAGAGGCTTGGTTGCTCCGGCGCGGTAATCACCGGCGGCATCCTCATTCAGCGCGGCGAACTTCCCGCTCTCCGCATCGATCTTCATCCGCCGGTCCCAACCGTCGTCCGACCAACCACAGAGTTCTGCGATGAGCGCGGCGCGTTCTTCAAGCGGAAGCTGCTCGATGGCCAATTTGATTTCCTGCACCGAACTCATGCGCCGAACATGAGGGTGCCGGTTCGCTTGGCAAACGCCTTCTCCGACCGGATATCCCTTCGTGTTCATTCGTGTCCCTTCGTGGTTCATCGATCGGATTGAATCGTCCTTTGGGTCCCCGCCCCGCTTGACGGTTAGATTCCCCTGCGATTGCGGCCCTTCCCCGCCGCCGCAACGTGATTCAACCCCCATGGCTCTTCATCGTTTTCCCCGCGTCGCCTTTGCCTGCGTCCTCGCCCTGACCGCCTTCGCGCCGCTCTCCGCCGCCGCCGCGAGCGACACCGCGCCCGCCACCGAGCTGCCCAACCCGCTCATCCGCCAGCGCGCCGATCCCTGGATTCACAAACACACCGACGGCTTCTACTATTTCACCGCCACCGTCCCGGACTACGACCGCCTCGAACTCCGCCGCGCCACCACCATCGCCGGCCTCGCCGCCGCCGAACCCAAAACCATCTGGC
>JAEYYL010000168.1 GCA_023430825.1 Verrucomicrobiota bacterium | reverse complement strand
CCCCCCTCACCCGCGCGAAAACCGCGTCTGCCACCCACCGTCGCTGCGCCGCTCCGGCTGCGCGTCGAATCCCTCCGAGCGCAGCTTCTCGATCAACGGCGCCGGCACGAACGGCGTCACGATCAGGAAATCCTCGTTCTTCCCCAGCGCCGCGACCGTCGACATGATCTTCATGAACGGCTCCTCGCCGCGCGCCATCATCGGGCGGACGTCGAGCGTGCGGGTTTTTCGAACTTCGGAGGATTTCATGGTTGGCGGGCCGCGACCGACACGGCCTGTGCCGCTTCCGACACGTCGCCCATCAGTCCGTTGCGTTGATACGCCACTTCCCCTTCGCGGTCCAGCACGGTGAACAGATTCGAGTGCGAAAACTGCCCGTTCGCGTCGCGCTTGAACTTCACGCCCAGCAGCATCGCGAGTTCCTGCACCGGCGCGTCCTCCCCGCGCAACAGCACCCAGCCTTCGTCCAACGCCGACCGCTCGCGGAAATCCTTCAAGACCGCCGGCGTGTCGCGCTCCGTGTCGAAACTCACCAGCACCAACCGCGCCTCCGCCCGCACGTCCGCCGGCAGCAGCTCGCGCATCCGCGCCATGTCGCTCACCAGCACCGGACACGCATAGCCGCAGCTCGCGAAAAACATCGCGATCACCACCGGCCGCCCCCGCAGCGTCGTGAGCGAGACCGCCTGCCCCGCATCGTCGGTCCAGGTCGCCTCCAGCTGGTAAAGCGAACGCTCCGACAGCGGCGCCTCGGGCGCCTCCTCCGCGCAGCACGCCGGCGCTTTCACCACTGGCGGACAACACGCCGGCTTCTCCTCCACCACCGCACAACACGCCGCCGGCTCGCTCGAGGCTTGGAGCGTGCTTGTTCGGGATGTCAGCCCGCTCGGGGGTAGGAGCCTGCTTGCAGGCGA
The DNA here is from genome assembly GCA_023430825.1 of Verrucomicrobiota bacterium. GTDB lineage: Bacteria > Verrucomicrobiota > Verrucomicrobiia > Opitutales > Opitutaceae > Opitutus. The sequence goes on along the minus strand of JAEYYL010000168.1, from coordinate 2,731 downwards.
TGTTTGCGCCGAATCGCCTGCAAGCAGGCTCCTACCTCCGAGCACGAATGCGACGGCGGTGACAACGAGCGTTATGACGAATTTCGTTTTCATAAAGATTGAGCGCAGCGGAAGCCGAGGTTCGGCACGACGTAGCTGGCGCGGAGCGAACTGCGCATCCCCGCCCGCATGAACGCCGGATAATTCGTGAGATCGCGCGCGCCCGCCGCGCCGGCGCCGCAGAACAGCGTGCGCTCGAGCCCCGTGTCGCCGCGCGATTCGCCCGTCACCATCGCCGTGTTGAAATCGTCCACCCACTCCCACACGAGCGTCAGCAGGTCACGCACGCCGTGAAAGTTCGGCCGGCCCTCGCCGGCCGCCGGCAGCGGACGCGGCGTCGGTCGCGCAAACCAGCCGAGCGCCGCCCGGCCATACTCCGGCTCCTTCGCGCCGTCCTCGCCCGCAAACCCCGCCGCCGCCGCGCGCTCCCACTCCGCCGTCGTCGGCAGCCGCTTCCCCGCCCACGTCGCATACGCTCGTGCCGCGAACCACGACACGCGCACGACCGGCGCATCCGCCGGAGCACTCGCGCCAAGCTCCAATTCCCCCGCCCAATCGCCGAGATAACCGGTGTCCGCGAACAGCGGCGACACCCGGCCGCGGCGCCATTTCGGATTCGCCTGCACGAACGCCAGGAACTCCGCATTCGTCACCGGCCGCTCGTCGAGCCGGAACGCCGCCACCTCCACCCGCTCCGGCTCGTCCTTCCCCCGCAGGATCGGCTCATAACTTCCCGCCGGGATGAGCACCATCTCCGCCCCCGCCGCGACCTGCACCGCCGCGAAGGCGAGCAAGCTGAGTAGGGCGGGCTTCAGCCCGCCATTCTTTCGCGCCCCCGCCGCCGCACCGTCCCCCGAAAGCGGGCTGAAGCCCGTCCTACTCGGGACCGACGGCGCTGCGGCGTGGGTCTGCGTATTCATGAATCAACTACGATTTGCGTTCACCGTTCACGGATTCTCCGACCGCGCCCGCTTCACGTCGTCGACCGTGACCGTGCCGTCGTCGTTGCCCCAGCTGTTCATCACATACGTGAGCACGTCGGCGATCTGCGCGTCGTCCAGCTGCTGCGGCGGCATCATGTTGTTGTAGGGCTTGCCGTTCACCACGATCGGACCGCTGAGGCCCTTCGCCACCGCGCGGATCGCCCGGTTCTTGTCCGCCCGCAGATAATCCGAGTTCGCCAGCGGCGGAAACACGCCCGGCAATCCTTCGCCATTCGCCATGTGGCACGCGAAGCAGCTCGTGAGAAACACCTTCTTCCCGCGCTCCATCTGGATTTCCTTCGTGATGTTCGTGATCTCCGGATTCGCCGCGATCGCCGCCGCGCGCTGCTGCACGAGCTGCGCCTCGCGCTTGCTCGACGCCGATCCCGCGTCCGACGCCTGCCCGAGATACACCTCGTCGATCTCCTTGCCCGAATAAATCACGGGCGTCTCGGGCCCCTCGACTTTCAACATGCCCAGCGCGCCCTTGTTGAACGCCCGCGTCAGCGAGTGGTCGACCAGCACATACGTGCCGGGCACATCGACCTTGAAATCCACCACCGTCGAACCGCCCGCCGGCACCATCGTCGTCTGCACGTTCTCGTTCACCGTCTTCGTGCCGCCTTCGACATACACGCGGTCGAAGATTTCGCCGATCACGTGAAACGACGACGTGATGTTCGGCCCACCCACGCCGAAGTAAAGCCGCACCGTTTCGCCGACGTTCGCCGTCAGCGCGTTGTCGCCGACGAGAGCGCCGACCGAGCCGTTGAACACGATGTAGGTGGGACGCTCGTCGACCGCCTTCACGTTGTCGAAAATCTGCAGGCCCGTCTCGCCTGTCGCGCCCTGCGTGTAGATGTCGCCCTGCATGACGTAGTATTCGCGATCGGCGCGCGGCCAGCCCTCTTTCGGCTGCACGAAGATCAACCCATACATGCCGTTCGACACGTGCATCGGCACGGGCGCCGTTGCACAGTGATACACATACAGCCCGGGCTTCAGCGCCGTGAACGTGAATTGCGACGAGTGCCCCGGCGCGGTGAACGTCGACGCCGCGCCGCCGCCCGGTCCGGTGACGGCGTGCAGGTCGATGTTGTGCGGCATTTTCGAGTCCGGGTGATTGTTGAGGTGAAACTCCACCACGTCGCCCTCGCGGACGCGGATGAAGAGGCCCGGCACCGTGCCACCGAAGGTCCAGAACGTGTATTCGACGCCATCCGCCAGCCGCATCGTCTCCTCGGTGACCTCGAGGTTAACGACGACCTTCGCCGCGTGCTTGCGCTCGATGAACGGCGGCACGTGCGGGGGCGGCGTGAGCATCGCGATCTCCACGGGGAGATCGGCGGCGAGCGGTGCGGCCCCGGGCTTCGCGAGCACGGTGCCCTCGCTGGCGCGGGCCGCCCCGGCGACGATCGCCAGCAGGGCCACGATGCGGAAAAGACGGAAGAGGTTCGGAGTTTTCATGGCGTGGTTTGGGATATGCCGCGGAGTTTACGCCGCTTCCGCGCCGCCCGCCTTGATCGGCGTCAAGGGTTTGCGCGGCTTCCCCTCCCGGAAATGGAGCCGCGGCGCCCCCGCCGCGCTAAGAGTCTGTCGGACTTAGAAAATGAAGGCCATCTGGCATCGATTATTCGCGATAAAAAGGTCCCGTGAGATCGAATATGCATCTATAAACGCCTTTGTGCGCCTAAGTCCGACAGACTCCT
>JAEYYL010000166.1 GCA_023430825.1 Verrucomicrobiota bacterium | reverse complement strand
TGTGCCGGGGGGGGCGCGGGGGGCGCGCGCGCCCGCGCCGAGCAGGATCACGTGGGCGCCGGCGAGCGAGAGGCGGAGCTCTTCGTGGAGGGCGTGCGCGAGGCCGTGGCCGTCGGTGTTGTGGCCGTGCCAGCCGCGATCGGTCGAGAGGAGGGTGTTGACGGCGCCGGCGGATTGGGCGGCGGGGTCGATGGCGGCGACGTGGGTGACGGCGAGGACCTTGTGCGGGACGGTGAGGTTGAGGCCGTGAAAGCGTTTCGCGTGGAGCAGCGGGAGCGCTTGAGGAAGATCGGCGGGGGCGATTTCGAAACGGAAATATTTCCAGAAGGCGAAGCGGGCGTCGCGGCGCGCCAGTTCGGCGAGCGCGGCGTTGTGCATCGCCGGGCTGACCGAGTGCTTGATCGGCTGGCCGAGGACCGCGAGGGCGGTGCCGTCGAAGGACCAGGATGCGAGATCGGCGAGGGTGAGGACGGGGTCGGAGGCAGCCATCTTTCCGCTTTCTCTTACGCCTTAACTTTGTCCCGGCGAGAGAAAGAGGAAGAGAACGGCTTCAGGCGCTGTGCTTCTCGTAGGCGGCGTCGAATTCGTCGACGAAGCTGGCGAACAGTTTCGCGTGCTCGTCTTCGCCGGCGGCCTTGTAGTGGTTGACCAGGTTGCGGCAGCTCCGGCAGAGGACTTCGCGGATGGGCGTCGGCATCAGGTCGGAGCCCTTCGGGACGATCTTGTTGGCGCGGAGCAGAGCGAAGACCTCGTCTGTATCCAAAAAGATACCACGGTCGAAGGGATCGATGAAGAAGGGTTTTTCCCCGGTGAAGCAGCCGACGATGAAATGGCCGGGGAGGCCGACGGGTTCGAGTTCGAGGCCGAGGCGGTCGGCGACGAGCAGGTAAACGGTGCTGAGCGAAATCGGGATGCCCTTGCGGCGGGCGAGGACGTGGTCGAGCAGGCTGTTGAGCGGGTCGGTGTAGTGTTCGACGTTGCCGTGAAAGCCCCACTCGTGAAACAGCACGCGGTTGATGACGCGGCATTGTTCGCGGGTGGTGGCCGGCAGTGTGATGAGTTCGCGGCAGCGGGCGGCGATCTGGTCGAGCGTGGCGCAGCAGGCGCCGGCGTCGAGGTCGGGGGAGACGGTGCGGCTGAGGAGCATCGCACCGGTTTCGAGTTCGTAGTTGAGCGAGCGGATGAAGCCGCGGAATTCGGCGACGGGATCGCTGAATTTGATCTCTTCCAAAAACCAGGCGGCGTGCCGCGCGAGCACGCGGTGCGAACCGTGAGCGACTTCCTGCAGGAATTGCACGGCGGGGGCACCGAGCTCGAGGAAGTGCGCGAGGAGCGCTTTTCGCACGTGCGGCGTCAGATCGTCGAGCAAACCCAGAAGCGCGTCCCGTCGGGCTTCACTGAGTTTTACCGTTTCCACGTCCCCGAAACGAAAAAGAATTCCCCGATGCGGCAATCAGGAAACTTCCGGGCGGGGTAGTTTTATTTGTTGCGCCGCGGGGTGGTGGCGCGGGAGTTCGCAAGCTATTGCCGCGGTGTTTCGCGCGTGCCGTAGAGGGCGGTGCCGATGCGCACGAGGGTGCTGCCGGCGGCGATGGCAGCGGCGAAATCGCCGCTCATGCCCATGGAAAGTTCGCGGAGCGGGGCGCCGGTTTTGGCGGCGAGGGTGTCGCGGAGTTCGCGCAGCGTGGCGAAGGTGCGCTGCGCGACGGCGGGGTCGTCGGAGAGCGGGGCGATGGTCATGAGGCCGTCGACGCGAAGGTGGGGTTTGGCGAGGGCGGCGTCGAGGAGGCGGGGGGCGTCCTCGAGTTCGGCGCCGAACTTGGCGGGGTCGCGGCCGGCGTTGATCTGGAGGAGGATGGCGAGGGGCTGGCCGAGTTCGCCGGCGGCGCGGTCGAGGTGGTTGAGGAGTTTTTCGCTGTCGACGCTTTGGACGCGGTGGAAGTGTTGGGCGGCGAGGCGGGATTTGTTGGACTGGAGGTGGCCGATGAGTTCCCAGCGGACGGCGGCGGCGGTTTGGGCGCGTTTGTCGACGCCCTCCTGCACGCGGTTTTCGCCGACGGAGCGGAGGCCGTAGCGGGCGGCGTAGTCGGCGGCTTCGGCGGGATAAGTCTTGGTGACGGCGAGAAGTTCGACTTCTGCGGGGTCGCGGCCGGCAGCGGAGCAGGCTTGGGCGATGGCGGCGCGGAGGGCGTCGGCGCGCTCGGCGAAAATGTTATAGGGCGGGAGCATTGAAGAAATGCTTGTTGGGCGCGGAAAATTAGGGATGTTTATGGGGCGGCGGCTTCTCGGGAACCATGCAAATCGAAAATTTCAAAATCTTCGCCGACCTCGTCGAGACGAAGAGCTTCTCAAAATCGGCCAAACTCAACGGCATCACGCAATCGGCGGTGAGCCAGCAGGCGCGAGCGATGGAGCGGCATTTCAAGACGCTGTTGATCGACCGCAGCCAGAAGCAGTTCCAGCTGACGCGGGAGGGGCAGCGGGTTTACGAGTCGGCCAAGGAAGTGCTGCACACCTACGACAAGCTGCTGAGCGAGTTGCAGGAGATGAAGAAGGTGATCAGCGGGACGATTCGCATCTCGACGATCTATTCGATCGGGCTGCACGAGCTGCCGCCCTACATCAAAAAATTCCTGCATGATTTTCCGTCGGTCAACGTGCGGGTGGAATACCGCCGGTCGAACCTGGTTTACGAGGACATCCTGCACAACTCGGTGGATTTTGGGCTGGTGGCATTTCCGGTGAAGCATCGGCAGATCGAGATGCTGCCGTTCCGCAACGACCATCTGGTGTTGATCGCGCATCCGAATCATCCGCTGGCGAAGGTGGGCGAGCTGGAGTTGAAGCAACTGGCGGCGCAGCGGTTCATCGGGTTCGACCCGGACATCCCGACGCGCAAGGCGGTGGACCAGATTTTCCGCGACAACAAGCTCGAGATCGAGCCGGTGATGGAGTTCGACAACATCGAGACGGTGAAGCGGGCGGTGGAGATCGACCACGGGGTGGCGATCGTCCCGCAGGCGACGGTGTTGCAGGAGATCCAGCAGGGCACCCTGGCGGCGATTCGGTTCAAGGGGAAGGACTTCACGCGTCCGCTCGCGATCCTGCACCGCAAGGGGCGGGTGCTGACGCCGGCGATGAAGAAGTTCGTCGAAATCCTCGGGCTCGATTTGCCAAACGTGGACGCGAGCTAGGTTTCGCGGTGGCAGGCGCGCGGGAAGAAATCCGCCGCTCGCGGCTCACACGATCATGCTCATTCCCTCCTTCATGAAGACGAACCTCTCCCGACTGTTTTTGGCCCTTGCGATCGCCCTGGCGGTCACGACTGGATTCGCGCAGGCGAAAACGGTCCCGCCGACCGCGGCGCCGGCGTGGACGTTGAAAGACGTCAACGGCAAGGAAGTGAGTTCGGCGGACTTCAAGGACAAGGTCGTGGTGGTGGATTTCTGGGCGACGTGGTGCGGCCCGTGCCGGGTGGAGATTCCGGGTTATGTCGCGCTGCAGAAAAAATACGGCGACAAGCTGGCGATCGTCGGCATCTCGCTCGATGCGCAGGGCCCCGGCGTGGTGAAGCGTTTCGTGGAGAAGAACAAGGTCGACTACACGATCGTGATGGGGAACGACGACGTGGTGGCGGCGTTCGGTGGCGAGGAAGGCATCCAGGCGATTCCGACGACGTTCATCATCGATCGCGACGGGATGATTCGCGACCGCAAGGTCGGCGCGGAACACACGGACGAGTTTGAGAAGCGGCTGGTGGCTTACCTGAAGTAAGCGGCGCGCTTGGGGCGGTGCGGCGAACGCTCGGCGCTTGGCGCGGCGGGGCGCCACGGCTCCGGGTGAAAGGGGAAGCGGCTTGATCGGCACCGAGACTCATAGCGGTGGAGCCCGATGTCCTCGTCGGGCAGAGCGGTGTTCGCGCAAAACAACCCGACGGGATGTCGGGTTCCACCTGCGACTACGATTTAGTCCGCGTTGAAGCAGGCCATGGCGGTGAGTTCGTCGGCGATGTGGCGATCGCTGCGGCAGCGCGGCATCTTGTGCTGGCCGCCCCATTTGCCGTGATGGCGCAGCCAGTGGGCGAAGAATCCGGGCATGACGAGACGGACAAACGGCGCCTCGAGGCCGCCGGACTTGCGCTTGGCGGCGTAATTGCGACTCAGGGTGGACAGGTCGCGGTCGAGTGCGGCGGCGAGCAGCGGCCCGGTGGGCGTTTCGATCGTGCCGGGTTTCAACTCGACCCACCATTCATGCCGGCCGGTTCGATGGCCGGTGAGGGAGGTCGCGAAGAGGGGTGCAACGTGGAAGTTCACCAGCGACCAACCGTGACGGTTACACACGCCCGCGAGCGCGTCGGTGAGTTCCTTTTCCCCGACGTGCTCGCCGAGGGCGTTCAATTGCAGCCGGGTGCGTCCGACGTAGATCAGCCGCGGCGGCTGGGTGGACGTGATGCGCACGATGTCGCCGAGCACGTAGCGCGTGAGTCCGGCGGGGGTGGTGAGCAGGAGGACGTAATCTTCGCCGGCGCGCACGCCGTCGAGCGGGAGGGCTTTGGCGCCGAGCGCGGAAGGGAGCGTGTCGTCGAAGTCGCGCAGCGGCAGGAATTCGAAAAACACGCCCTGTTCGGCGAGGAGTCGGAGTCCGTCGGCGGGCTCGGCATCCTGGGCGGCGATGAAGCCTTCCGAGGCAGGGTAAACCTCGTGGAAGTTCACTGATGATCCGGCGACGTGGCGCAGTTCCTCGAGGAAGGGGGCGAGGGGCACGCCGCCGTGGACGATGCACTCGAGGTTCGGCCAGATCGACTGGAGGCGGGCGGCGCGCGGGGCGCGTTCGTCGGTCGCGGTGATGAGGGCGTCGGTGAGCGTGAGCAGCCAGTGGGGCAGGCCGGCGAGGAGAGAGATGTCGAGGGAGCGGGTGCGGGCGACGATGGCGGCGAGTTTGGCGGGCCAGTCGCTCATCTGGGCGATGGCGGTGCCGGGTTCGTAGAGGTGGTGTTCGACGGAGGGCGGGAGGTGGAGTGTGGCGAGATTGCTGAGGTCGCCGGCGAAGGCGGCAAACGGTTTCGCGGGCAGCAGTGGCGCGAGCCCGGTCGAGCCGCCGAGAAAGAGATGGCGGCCTTGAAACACGCCGGAGTGTCCGACGCGGGCGGTGTAGAACAGCACGGCGGCGAGGCTCGCGGCGCGAAAGTGAGCGAACATCTCGTCGGTGACGGGGAGCCATTTCGGGCGGTCGCCGGTGGTGCCGGAGGAGAGCGCGTAGAGCGCGCAGCGGCCGGGCCAGAGGACGTCGGCCTCGCCGCGCTTCATCCGCTCGATGTAGGGGGAAAACTGTTCGTAGCCGCGCACGGGGACGCGGGTGCGAAACGTTTCGTAGGGGAGGCGGGACTCGATGCCGTTTTCGCGGCCGAAGGCGGTGGCGGCGAGTCTGCCGGTGAGATTCGCGAAGGCGGTGCGTTGCGCGGCGGGAGCCCGGCTGGCGCGTTTCAGGCGACGGGCGGTGCGCGCGGTCTGAAGGCTGGCGCCGAGGACGAAGAGGGATTTGGGCAGGACCGGCATCGGGACTTGCGCGGGTGTTCACAGGCAGGCCCGGCGGGGAGGGCGTCGCAAGCGCATTTGCGCGCCGGGGCGAAGGTTACCGGGATTTTAACGGGGGCGGTGGCGGGCGAGCGGGGAAGGAAAAGCAGAAAGCGGGGCGTGACTTTCGGGCGGATTGTCGATGTCACAGGGACGCATGCCGCTGCCGCCGATTCTTTTCGAGGACGACACGATGATCGCGTTCGACAAACCGAGCGGGTTGTTGATCGCGCCGGACCGCTGGGACAAATCGCGCGAGAACCTGATGGGGCTGGTGCACGACAAGATGGGGCACGGCGTGGCGAACGTGCATCGGCTGGATGCGGACACGAGCGGGTTGTTGCTGTGTGCGAAGACGAAGCCGGCGCTGGATTTTCTGAGCGGGCAGTTTCAGTCGAAGACGGTGGAGAAAAAATACCTGGCGCTGGCTGTGGTGCTGCCGGTGGAGCAGGCGATGAAGGTGATCGCGCCGATCCGCGATGCGGCGGGCACGCTGCCGGACGCGTTCACGGTCGAGGCGGCGTTGGGCGAGGACGAGCGTCAGCCGGGGCGGATGCGGGTGTTCAAGGGCCGGGGCGGGAAAGCGTGCGTGACGGAGTTTCGGGTGCTGGAGCGGTTCGGGCGGTTCGTGCTGTTGGAGTGCCGGCCGTTGACGGGGCGCACGCATCAGATCCGCGTGCACCTGGCCGCGGCGGGCGCGCCGATCCTGAACGATCCGTTTTACGGCGATCCGGAGATCAAGCTGCTGCTGTCGGAGCTGAAGCGTCGCTACAAAGGCCGCGACGAGGAGAAGCCGTTGATCTCACGGCTGGCGCTGCATGCGAGCGAGCTGACGTTGAAGCATCCGGCGACGCGCGAACCGTTGACGTTGAGTGCGCCGCTGCCGCACGAGTTCGAGGTGGCGTTGAAGTATCTGCGGAAGTTCGGCGGTGCAGCAGAGCACGGGCGCGTGCGGGTTGACCGAGGCGTCGCCGGTCATCATGCCGACGT
>JAEYYL010000315.1 GCA_023430825.1 Verrucomicrobiota bacterium | reverse complement strand
GGGTCGGAGACGGGGGGAGTTGATGGGCGGGAGGCGAACGCGGATGACTCGGAGAGTCGTCCCTACCGGCGCTGCCGCGCCAAGCAGAAGGCGACTGCCGCGACCTTAGCCGGCGGGGACGCCGGCGCTCCCGGGGGGCTGCTACCTCGCATCCAGAAACGGCTATGTTTCGTGAAGACTCGCTAGCGGAGAACCTCGGCGAGCTTGGCGGGCTCTTTGCCGCCGCCCATGGCGAAATCGGGTTTGCCGCCGCCTTTGCCGCCGATTTTCGCGCTGAGTTCGCCGACGATCTTGCCGGCCTGGTGACCGGCTTTGATCGCGGCCGGCGAGCAATACACGACGAGGCTGGCGCGGTCGCCGAGCGCGGCGCCGAGCGTGACGACGCCTTCGCCGAGCTTGTGGAGAATCTGCGAACCGAGCGAGCGGAGCGATTCCTGGTTGTCGGATTCGACGACGGCGGTGACGAATTTCAGGCCCTCGCGGGTGGTGGCCTTCGCGGCGAGATCGTCGGCGAGGCCGGCGGCGGCGCGCTGTTCGAAGGCTTTCAGTTTTTTCTCGGTTTCCTTTTGATGAGCGAGAAGCGATTCGAGTTTCGCGACGACGTCTTGCGCGCCGGCGTTGAGATGGGCGGCGACGGCGCGGAGGGCGTTTTCGCGAGTGTCGATGAAGTCGAGCGCGGCTTGCCCGGCGACGGCTTCGATGCGGCGGGTGCCGGCGGCGATGGCCATTTCGGCGACGATGCGGATCGGGCCGATTTCGCCGGTCGTGGCGACGTGCGTGCCACCGCAGAGCTCGCGGCTGTAGCCGCCGATGTCGACGACGCGGACGATGCGGCCGTATTTGTCGCCGAAGAAGGCGAGGGTGCCCTCGGGCTTCTTGTCGAACTCGGTTTCGTAGGATTCGACGGGCGCGTTATCGATGACCTTTTCGTTGACGAGCTGCTCGACCTCGCGGAGCTGCGCGGGCGTCATCGCTTCGAAGTGCGAGAAATCGAAACGCATGCGTTCGGGCGTTTTCGAGGTGCCGGCCTGGCGGACGTGCGTGCCGAGAACCTTGCGTAGCGCCCAGTGGATCAGGTGCGCGGCGGAGTGATGGCGCGAGATCGCGCGGCGACGTTGGAGGTCGACGGCGAGTTCGGCGTGGGCGCCGATCGCGGCCTCGCGGGAGCTCGGCCCTCCATCGGATGCGATTTTGTGAAGATGACGGCCGGCTTTGTCTTTGATCGTATCCGAAATGTGGATAAGCTGGCCGTCGATCAGGGCGGTGCCGGTGTCGCCGGCCTGACCGCCCATTTCGGCGTAAAAGGGCGTTTGGTCGAAGACGAGAAAGGTGTCCTTGTCGGCTTTGACGACGTCGAGAAGCTTGGCCGGACCGGCGACGGTTGTGCGCGTGATCGTGTAGCCGAGGAAGGTGGTCGGTTTGAGGTCGGCGGTGGTGTCGCCTTCGGTGGCGGCGACGACGATTTCCTTTTTGTGCGCGGCGCGGGCAGTGGCGCGCTGCTTGTCCATCAGGCGCTCGAACTCGGCGGTGTCGACGGTGAGGCCTCGCTCGGTGGCGAGGAGCTGCGTCATGTCGAGAGGGAAGCCGTAGGTGTCGTAGAGTTCGAAAGCGGTGGCGCCAGTCACCGTGTTCGCCGAGGCGGCTTTGGTGAAGATCGCCAGCCCGCGGTCGAGCGTGCGGCCGAAGGATTCTTCTTCGCTTCGGATGACGCGCTGGATGATGCTCTGACGCTCCTTCAACTCCGGGAAAACCGGGCCGAGGCTTTCGACCACGGGAGCGACGAGTTGCTCGAAGAAACCGGTCTGCAGGCCGAGCTTCTTGCCATACAAAATCCCGCGGCGGAGGATGCGGCGGATGACGTAGTTCCGGCCTTCGTTGCCGGGGAGAATGTTGTCGGCGATCGCGGTCGAGACGCAGCGCGCGTGGTCCGCAAGGACGCGGAAGGCGATGTCGATGTTCTCCTGTTCGCCTAAACCTTCGCGCTTCGTCGGGACGGTGCCGTTGTAAACCTTGCCGGAGAGCGCGGCGATCTTGTCGAAGAGCGGCGCGAAGACGTCGGCGTTGTAGTTCGAGGGCTCGCGGGTGAAGTCCTTGAATCCTTTTGTCGTGGCGTGGATGCCGGCGACGCGTTCGAAGCCCATGCCGGTGTCGACGTGTTTCGCGGCGAGCGGGGAGAAGGTGCCGTCGGCGTTCGCGTTGAACTGGATGAAGACGTGATTCCAGATCTCGATGCAGCGGGAACTCGAGGAGTTCACGAGCTTGCGGCCCTCGGCTTCGTCGTCGCTCGGGAGCAGGTTGAAATGGATTTCGGAGCACGGACCGCAGGGGCCGGTGTCGCCCATCATCCAGAAATTGTCCTTCTTGTTGCCGTTGACGATGTGGACGGCGGGATCGAGGCCCTCCTTGCGGAAGATTTCGGCCCAGATGTCGTAGGCTTCCTGATCGAAATCGGACGGGTCGTTCTTCGATTTGTCGGGCGAATAGACGGTGGCGAAGAGACGCTTGGCGGGGATGCCCCAGATTTTCGTGATGAGTTCCCAGCCCCAGGTGATCGACTCCTTCTTGAAGTAGTCGCCGAAGGACCAGTTCCCCAGCATCTCGAACATCGTGTGGTGGTAGGTATCGAAGCCGACGTCCTCGAGGTCGTTGTGTTTGCCGCCGGCGCGGATGCATTTCTGGGTGTCGGCGGCGCGGGTGTCCTTGGACGGTTTGACGCCGGCCCATTTGGAAACGTCGGGCGCGCGATCGCCGAGGAAGATCGGCACGAACTGGTTCATGCCGGCGTTGGTGAAGAGGAGTCCCGGCGAGTCGGGCATGAGCGACGCCGAGGGGACGATGGTGTGTCCCTGCTGGGCGAAGAAATCGAGGAAGCTCTGGCGGATCTCGGCGGAGGTCATCGGAAAGGAATTTTCGGCGCGCGGGCGGCGCGGAACGGGCAGCTAAAGCGAGGGGGTTGCGAGCGGAAAGGATAAATTGAGCGGCGCAGCGCGTGGCGGGAGCGACGCGGAGTCGGGAAGATGTTGCACAAAGGTGTCGCTGAAAGGTTGCACCTGAAGCGCGGCTGCATAGCCGTTGCTGTCTCGCACAACGCGACGGTTACGGGCACCGGGCCTGGGTTTTGTCATTTATCGTCCATTGAACTCGCTGCTAAACGGTGCCTCGGAGGCAAAACGACACGGTATTCCGACGCGGATGGCGGCGCGTCCGACCGGCGTGAGGGCAGTGGCATTCAACCGTTGAGCGCATGGGGACGCCGCTTCGCGTATTGTTGCTCGAGGACAGGCCGGCTGACGCCGAACTGATCGTGTTCGAGCTGGGCAACGCGGGTTATGCGCCGGAGTGGGAGCGGGTGGACACACCGGCGGAGTTCGCGGCGCGGCTGACGGACGGTCTCGACCTGATCCTGGCGGATTACGCGCTGCCGCAATTCACCGCGCTGGACGCCTTGCGCCTGCTGCGCGAGTCGGGGCGGGAGATTCCCTTCATCATCGTGTCGGGGACGATCGGCGAGGACACGGCGGTGATGGTGATGAAGGAAGGGGCGGCGGATTTTTTGCTGAAGGACCGGCTGGAGCGGCTGGGCCGGGCGGTGACGCAGGCACTGGAGCAGACGCGGTTGCGGCGCGAGCGGGCGGAGGCGCAGGCGGCGCTGCGGCGGAGCGAGGAGGATTTCCGGCTGCTGTTTGCGAGCAATCCGCTGCCGATGTGGGTGTATGACCTGACGACGCTGCGGTTTCTGGCGGTGAACCATGCGGCGGTGGCGCACTACGGCTACAGCGAGGAGGAGTTTCTTGATCGGACGATCAAGGACATCCGACCGCCGGACGACGTGCCGGCGTTGATGGCGCGGGTGCGGCTGGCCGAGCAAGGTGTGCGGCACGGGGGTGTCTGGCGGCACGTGACGAAGGAAGGACGGCTGATCCAGGTTCGCATCACGTCGCATCCGATCCAGTTTCGCGGGCAAGCCGCGGAATTGATTCTGGCGCAGGATGTGACGCAGGAGTTGGAAAACGAGCGGGCGTTGCGAGAGAGCGAGGAGCGATTTCGCCAGGTGGTGGAGAACATCCGCGAAGTTTTCTGGATGACGGATGTGGCGGGGAGCCAGCTGCTCTACATCAGCCCGGGTTACGAAGCGATCTGGGGCCGGCCGGCGGCGGATCTGGTGGCGGCACCGCATCGCTGGATAGAGACGGTGCAGGCGGACGACCGGGCGCGGATTGCGCGGGCGGCGAAGGAAAAGCGTGCGACGGGCGATTACGATGAGACCTATCGCATCGTGCGGCCGGACGGCACGCACCGCTGGGTGCGGGAGCGGGCGTTTCCGGTGCGGGGTGTGGACGGAGCGGTGTTGCGGATCGTGGGCGTGGCGGAGGACGTGACGGAGCGGAAGAACCTCGAGGGGCAGTTCCTGCGGGCGCAGCGGATGGAGGCGATCGGAACGCTGGCGGGCGGGGTGGCGCACGATTTGAACAACATCCTCGCGCCGGTGTTGATGGCGGCGAGCCTGCTGAAGGAGGCGGCGGCCAATCCGCGCGATCGCGACATGCTGACGATGGTGGAGCGCAGTGCGCAGCGGGGGGCGGACATCATCCGGCAGTTGTTGACCTTCAGCCGCGGGCTGGAGGGCGCGCGGGGGGTGTTGCAGCCGCGGCACCTGCTGCAGGAAGTGGAGACGATCCTGCGGGAGACATTTCCGCGACAGATCGACCTGCAGGTCCAGATCGCGCGCGATCTTTGGGCGGTGACGGCGGACGCGACGCAGCTCCATCAGGTGGTGATCAATCTCTGCGTGAACGCGCGCGACGCCATGCCGGACGGTGGGCGGCTGACGTTGTCGGCGCACAACGTGGAGGTCGATGCGCGGGAGGCGGCGAAGTGGCCGGACGCAAAGCCGGGACCCTATATCGCGATCGCGGTGGGGGACACGGGAACGGGCATTGCGCCGGCGATCGTGGAGCAGATTTTCGATCCGTTTTTCACCACCAAGGAAGTGGGCAAAGGCACGGGGCTGGGATTGTCGACGGTGACGGGCATCGTGACCAGCCACGGGGGGGTTCTCGCGTTGGCGACGGCGGTCGGCGAGGGGAGCACGTTTCGGGTTTATCTGCCGGCGCTGCGTCACGCGACTCACGACGACGGGCCGGCAGACGGTGAAGTGTCGCGGCATGGCCGGGGGGAACTGATCCTCGTAGTGGACGATGAAGCGTCGGTGCGGGAGGCGACGTCGCAGGTGTTGACCGCACACCACTATCGCGTGCTGACGGCGGCGAATGGGCGGGAAGGGCTGGCGGTTTTCCTCGCGCATCGCGAGGAGGTGGCGCTGGTGCTGACCGACGTGATGATGCCGGAGATGGGCGGTGGCACACTGGTGCGCTCGCTGCGGGAATTGAAGCCAGGGGTGAAAGTCGTCGCGACGAGCGGGCTCGATCCGGACAGCCAGAACCGCGAGTTCGCGGCGCTTGGGCCGGTTGAAATCCTGCCGAAGCCCTGCAGCGCCGGGGAGCTGTTGGACGTGGTGCGGAAGCAGCTCGCGCCGGCGCGGACGGGTTGAGGGCGGCGGTGCCGCCGGGCGAGTCAGCGGTCGATCTTGGCGATGCGAGCCGCGTGGCGGCCGCCTTCGAATTCGGTGGCGAGCCAGGTGCGAACGATCTGGAGGGCCTCGGTTTCGCTGACGGTGCGCTGACCGATGGAGAGGCAGTTGCCGTCGTTGTGCGAGCGGTTCCAGATGGCGACTTGTTCGTTCCAGCAGAGGCCGCAGCGGATGCCGCGGACGCGGTTGGCGACGATAGCCTCGCCGTTGCCCGAGCCGCCGAGCACGATACCGCGCTCGAACTCGCCGCGCGCGACCGCTTCGGCGACGGGGCGGATGAAATCGGGGTAGTCGCAAGCGGCGTCGCTGTGCGTGCCGAAATCGCGGACCGTGTGTCCGGCTTCCAGGAGCATGGTTTTGATGGCTTCCTTGTAGGCGAAGCCGGCGTGGTCGGAGCCGATGGCGATGGCGAAGGTTTTCATCAAACGAAGGGAAGGGCGAACCCCGGAGGGGGCGGGCTGTCTTTATTCGGACGGCGGCGTTCGCCAGCAAACAAAAATCCCCTCATGAAAACTCTCCTGTTCGTTCTTGGTCTGGTCCTGTCGGTTTTCGCGACCGGTTGCAGCACGGTCGATTCGCGGGCGAAAAAACACGAAGCGGCGTTCAATTCCTGGTCGCCCGAGGTGCAGGAAAAAGTGAAAGCCGGCCAGGTGGATGTCGGTTTCACGCCGGAGATGGTGCAGGTGGCGCTGGGCGATCCGGAGCGCACGGTGACGCGCACGACGGCGAACGGCGAAGCGCTGGTGTGGATCTATGCGGACAAGAGTCCCAAGTTTTCGATTGGCCTCGGTGTGGGCAGCATGCGCGGTTCGACCGGCGTGGGCGGAGGCGTGACGCTCGGCGACAGCGGTTGGCGGGACCAGGAAGCGATGCGCGTGATTTTCGAAAGCGGCCGCGTGTCGGCGATCGAGCGGAGGAAATGATCGCGGCGCGCGGCGCGAACGTGTCGCTCGGCGAACGCACCAGGGCGCGCGCCGCGAAAGCACCACGCGCCAACCTCCAAGCTCCAAAGAAACACCACGGACCAATAGGGTATTGGCGACTGGTGCTTCACTGGAGCTTGGTGCTTCAATCAAACCTCCAGTAGCGCGAGAATCGCCGCGGTGTCCGACAGGTCGGCGACCGCTGCGGTGGGTTGATGGGCGCGGAGCTGGTCGACGGAGAATTGCCCGGTGGCGATGGCGAGGGTGCGGGCGCCGATGACCTTGCCGCATTCGATGTCGTGCGGCGTGTCTCCGAGCACCCAGACGCGATCGGCGGCGAACTCGACCGAGTGGTGCGCCCCGGCGCGGCGCACAGCGTGCGGGCCGAGGTCGTTGCGCAGTTCGCTATCGTCGGCGAACGCGCCGAAGGCGAAATGTTCCAGGAGAGCGTGGTGGCCGAGCTTGATCTCGGCGCCGCGGCGGAGATTCCCGGTGAGCAGGCCCTGGGCGACATCGCCGCGTTGGGCGAGTGCGGCGAGCAGTTCGCGAACGCCGGGGAGCACCTGGGCGTGGGGGTTCTCGAGCTCGCCGGGCAGGGCGTGGAGGTAACCCTCGAGGTAGCGGGAGACGTTGTCGGGTGTGGGCGGGACGGCGAACTTCGCGAGGATCCGGCGCGCGATCCAGCGATCGGTGCGGCCGGCAAGTTCGACCTCCTCCAGGGTGCCGATGATGCCGAAGGCGCGGTGCAAGGCGGTGACGAGTGCGCGTTCGCCGGCGCCGCCGGAGACAATGAGGGTGCTGTCGATATCCCAGAGAACGAGGGTCTTCACGATAGAGGTGCGACGAGCTC
Organism: Verrucomicrobiota bacterium; assembly: GCA_023430825.1. Taxonomy (GTDB): domain Bacteria; phylum Verrucomicrobiota; class Verrucomicrobiia; order Opitutales; family Opitutaceae; genus Opitutus. The sequence continues at coordinate 21,235 of JAEYYL010000315.1, read as the reverse complement.
AGCGGGTGAAGGGCCGGTGGCGCGAGCCTAACTTCGCGACGCGCAGGCGCGCGGCGTGCGATCCGATTTGCGGAACCGCGGGCGTGAGTATGCTTTCACAGCAGGGCAACCTCCTTTTCCTCATGAAAATCTTTTTCAGCTTGTTGGGTGCGGTGACGGCGCTGGTGGTGTTGAGCGGCTGCTCGACGCCGGAGACGCGGATCGCGAAGCAGCCGGAGTTGTTCCAGCAGCTCACGGCCGAGCAGCAGCAGATGGTGCGCGAAGGGCGGGTCGGAATCGATTTCACGCCGGACATGGTGAAACTGGCGCTGGGCGATCCGGACCGGGTGCGTGAACGGATCGACGCGAGCGGGCACAGCGAGGTGTGGTCGTATGTGCACTATGAAGGCAACGATGGCATGCTGCTGTATCGCGGTTGGTATCACCGCGGCTGGGGCAGCCCTTACTATCCTTATTATTTGAATGTGCCCGGACGTCGGGAACGCTCGCGCGACGAAGTCGTTTTCCGTGACGGCAAAGTCGTGTCGGTGGAGCAGGAGCGGCGGTAGCTTTCGAGCGGCGCGCACGGCTCCTGCCTTCCGAGAATCGCGGCGTCACCGCGATTGCGCGGGATAACGCCGGAGGTCGAGCGTGTGCCGGCCTTCCGGTGGGAAATCGATCTTCGGCACGAAACGCGGTTGTCCGAGCGTGGGCAGCCAGGGTTGCCAGCGCTCGGCGCGTCGGGCGGCGGCTTCGGTGGGATCGCGCGGGGCCGCGGCGTAGGGCTCGTTGCGCGGATTCCAGACGTGCCAGCGTGCGGCGGCGACGACCTTCAGCGTCGCGCGATCGATCCACTCGATGAGCAGCGGCGCATGCGGGGGCACGTGCGGCTGGAGCGAAGGCGTGAGATAGAACGCGCGATAGCGGATGCCGCAGGCCGCGCCGCCATCGGCGGTCGCGCGAAATTCGCAGGGCAGGCCGTTGACGAGGAGCAGTCCGCCTTCGAGGACCTTCGCGTCGGAGACGCGCGCCTCGAGGCGATCGACACTCGAATCCACGGTGCGCGCGACAGTGCCGGCGTTAGGCGTCTCGCCGAGGAGCGGCCAGGCTTCGAGCGCCTGCCGGAACTCCACGCGAAACTCGCCGGCGGCGCGATCGCCGAGCACGAATTCGCCGAGCGCGGGGAAACGCCACTCCCACGCCGGGCGGAGCCAGGCGGCGTCGAACGGAAAACCGTGCGCCGTCAAATCCGCGCAGATCGCGGCGAGGTCTTCCCCCACGAACGCGGGCAGGAAAAAGCGATCGTGGAGTTCGCCACCCCAGCGGATGAACGGCGTGCGAAACGGGTCGGCGCAGAGCCGGGCGAGAATCGTGCGGACGAGAAGGGCGACGACGGATTGGACGGCGGGTTGGGGATGGGTTTCGAACGCGCGAAATTCCACGAGGCCGAGCCGGCCATTCGGCGCGAAGGGATTCCAGAGCTTGTCGACGCTGATCTCGGCGCGGTGGGTGTTGCCCGAGCGGTCCATCAGCAGGTCGCGGAAAAGGAGATCGAAGAGCGCGAGATTTTGCGGCGAGCCGAGGTTCTCGGCGCCGGCGCAGGCGATCTCAAGTTCATAGAGTGCTTCGCAGGTGGATTCGTCGATCCGCGGCGCCTGCGAACTCGGACCGAGATACGTGCCGGTAAACGCGTAACTGAGCGCGGGGTGATGCTGCCAGTAGCGGATGATCGAGGGCAGCAGGCCGCAGCAGGAGAAGAACGGCGAAAGCTCGGAGGTGGGGCCGCCGAACACGAGATGCGCGCCGCCGCCGGTGCCGACCTCGCGGCCGTTGAACTGGAGTTTGCGCGCGTGGAGGTCGCAGGCGGTCGCGGCGGCATAGAGTTGAGCAAGCTGGCGGTCGTAATCGGCCCACGTGGCGCAAGGCGTGAGATTGATCTCGAGCACGCCGGGATCGCTCGCGATGCCGATGGTCGGCAGGGCGGCTTCGGGCGGCGGCGCGTATCCAGTTAAAATTACGTCGCGCAGGTCCAGCGCGGCGAACGTCGCCTCGATCTTCGCCACGAGTTCGAGGTAGGCCGCGGGGAGAAGCGGCGGCACGAAGAGCGTGAGCGTGCCGTCGCGAATTTCGGCGGTGAGCGCGCGGTGGAGATGATGCGGTGCGAGCGCGGCGAGCGGCAACCGCAGGCCAGCGGGGCTGTCGCCGGGCAGAAGCGTGAGCGGCCCGGCGCCGAGGGCAGCGGACCAATCGTCGGTGATCCAGCGTGTGCCGTCGTGATCGAGCGGGAGCACGTGACCGACGATCAACGACGGCGAGGCGGGTTCGGTGAGCGGAAGCTCGGGTGGAGCGGAAAGTGCGAGGTTTTGCGCGAGCGCGGCGACGAAGGCGCGCGCGTGCTCGATCGTGTGCGTGCCGGGCGCGGTGTCGGCGCGCAGGCGGGTGATGTCTTGCCAGACGGGCACGCCGTCGGCGCGACGCTGGATGAGCAATGTCCAGCGCGGAAGCGGTTCGCCGGGATAGTGTTTTCCGGAGGTCTCGAGCACGACCGCGCCGGGCCAGGCCGTGCGCACGAATTCGCGCGCGAGCTGGCGGGCGCGGGTCAGTTTGGTGGGGCCGAGCGCGGCGGTCTGCCATTCTGCGCCTTCGGGCTGCGCGGGGACGAAGGTGGGCTCGCCGCCCATCGTGAGCGTGGTGCCGCCCTGGCGGAAGGACGCTTCGACGAGACCAGCGCAGGCGAGGATGTGGGACCAGGTATCCGCGTCGTAGGGAGCGTGCATCAGGCGGAGGGTGAGGGCGGACGGCGCAGGAAATCCCGCTCCTCACGGAGCGGGCCACGGGAAACCGGGGCGGCGTGAGCGCGGTTCACGAGGGGGCGAGGGTGAGGTGAGAGTGCATCGTCGATGCGACGCCGGCGCCGAAGAAGGTGCCTTGAACGGGGTTCACGCTTTCGGCGATGGCGGAATGCGCGATCGGCACCCAGCAGTCGTCGCACGCCATGCCCCGCGTTGGGTCGAGCCCCCGCCAGCCGGCGCCGGGGAGGTAAACTTCGGCCCACGCGTGGAGGGTCGGCGGCACGGGATGGGTGACGCCAGGTGCCGGCGGTTCGTGAAGGTAGCCGCTGACGAAGCGCGCGGCGATACCGAGCGAGCGGCAGAGCGCGATGAAAAACACGGCGTAGTCGCGGCAGGAGCCGCTGCCGAAAGCGAGCGTTTGCGCCGGCGTCTGGATGCCGGGTTCCTCCCGCACGGTGTAGGCGAGGGCGTTTTTCACTGCGATGTTCAGCGCGGTGAGGAAGGCGACGGTGTCGGCCGGGGGCGCGGTGAGATGCGTGTCGAGCCAGGCACGCAGCGCGGCGGGATCGGTGCCGGCGGGCGGCGCAAGATACGGCGTGAGGACGTAATGTTCGCCGTTGTCGTAAAGAAAAGGATACGTCAGCGCCGATGGTTTCAGGAAGAAGTCGAACGGGTTCTCGTCCAGCGTCTCGACCAGCGACTCGGCGCGAAACTCGAGTGCGGAGGCGAAGGTGCTCGCGTCGAAGTAAGCCCATTCCAGCGCGTTCCCCTCGGGATCATTGGTGGCGACGCGGCGGGCGGGCGAGGAAAGCGTGAGTTCGAAACGGTGCAGGCGCTGGCGCGGCGATTCGCGTGGACGCAGATAGATCGCGTGAGGCGCGAACGTGACGGGCTGCGAATATTCGTAGCGCGTGACGTGGATGATACGCAGAAACATGCCCCCCGCTCAGAGCGGGTTGCGTGCCGGACGGGAAACTAAATGACGGGGATGGGCGGCTGGGACGCGGCGCAGTGGGGGCAACTGAGGTCGGGGACGTAGCGTGGGTCGCGTTGTTCGGCCTCGGTCAGCGGGAGCTGGCAGTTATAGCAGAGGACCGAGTTGGTTTCGCGGAGGGACGGATCGACGCCGACGCGGCGGTCGAAGACGAAGCATTCGCCCTCGTAATGCGCGCCGCCGCACTCCTCGAAATACTTGAGGATGCCGCCGTCGAGTTGGTGCACCTGCTTGAACCCGGCCTGTTCGAGATAGGGGCCGGCTTTTTCGCAGCGAATGCCGCCGGTGCAGAACATCACGATGGGGCGTTCCTTCAATTCGGCGGGGAGGCGGGCGACGGCGGCGGGAAACTCGCGGAAGTGGTCGATGCGCGCGGGCAGGGCGCCGCGAAATGTGCCCATGCGAATCTCGTAGTCGTTGCGCGTGTCGAGGAGCGTGACCGGCCGGCCCTCGTCGAGCCATTGCTTCAGGGTGCGGGCGGGCAGCTTCGGGCTGGGCCGCCGTGCCGGATCGATTCCTTCGATACCGAAGGCGATGATTTCCTTTTTGATTTTCACCAGCATCCGGTTGAACGGCTGCTCCGTGCTGAGGCTTTCCTTGGGCGCGAGATCGTGGAGGCCGGGCAGCGCGCGCAAGGTCGCGAGCAGCGCATCGATCGCCGCGCGCGTGCCGGCGACGAAAAGGTTGATGCCCTCGGTGCTCAACAGAATCGTCCCGCGCAGGTCCGCGGCTCCGCACAGGTGGCGCAGGTGCTCCCGCCAGCCGGGCAGCGCGGCGGCGTCGAGCGGCGTGAATTTGTAAACGGAGATGTTGACGAACTCGGACATGGTTGCGGCGCGTTGAACGACAACGCCCGGACGGGGAAAAAACTCAAGGCTGCGCGTGCCGTGGTGGTTTGCCGGCGCAAGCGAGAGAATTTGAAAAGCGGCGCGGGGTGGGGCAGACCGACGGCGAGTGACGCTCTCCCCCTCCATTCTTCCGCCTCCGATCGTGTGCGAATCGCTCGCGGACATCGTGGCGCGTTGCGGCGGGGCGCTGGAAACAGGGGCGTCCGTCGAGACCGTGGAGTATCCGTTGCCGGCCGAAGCGAGTCGCGAACTGTGCGAGTTCTGGGCGACGGAGGCGCGGATGGAAATGCCGCCGCGGTTCATCGCGCGGTTGCCGGGCGGACGCGTTTTCGGGGCGGGCATCGTGTTGTCGCCCGATGGCAAGAGCATCGCGCGCGACGTGTCGCTGGATTTCGGCAAACCGTTCGAACGGCACTGGCTGCTGCGCGGCGCGAATCTTCCACCGCCGAAGCTGGTTCGCGGACGGACGGCGGTCGTTGCCAGCGCGCTGAGCAAGGGCTACGGGCACTGGCTGCTGGATGAACTGCCGCGATTGCTCAGCCTGCGCCGCGACGAAGCGGACAGGGTGATCGCGCACGGCGCGCCGTCGTTCGCCGCGCTCGCGCTTGCGCGCCGAGGCTGGACCGGCGCGGTGCTGGAGGCGGAGCGCACCGCGCATTTCCAGTGCGACGAACTCGTCGTTCCGAGTTTGGCCGGCACAGTGGTCTGGCCGACGCGGAGCGGGATCGATCTCGTCGCGGCGTTTGCGGCGTCGCTGCCACCCGAGCAATCGACGTTTGGCGAACGCGTCTATGTGACGCGCGAAAATGCTCGGCGGCGAAACGTCGTCAATGAGCGGGAGCTTTGGGCGGAGTTGGAGTCGGCAGGTTTTGCGAAGGTGCGACTCGAGGCGTTGTCGTGGCCGGAGCAGATCGCGGCGTTTCGAGGGGCGAAGATCGTGGTCGCGCCGCACGGAGCCGGGCTGGCCAACGTGATTTTCTGCGCACCGGCCACGCGGGTGGTGGAGTGTTTCAACCGCTCCTACGTGCATGGCTGCTTTTGGCGGCTCGCGGCGCTGTGCGGGCTCGATTACCGGCCGGTCGTCGCTGCGGGCGCGGAGCCGTTGGGGCAGGCGACGGCGGCCAACCGCCGCGACATCTGCGTGGATCTCGCGCAAGTGCGCGCGGCGATCCGTTGACTCAAGCGGCGGCCCCGGCGGCGACGGCGAGCAGGGATTTGAGTTCGGCGATGTCGGTGACGGTGGTCTTGGCGACGAAGCCGCGCGCGTGCGCGAAATGCACGCCGGGCCGGCCGCTGATGCGCGTGAAGTCGAGCCGTGGATTGTCGCGATAGCGTTCGAGTCCGTAGCCGGTGCTGCGGCGGTCGGGACTCACGAGGCCGACGACCTCGTCGCCCAGTCTGCGCGCTTGAATGAAACGATCGAGCCCCAGCGACGGGTCGTCGAGCGGCGGATCGGTGCGCGCGAGAAAAAGGATTTTCGCCGGCCCGCCGGGCAGATCGAGCGTCCAGAAATCCGCGGTGCGCGCGAGAAGGTCGAGCCGCGTGCGGAGCGACTTGACGTAGTCGACGATGTCCGCGCCGATCATGCGCATGATTTCCCAGAGTGGTTCGCCGCGCTCCACGCGGGGAGAAGCGGCGAAACGACGGAGGAGGGAGGTGTGGATGGGGGAGTTGAGCCGCGCGAGGATGTCGGGGGTGGTGCCGAGCCATTGCGCGGTGCCGATTGGACCGCGGGTGTCGAACCATTCGGTGGTCTCGAGCCAGTCGCAGAACTGACGGGCGTCGTCGTAGAGGCCGAGGTGTTGCAGCACGAGGGAGAGCGCGCAGGTCGGCGGATGATCCTTCGGCAGTTGGTGATGGTCGAAATTATTGCGCGCGGGCTCGTGACGGTGGCCGACGTCGACGACGCATACGGCGGGATCGTCGAGGTCGTTCGTGGAGGGTTCGCGGCGCACGATGGGCGCGGGGTGAAGCGTGAGCAGGAGGCTGCAGGCGAGAAATTCATCGGCGTGCGCGCCGCCGGGATGCGTGAGAATCGTGGCGAAGGGAGGCATGAAGCCCCGCGACGCTGACGCCGGTTTCCCGCGCGGCAATGGTGGAAGTGGCGAGAATCGCTCAGGTTGGCCCGCCGGATCGGAGGCGGCTCCGCATCGTTTGCGGTGATTGCCGCACGCGTTGCGCGAGGCGGCGGCTTATCCCGGTCAGTAGCCGGCGGCGAATCGTTGGGGCACGGCTGCTGGACGCTCGACGGGCTTTCGGGGACGCCCTGTCGTGGCCGCTTCCGTCATGTCCTCCGCGAACTCCTCCGCTCCCAAAATGTGCAATCCCGCTGTCGTCGGCCTCGCCGGCTTCGGTCTGACGACGCTCGTCCTCCAACTCCACAATCTGGGGCTGGTGGGCAACGGGCCGGTGATCTGGCTGGGGCTGGTCTTCGGCGGTATTGCGCAGTTGCTGGCGGGGCTGCAGGAGATGAAGACGGGAAACAATTTCGGCTACTGCGCGTTCACCTCGTATGGCGCGTTCTGGATCGCGCTCTGCGCGATGCAGCTGGCGGGGCATTTCGGTGTGTTCCAGCCGACGACGACGGACGTGGGCTGGTTCCTGGTCGCGTGGACGCTGCTCACCGCGATTCTCTGGGTAGCAGCTTTGCGGATACACGGAGCGATGGCGTTGACGTTCACGCTCCTGCTCGCGGGTTTCGTGCTGCTGGACATCGGGCATTTCGGCTTTCCGGTCATGAACACCGTGGCGGCGGTCGTGCTGATCGGGTGCGCCTTGAGTGCGTGGTATATGATGGCGCGCATCATCCTGAACGAGATCTACGGGCGCGAATTGCTGCCGGCCGGCAAGCCGTGGGTCGGGGCGGCTCCAGCGGCGGGGTCACCGGCGACGTCGCGCAGCGCGCTCCGTCCTGCCGGGGCGCGGGGTTGAGCGCGGGCTTTCGGCCGGTGGATTACAGCGGGCGGGACGAGCGTCTCCGCTCGCCTTGCCGCGCGGAGCTCCTACGGTCGCGTGCACCATGAAACCCCTGCTTGGCCTGCTGGTTCTTTTTGCGTTCAGCGTGACGGTGTGGGCGGAACCGCCGACGGAAAAGGTGCGGGTGTTTGTCCTGACGGACATCGAAAACGAGCCGGATGATGCGATGTCGCTGGTGCGTTTTCTGACGTTCGGCAGCCACTGGGAGGTCGAGGGGCTGATCGCCACGACCTCCGAACATCTGCGGGACCGCGTCGCACCGCAGCGGATACGGCGGATCGTGGAGGCCTACGGCCAGGTGCGGGACAATCTCGAGCGGCACGAGGCCGGTTACCCTGCGGCGGAGCAGTTGCTTTCGCGGATTGGCGAAGGGCTGCCGGTTTACGGGATGGCGGGCGTCGGCGAAGGGAAGGACTCGGACGGCTCTGAGCGCCTGATCGCGGCGGCCGATCGCGGCGATCCGCGGCCGCTCTGGGTGACGGTGTGGGGCGGATCGAACGTGCTGGCGCAGGCGTTGTGGAAAGTGCGCGCGACGCGATCGGCGGAGGAGCTGGGGGCGTTCGTGGCGCGGTTGCGGGTTTACACGATTTCCGATCAGGACGACAGTGGTCCGTGGATTCGAAAGAATTTTCCGGAGCTATTTTACATCGCGAGCCCCGGCGTTCACGCCGGCGGCGGGTATCATTACGCGACGTGGAGCGGGATCAGCGGCGATGAGTTTCACGGCCGTTTCGCGGGCGGGGACCGGGCGATCGTGAGCGACGCATGGCTCGACCGGAACGTGCGCGCGAAGGGGCCGCTGGGCGCGGAGTATCCGAAAATCGAATATATGATGGAGGGCGACACGCCGTCGTTTCTTTACCTGGTGAACAACGGGCTCGGCGACCCGGAGCGACCGGATTGGGGGAGCTGGGGTGGGCGTTACGAACGCTACACGCCGCGGTGGCGGAAATGGTTTCTCGAGCCGGAGACGCGTCCGTTCTGGTCGGACACGGAGGACGAGGTGCTGGGCGCCGATGGCCGTTGGCACACGAGCAATCATGCGACGATCTGGCGGTGGCGGGAGGCGTTTCAGAACGAGTTCGCGGCGCGGATGGACTGGACGATCAAGCCGCCAGGCGAGGCGAATCATCCGCCGGTGGCGGTGCTCGGGCATCCGGCGCGGTTGAGCGCGAAGCCGGGCGCGCGCGTGGAGTTGAGCGCCGCGGGCTCGAGCGATCCCGACGGGGATGCGCTGGCGTATCGGTGGTTCTACTACGGCGAGCCGGGGACGTTTTTGCTGTCGTCAGGACGGACCGGCGATCCGCTGAAGATCGAGCAAGCGGAACAGTCGCAGGCGTGGTTCACCGTGCCGGGAGGCCGGTCGCAGCCGAAGGGAACGCTGCACATCGTGCTGGCGGTGACGGATGACGGCGCGCCGTCGTTGACGCGGTATCGACGTGTGATTGTGGAGGTTTCGCCATGAATCGGGAGGCGCGCTGGCGCTGAAGGGCGGGTCGGAGACCGCGCCCTACCGATCAGGCGGCGCCGCGGGGCGTGCGGCGGCGGACGTAGTCGAGGAGCACGGCGGCGACGATGATGCCGCCGGTGACGATTTCCTGCACCCAGTTGGGCAGGCCGAGTTTCGTGCAGCCGTTGGCGACCACGCTCATGATCACGGCGCCGACGAGCGTGCCCGTGACGCCCCCTTGGCCGCCGGCGAGGCTCGCGCCGCCGATGACGACGGCGGCGATGACGTTCAACTCCAGGCCGACGGCGGTCGTCGGGTCGCCACCGGTCAGATACGCGAACTGCAGCACGGCCGCGCAGCCGGCGAACACGCCGCCGAGCGTATAGACGAGGAGTTTAACGCGTTCGACCGGGACGCCGCAGAGGCGCGCGGTGAGTTCGCTGGAGCCGACGGCGAACACGTGCCGGCCGAAACGGGTGTGGCGCAGGGCGACGCCCACGATCAACGCGAGGCCGAGCGTGAGCCACACGCCGGTGGGCAAGGAGCCGCGTTCGCCGAGGCGCATGAGGCTGTTGATCCAGGTTTCCTCGGGATAAATGGGTTGTTCGCCGGCGACACCCTTGGCCGCGCCGCGCAGCGCGCCCATCATGCCGAGCGTGACGACGAACGGGAGCAGGCGGAGCTTCGTGATCAACAGTCCGGAGAACGCACCGCAGAGCGCGGACACACCGATCCCGGCGACGGCGGCGACGAGGGGCGACGAACCGCGGTCGATCAGCAACGCGATGATGACGGAGCCGAGCGCGATGATGGAGCCGACCGAAAGGTCGATGCCTCCGGCGATGATGATGAGCGTCATGCCGAGTGCGGCGATGCCGATGACCGCGGTTTGCTGGAGGATGATCGCGAAGTTGTCGAAGGTGACGAACGTCTCGAAACGCAGCGCGGCGAAAAGCGCGGTGACCAGGATCAGCCCGAAGAGCGGGCCCGCGGAAGCGAGCGCACGCAGGGCGGTAGCGGCGAAGGGGGAGCGGGGGGAATCGGTCATGGACGCGGGAACGGCTGGTGATTTTTAACCACGGATGAACACGGATGGACACCGATGGAATAATTACTGCGAGGGCGCGTTGGTGTGTCTCGCGCTGCTTCCGAGTGAACAGCGACTCTACGATATTTCGGGTCTGTGAATCCGTGTTTATCCGTGTTCATCCGTGGTTGAAAAAGCACTACGCGGCGGCGGCGCCGGTGGCGGCGAGCATGATCTGGTGTTCGTCCCATTCGGCGACGGGGCGGGCGGGGCCGAGGACGCCGCGGCACATCACGGCGATGCGGTCGCAGGTGCCGAGCAATTCAGGGAGATAACTGCTCACCATCAGCACGGCCTTGCCGGAGTTCGCGAGGTCGTCGATCAGGCGGTAGATGTTTTGTTTCGCGCCGATGTCGACGCCGCGCGTGGGTTCGTCGAGGAGCAGGACTTCCGCGCCGTTGCGGAGCAGGCGGCCGAGCGCGACCTTCTGTTGATTACCGCCGGAGAGTTGTCCGGCGAGTTGATCGGGGCCCGCGCAACGGACGCCGAGTTTCTCAAGCCACTGGGCGGACTCGGCGGCGAGCGTGGAGGGATGGAGCCACGCGGGGAGTTTGGGCAGCGTGAGATTGTCGGAGAGCGAGAGGTCGAGCGCCAGGCCTTCGGTTTTGCGATCCTCGCTGAGGAGTCCGACGCCCTGCGCCCAGCGCCGGCCGGGCGTGGCGGCGCCGCTCGCGGCGGCGAGGCGCACGGTGCCGCGCTGGACGGGATCGAGGCCGAAGAGGGCGCGCAGCAGTTCGCTGCGGCCGGCGCCGATGAGGCCGGCGAGGCCGAGCACTTCGCCGCGACGGAGTTCGAACGAGGCGGAGAGCGGCTTTTGCGGGCCGGCGAGGTTGTTGGCGGAAAGGAGCACTTCGCCCGGCGTGCGTGCGGTGCGGCGGTAGAGATCGCTGACCTGGCGGCCGACCATGTGGCGCGCGAGCTCGGCGGGCGTGGTGTCGGCGGTGCGGCCGGTGGCGACGCTGACGCCATCGCGCAACACGGTGTAGCGATCGGAGAGCGCCTGCACTTCCTCGAGAAAATGCGAGATGTAAACGACCGACTGGCCCTGGTCGCGGAGGCGGCGGACAAGGCGGAAGAGGTTTTCGGTGTCGGTGCGGGTGAGGCTGCTGGTCGGCTCGTCGAGCACGAGCACGCGACAGCCGAGCGCGAGTGCGCGGGCGATTTCGATCAGTTGTTGCGCGGCGATGCTCAAACTCCCGGCGCGCGCATCGAGCGGGATGTCGGGCCGGCCGAGTTGAGCAAGGGCGTCGGCCGCGAGGCGTCGCGCCTCGGCGTGGCGGAGAAAGCCGCGGGAAGGCTCGGCGCCGAGGACGACGTTTTCGACGACGGTGAGATGGGGAGCGATCGCGAGCTCCTGGTTGACCATGACGACGCCGGCGCGCCGCGCTTCCAGCGGCTCTCGCGGGGCGAAGGGGCGTCCGTCGAGCTCGATCGTGCCGGCGTCAGGGGTGTGCACGCCGGAGAGGATTTTCATCAACGTGCTTTTCCCGGCGCCGTTTTCGCCGATGAGCGCGTGCACTTCGCCGGGAGCGACGGTGAGATCGACACCGGAGAGGGCATGGGTGGCGCCGAAGCGTTTGCGGATGCCGGAGAGGCGAAGACGGGAATGGGGAATCTTGAAATCGGGCATCGTGAAATCGGGAAACTTGAAATTCTCCGGAGGTATGCGGGCGGGGCTGATTCTAGATTTGCGATGCCCGATTTTCAGTTTTCACGATTCCGCGGCCGAGCGGGCGGGTTTTGGCGGTGAGGACCGATTTTCCAAGGATGCGACAAAGCTGTTCCGCTTCGTCGATCGCCGCTCCCAATTTGGACATCGGTAGCAATTCCGCCTTAACCACAAACCTGAGCCAGCCGCGGGTTTCTCGTAGTTCCTTCAATGCCACGCTGAGTTTATGAACGAAGTCCTCGCGGCTTTCGGCAGCGCCGCTTTCGTCGTAGTTCGGTGGGGCGGAGGTGCCGCACCGGACCAATTGACCGGCGACGTGTCGGCCCAAGCGCGTTTCCGGCAAAGCATCGACGACTTTTCCGACACGCGCAGCGAAGTCCCAGAGGCGGCCGGAGAGCTGATCCTGTGTCATGGGCGGGGAATCTTGAAATCGGGCATCGTGAAATCGGGAAACTTGAAATTTCCGGAGGTGTGCGGGCGGGGCTGATTCTAGATTTTCGATGCCCGATTTTCAGTTTTCACGATTACCGTTTTCACGAATTTCACTTCCCCAGCACGGCTTTGATCGCGGGGTCGTTTTGGTTGTTCTTCGTCACGAGTTCGCAGCCGGTGTCGATGCTGGTCTCCACCGTTTCGCCGCGGAGGTGTTTCACGGCGGTGACGACGCCGAGGTAGCCCATGCGCGTCGGGTTTTGCGCGACGAGCGCCTGGATGTCGCCGCGGTTGAGCGCGGACATGAGCGCGGGTGAGGTGTCGAAGCCGACGAAGATTTTCTTGCCGACGAGGCCGGTCTGGCGGAGCGCGAGCAGCATGCCCTGCGTGCTGGACTCGTTGGGGCAGAAAATGCCATCGGCCTCGCGAACCTTGTCGAGGAGGTTCATCGCGGCGTCCTGCGCGGTCGACACGGTGGCGCCGGCGTAGCGGTTGTCGACGATGACTTCGATGCCGGGATGGCGGCGGATGACGTCGAGAAAACCGGCTTCGCGTTCGGCGGTGCTGGCGGAGCCTTCGGCATAGCGGAGGAGGACGACCTTGCCCTTGCCATCGAGGAGGCGGGCGAGTTCGGCGCCGCCGAGTTCGCCGCCGCGACGGTTGTCGGTCGCGACGAGGCTGACGAAGTCCTTGCCGGCTTCGCCCTTCAGTCCGGAGTCGAGGATGACGACGGGGATTTTCCGATCCATCGCGCTCTTCACGGGACCGCGCAGCGCGTTCTCGTCGAGCGGGGCGAGGACGATGGCGGAGACGCCCGAGGCGACGAACTGCTGGACGACGCCGATCTGTTGCGCGCGGTCGTCTTCGCGGAGCGGGCCTTTCCAGATGATTTCGACGCCGAGTTCCTGGCCGGCTTTGCGCGCGCCGGCCTCAACGGATTTCCAGTGCGCGTGGGTGGTGCCTTTCGGGATGACCGCGATGGTTTCGGCGGCGAAGGCGAGCGGAGCGGCGAGCAGGGCGAAGACGAGGGGAAGGAGGGTTTTCATGGGGAGAATTCGAAAGCGGAGCGCGCGGTAAAAGGGAGCCGGGCGCACGACGCAGGGGTGCGTCGGAATAACGGACAGCCGCACGCGGCGTGCGGCAAAGAAAAAATCGGGCGAAAATCAAAGCCCGAGGGCTTTCTGCCGGTAATGCTCGTCGGTGCGACCGGCGATGCGCGCCACGTCGCGCGCGGACAAATAACGCGCACCGCCGAGTGCGGCGGCGCCGAGCGTGATCTCGGCGGCTTTCGCGGTCATCAAGGTGGCGGCGAGGACGGCATTGGCCGTGGCGCCGAGTGCGATGAGCCCGTGATTTTGCAGCAGAATGACGCGTGGCACGGTGCCGCGGCGCGCGCGGAAGCGCTCGACCTGCGCGCGGATCGCCTGGGCGAGTTTCAAGCCGGGGTCGGTGTAGGGAACGAGGACCGATGCTGATCCGCAGCAGACGATTTCGTCGGGGAAGAGGCGACGGGTGGCGAAAGTTTTCGCGTGCGCGGAGCAAAGGACACTGTTGACCGCGGTGGGGTGGGTGTGGCCGACGAACGCGACGCCGGGGAGGGTGAGCAGCCAGGCGTGAAACATCGCCTCGACGGATGGCTTGCGCGCGGCGGGGGCGGTGCGGGAAGCGAGCAGGGTGTCGTCGACCTGCGTATCCGGAATATTGCGACGGTCGAGCAGCGCGAGCAGCTCGCGCGAGCGGCAGGCGGTGACGCCGGCGGCATCGAGCGTGGCGAGATTGCTGCCGCTGGCCTTGACGAGGAACGTGCCGTCGGCGAGGCGGGTGGAGACGTTGCCCTCGCCGAGGATCGCGAGGCGGCGATCCTCGCGGCCGAGGTCGTGCGCGAGAGCGAGGAGCGCGGGGAGCGGTGAACTGGATTTCAAGGGTGTGAGTCTGCTGGCAGGTGCTGGGTGGCAAAGGAAGGGAGGTGCACGATTATCGCCTGCAAGCAGGCTCCTACCTTCAGAAGGGCGAGCCGTCGGCGCGGGTGCCGCAGAGGGAGACCTCGAGGCCGAGGTCGCGGGCAAGCGCGGCCTTGGTGTAGAGGGCGAGGTCGGCGTCGCGGGCGCTCTTCGCGTAGGCGACCTGAATGTGGTTGGCCTTGTGGCGCGCCATCATCTGGTTGCGGGAAACGCCGTAGGTGACGGCGTGCATGATGGGCCATTGCGGCGTGGTTTCGCGCCAGCGGCGCTCGGTTTCCGCCGGCGGGAGGGAGATGACCTTGGCGCGGCCGAGGTCCATCTTGAGTTTGCCGTTCTCGACGAAGACGCGGCTCCAGACGATTTCGCCGGGCTTGGCGACGCCGCGGACGGTGCCACCGCCGAGCCGGAAATACATCGGGGGCTGGCGGTGGGAGTCGGTGCCCTTGTATCCATTAACATGATGCGCGGGCGGTGCGCTGCCGGAGATGAGGAAAACCCACACGTAATCGGGCGTGGTGCCGCTGCGGTCGAAGTCGCCCCAGCGGAGATCGTGCAGCGTGTTTTCGACGGGCTGGCCGAGCGCGCGGTGGACGCGGAACGTCAGCAGGCCGTCGAGGCCGGCGCATTCGTCGACCTCGTTGAAATGCGGCAACGGTTCGCCGGGGCGGATGACGCGGCCGGCGGCGTTTTTCACCGGCGGGCGGTCGGCGTTGTTGAGGAGACCCTCGACGAGATCGGAGGCGGGAAGGAGGTCCTTGAGGCCCTGCTGGTATTGGATGCCGATGGTGTCGCAGCCGAACTCGTCGGCGAGCCGGAGAGCGGCGATGTAGGTGCGGCACTGCCAGAGAATCTGTTGCTCCGTGAGCTCGGTGGCCTCGTTGCGGCCGAGGTGAAACGTCATGCCCTTCTTCTTCAACCAGGCATAAACGGCGCGCGCTTCCGTCTCAGGCACCTGCGTCGCGGCGTAGTAGAGGGCGGATTGCGAAAGGCGCTCCTTGTAAACGCCGGTGGGGAAGAGCAGTTCGTCGGGGACGATGGCGTTATACATGCCCATGCAGCCCTCGTCGAAAACGCCCATGATGGCCTTGCGCGTGCGGAGTTCGCCGGCGAGCGCGCGGGCGACTTTCTCCGCGCGCGACGGCAACTTGGCGCGCGCGAGCGGGCGGACGTGGGGCGTCGGATGTTTCACGCGGCCGGTGGAAAGCCAGCGCGCGAGGCCATCGCGGAAAAGTTCGTCGGTGAAGTCCTCGCTCCAGAGTGTCGAGTAGGCGACGCCGGCCTTGGTGAGCGAGCCGTTGAGATTGAGCATGCCGACGAGGCCGGGCCAAGTGCCGGACCAGTTGGCGACGGTGAGGATCGGACCGCGGTGCGAGATCAAGCCGTGGAGCAGATGATGCGAATACTGCCAGACGCTTTCGGCGACGATGAGCGGCGCGTCGGGATCGATCTTCGCGAAGACGGCCATGCCCTCTTTTTGGGAGGCGATGAACCCGTGTTTCAGCTTCGGCTGGTAAGGGTGGGCGCGGACCAGCTTGCGGCCGAGGCGCGCGACGGCGGCGGCGAGCTGTTTTTCCATGGCGGCCTGGGCGGGCCAGCATTTTTCGTTGGCGGACTGGCGGAGGTCGCCGTTGGCGACGAGGAGGACGGGAGGTTGGGACATGGATATTTGCGCGAAGGCGCGGGGAGGGTGGGGAACGCAGCGGGGATAATTTCGCACAGAACGGAGGCCGGCAGAATAGACAATGCTGGAAATGGGATGGACAAAACAGGCATTCGACCTGAACTCGCCGCATGAAGTCAGTTTCCGCCCGGCCGGAGCAGGCGCTGCTCGCGCCGGAAGTCGGTTCGGGCGACTATTTTTTTCTCGAGCTCGGTCCACGGGCGACGGGACCGGTGCGGGTGGCGTTCGGCGGACGCGAGCGGTGCGGCGAGCGTTATGCGGTGCAGCGTTCGACGTATCCGTTTTCGACGCTCGAGTATGTGGCGGAGGGCGAGGGAACGCTGCAGTTCGGCGCGGGGGACGTGCAGGCGTTGCGGCCGGGGGTGTGTTTTGCCCATGGACCGGGGGTGCCGATGCGGTTGCAGACGAAGCCGGGCGGGACGCTGCTGAAATATTTCGTCTGCTTTTCGGGCCGCGGGGCGCGGGCGAAGATCGAGGCGCAGGCACCGCTCGTCGGCGCGACGTTGCGGCTGGCGCGGCACGGGGAACTGCGCGATGTATTCGATTTGTTGATTCGCGAAGGGGCGGAGCACACGCCGTTCGCGCGCGAGATCTGCACGCATTTGGGCGAGCTGTTGCTGCTCAAGATCAATGCGGGAAGGCAGGATCGCGGCGGCGGAAGGCAGGGGGCGGCGCGGGAGCGATTCCTGCGGTGCAAGGCGCTGATCGACGAGCAGGGCGCGCGGTTCTCTTCGCTCGAGGAGGTGGCGGTGGCGCTGCACGCGGAGCCGTCGGGGATCAACCGGTTGTTTCGCCGCTATCAAGGCGTGAGCCCGTATCAGTATCTGCTGCGGCATAAAATGAACCTGGCGGCGCAGGACTTGATTCGCAGCGATGGTTTCGTGAAGGAAGTCGCGGCGCGCGCCGGTTACGGCGATCCGTATCATTTTTCGCGTTTGTTCAAGAGCGTGCACGGCATCTCTCCGGCGCATTTCCAGCGGTTGCACGCCTCGGGCGGGTAGGTGGTCAGCGGGGCGCGGGGGCGAGGTTCGACGTTGCCTCGCAGTGCGGGGGACAGTTGCTTCGCGTCGCCCCCATGGAACCCCATCACGACCAATCGATCCGCAACCTGGTGAACGCTTTTGAAGGCGATGCGAACGTGCTCGCGCTCATTTTGGGCGGCTCGCTGGCGCACGGCTTTGCGAGACCGGACTCGGACATCGACGTGACGATCGTCGTCGAATCCGCCGAATACCGCCGGCGTCAGGAGGAGAACCGGATGCACTACAACAACCGGTCGCTGTGCACCTACGACGGCTACATCGACGGCAAGTATGTCGACGTTGCGTTTCTCGAACGGGTGGCGGAACGCGGGAGCGATCCGATCCGCTACGCCTACGAGGGGAACCGTATTCTGTTTTCGCGTATCCAGAATTTGGAGCAGCTGCTGGCCCGCGTCGTGCGGTTTCCGGTCGAGCAGAAGCCGGAGCGGCTCCAGCGGTTCGTCGCGCAGTTGCTGGCCTGGCGCTGGTATTACAGCGAGGCGCTGCGCCAGCAGAACGCTTATCTGGTTTTTCTTTCGATCCAGAAACTGGTGCTTTTCGGCAGCCGGATCGTGCTGACGGAGAACGAACTCCTTTATCCGTATCACAAGTGGATGTTGCGCGTGCTGGAGAAAGCGCCGCGGCAGCCGGCCGGCCTGCAGCAGGACATCCAGACGCTGCTCACCGCGCCGACGTGGGAGCTGGCCGATGCCTATTGTCGTCGGATCATCGCCTTCGTGGGGATCGATCACGATGCGGCGAATGCCGCCTGGCCCACGCGGTTTATGAAGGACACCGAGCTGCGGTGGGTGACGCAGGAAGCGTGCATCGACGACATTTAGTGGAAGAGTGATGGAGTTGCGGCGTCCTCGCCGCGCGGGGAGGCGGAACGCGGCGGGGGCGCCGCGGCTCCATTTGCGGTGCTGCGGAAACGCCGCGCGGGCGGCTACGCGACCGAGCGGAGCACGCGCAGCATCGCGTCGTGGAGCAGGCCGTTGCTGGCGACGTAGCGATTGAGGTCGAGACGCTGCGGGTCGGGATCGCCGTTGTAGTCGGTCACCTGGCCGCCGGCTTCGCGCACGAGGAGCATGCCCGCCATGGCATCGTAGGGCTTGAGCTCCTTTTCCCAATAGCCGTCGAGCCGGCCGGCGGCGACGTAAGAAAGATCGAGCGCGGCCGAGCCGAGGCGTCGTTCGCCGCGGATCTTCAGGAGAAACGCGGCCCATTCCTTCAGGTTGTTGTCGGGATTGGTGTGCTTGTCGTAGGGAAAGCCGCTGGTGATCACGGCGTCAATCAACTCCGCGGTTTGGGTGACGCGCAGGGGCTGGCCGTTGAGGTGCGCACCGCCGCCGCGCGCGGCAGTGAACATCTCACGGCGAGTCGGATCGTAGATGACGCCGAGCAGCGGCTCGCGATCGGGGGTCGCGAGCGCGATGCTCGTGCAGAAATGCGGAAACTTGCTCGCGAAGTTCACCGTGCCGTCGATCGGATCGACGAACCAGTGATACGGCGCCGAGCCGGCGGGCGCGCCCTGGCCTCCGCCTTCCTCACCGACGATGTGATGGTCGGGAAACCGCGCCAGCAGCTCGCCGACGATGTGGCGCTCCGCTTCCGTGTCGGCCTCGGTCACGATGTCGATGCGGCTGCTTTTCAGCGTCGTCGGAATGGGCGCCGCAAAGTGGCGCATGGCGATCGCGCCCGCGGAGCGGGCGAGGGTAGCGACGTGATCGAGGACTTCGGCAAGGTTCATCCGGCGACGCTGGCGGAGTCCGGGCGCGGCGCAACCCGTGGATTGCGAGGCGGGTGAAAGCCGATAAGGCGTCGCGCGATTTTTTTCCCCGCGCCGCAATCCGCGTAGCCCGACTTTCGCGTTGGCTCGTCGTAGAGGAGAAGCCGCGTTGTCGGCTGACGTTCCCCAACCCCCGTCCCCCAAAAAAACACCCGACAGACCGGAGGCATCGTCGCCTCCGGTGCAGGCGGAGCCTGCGCGAATCCTTTCCCCCAAGCATGAACAACCTCACCAAGCACCTCACGGTTCTGGCCCTGATCGCCAGCGCCGCTCCGCTCGCCGCGCAGACCGCGCCTGCTGCCCCGCAGAACACCGATGACGAAGTCGTCCGTCTGTCGCTCTTCAAGGTCAGCGCCGATGCGTCGTCGGTCGGACGCTACACCTCGCTCGAATCGACATCAGCCGGCCGCGTGCGCGTCAGCATCATGGACTCGTCGCAAAACGTGTCGGTCATCACGAGCGAGATGCTGATGGATGTCGCCGCGGGTCGGATCCTCGACGCGACGAAGTATATCGCGGGCATCAGCGAGTCGACGCTGCCCAATGCCCAGGATCGCACCAACGTGCGCGGGTTTCAAGCGGACGGCCGCACGGTCGACGGTTTCACCTACGGCGGTTTCATGAGTCTCGATCCGGCGGTCGTCGATCGCATCGAAGTGGTGAAAGGCCCGAACGCCATCCTCGCACCGCAGCCGACGTCGCCCGGCGGCACGGTGAACAACGCCACGAAGAAGCCGCAGTTTCGCGATTTCGGCATGGTGAACGTGCAGGTCGGCGAGTTCGACGCCAACTCGGCGTTCCTCGACGTGAATCGCGGGATCAACGACAAGATCGCGGTGCGCGGCGTCGTGTCGGTGCGCGACTGGGACAACTGGTGGAAGGACGCCTCGATTCGGTCGTTCACGTTCATGCCGGGTCTGACCTATCGCCTCTCCGACACCGCGGAGCTCACGCTGCAGTATATCTATACCGACTGGAGATCGTCGCTCTATCTCGGGCTGCCGGTCGATCCGTCCGCCGGCACGAAGACGAAGGCGCACATCCTTGCGGGCGTGCCGAAGGATCTCAGCGTTTACGCGGACGACATTTACCGCACGGACCAGCAGCACGATTTCAAGCTGCTCTTCACCGCGGAAATCTGGAAAGGCATCCAGATGCGGCTCGCCGCGCTGTATCACAAGACGTCGCAATACGCGCCGCAGCTCAACACCGGCAACAGCACCGGTGGCACGGGCGGCAACCGCGATCCGCTCACCGGCAATTACGTTCCGGGCATGCAATATGCCTCGACGCCGCCCTATGCCGGCTCGCCGATCGCGACGCAGCCCACGCGGACGTTCGTGCGCTCCGGCACCGATCCGCGCAACGATCCGCGGCAGTTCTACGTGCAGAACGATTATGCCTACATCGTCGAAAACGAATCGCTGAAATCCACGACGCTCCTCGGCTTCGCGTTCACCGAATCCACCGACTACGGCAGCGAGGCCTACAACATCTCCGCGCCGAACTTCAACATCGACACCTACCAGCATGTGAACTGGACGCGCGGCACGCTGAATTTCCGCAATCACACCAGCAACCGTTTCATCCAGGGTTATCTTTCCGAGACGCTCGCGTTGCTCGACAATCGTTTGATCCTGAACGGCGCGATCTCGAAAAACTACTACCGCCAGCGCGCGCGCAGTTTGATCACGAACTTCTTTCACGGCGTGGCGCCCGACGCGGACCTGCCGTCGTATGGTGTCGTGATCAAGCCCTACAAGGATGTTTTCTCGGCCTATTATTCCTACTCCGAGCAATCCACGTCGAATGGCCCGTCGATCAACAGCACGACGAACACGGTGCCGGCCCTGACGAGTTCCAAGCAGACCGAATACGGCGTCCGCACGAAGCTGTGGGACAACAAGCTCTACTTCACGATCTCGCACTTCGACATCAAGCAGGACAATTTCTCGGTGCCGAATCCGGCGAACCTGACGACGCCGCCGCCGAGTCCGTTGCTGCCGGCGCTGTTCTCCGACCGCAAGGCGAAGGGCTGGGAGTATGAGCTGCGCGCGAATCCGACGAAGAACATCTCGATCATCGCGAACTACACGAACTTCAAGAATCGCGATCCGAACAACGTGGAATTCCGCGGCGTCGCCGAAAAATCGGGCGCGCTCCTGGTGAGCTACAGCTTCGATGCGGACACGCCCGCGCTCGATGGCTTCCGGGTGGCGGTGGGGATCGATTACATAGGGAATCGTCCGGGCGACGCGCCATCGGGCCTCACGCCGGCGAGCACGCCGACCAACGTGATCCCGAACCAACCGACGTTCTACCTGGGCTCGCGCACGCTCGTGCAGTTGATCCTGGCGTATCAGTCGAAGCACAACTGGGGCGTGCAGTTGAACGTGGATAACGCGCTCGACGAAGACTACATGATGGCGAGCATCAACCGCTCGATGGTCTATACCGGCACGCCGACGAATTACCGGCTGAGCGCGAACTACAAGTTCTGAGCCGCGGCAGATGGGAAAGGCGCCTGCGCTCACACAGGATTCACGCTCCAGCGC
>JAEYYL010000312.1 GCA_023430825.1 Verrucomicrobiota bacterium | reverse complement strand
GCTAGGAGTCTGTCGGACTTAGAAAATGAAGGCCATCTGGCATCGATTATTCGCGATAAAAAGGTCCCGTGAGATCGAATATGCATCTATAAACGCCTTTGTGCGCCTAAGTCCGACAGACTCCTAGAACCGTCCCTTCAACCCAAAGCTCCAGTTCGTGCCGTAGTTCTCCAGGCGGAACAACACGTCGGAATTCCCCGCGCTCATCTCATACAGGCGATGCGGTTCCTCGAAGATATTCCGGCCCGAAAAATAAAAGCTGACGTTCTCCGTGAGCCGAATCGAACCGCTCAAATCATACTTCACGTTCGCCTTCTGATAACGATCCGAGCGGCCCTGGAACGCCGGCGTGTCGTCGCGAAACACGCCGTTCAGCGAAATCCGGAAGCGTTTATACCCATAGCTGATCCCGCCCTTGATCGCGTGCGGCACCGTGCCCTGCACCCGCCGGCTCGCGTAGGTCCGCGTGTAGGAAACGTTCACCGACGTCCCTTGCAGGAAACCCGGGAGGAAGTTCAGGAACTGCGAATACGAATACTCCATCGAGCGGAACGTCACCGGATTCCCCACGTTGCCGAAGCTCACGAACTCATAGCTTTCGTAGAGCGGATCGGTGTTGCCGAATTCCGCGCTCGTCAACCGCGTCTCCTCCTGCAGATCGCGCACCTTCGCGTGACTCGCAACCACCTGCACATTGTTGCTGCCGCTGCGGCCGAAGAAATAACTCACCGACGCCGCGATCTTCTCCGCGCGCTCCGGCCGCAGGTTCGGATTCGGCGTGATCACTTCCTCCGCGAAATCGTTGATCCGTTGCGTGCCCGCCAGCTTGCCGAGGTCGGGACGCTTGATCGTCTTTCCCCAGCCGATGTCCGCGAGCAGATTGGGCAACACCGTGTATTTCGCCGTCATGCTCGGAAACAGATCGTTGTAGCTGCTCCGGCGCGTCACGCGCGGCCGATCCGCGTAACGATAGTCCACGCCGGCCCACGTCGTCGGGTTGCCGGACGCATCCACCGGAAAACCCGCCGCCGCGACTTCCGCCGACGACCGCGGCACCTGCTCCAGCGATTCGAAATCCGTCTTCTCGTAGCGCACGCCGCCCTGCAACTGCAGCTTCGCGATCGTGGAATTCGCCATCAGATAACCCGCCGTGCTCGTCTCCGAGAGATCGTAGGTCGGAATGTTCAGATAGCGCCCCTGTTCATACTGCGCCGTCGTGATGATGCCGAGACTTTCGCCGCGTTGGAAATATTCCGGGTTGCTGGCGAACAACCGTCCCAGCGCGTCGCGATCCGGAAACGCCGGCGCACCCGCGCCGCCGATCGACGTGAACTTCACGCCGACCTGGTTGTTCGGGCCAAAGAGCACGAACGGCGACGGAAAATCCGCGAACGTCCCCGTCGCACCACCTCCCGGTCCCACATAGCGCCACACGTCGTAGGTGTTCGAGTTGTTCGCGATGCGGCTGTCCTCCGTGAGCTTGAAGCCCGCGCGCAACGCCGTCGGCAGTTTTACCGGCAGCTGATAACGCACGTTCAACTCGCCGATCGTCAGATCCGACGTCGCCTGCCGGTTGTCGTCCGAGATGCGCGGGTTCGTCATGTTCGCGAGATTCGCCCAGTCCGCGCCCGCGGTCTGAACGAATTTCCAGTCGGCGGAATCCGCGCTCGAGCGCGTCGCCGTGAAGCCGATGTTGTTGAGATTGTTCACCGGCGAGTTTCCGACCGAGCCGTGCGCGAGATTGTCGTAGTCGTTTCGCGAATGGGAAATCTGATACGCGCCGTCGAACGTTAAGTCCTTCCAGCGATACTCGAAGCTCGGCCCGATCGTGATCGTGTTGGTGAACTTCAGGCCGTTGCCGCCGCCGAACACGACCTGCCGCGAGGCCGCCGTGCTCGCCGACGTCGTGCCGTAGGACAGCACGCCATCGCCCGCGACGAGTTGCCGGCCCGTCGTGGCGCCGGTGTTGTTGCCCGACGCCTGCATCGTCACCTGCCGGTTGTAGAAACGCGCATCGTAGGCGTTGAAGATCACGTTGAGCGACAGCGTGAGATTCTCCGTCGCGCGAAAATCCGCCGTCATCGTCGTCGTGAAACGCTCCGTCCATTTCGGCCCGTCCTTCAGCAGGATCTGCGTGAGCACCTGCGGCCGCGGGTCGGCCGCCGTCGGCGTGCGGTTGTAGGTGTGATCGATGCGATACTGCTCGTTGTAGAGATTTGATTCGCTGACGCCGATCAACACGCCCAGCCGGTCGCCGAAGAACACATCCGAGTAGCTGAGATCGTAGTTCAGTCTGTATTTGCGCCCGAGCGAATCGTTCGGACCGGCCGTCTTCTTGAACGTGAACTCCTCGGAGTTCATCACCGTGCCGAGGTTCATGCCGATCTGGCGGCCCTTCATGTCGAACGCGCGCTTCGTCTTCATGTTGATGTTGCCCGCCGGCGCGTTCGCATCCATCGCCGCACTCGTCACGCGGTTGATCTCGATCGACTCGATGCTGTTGATCGAAATCGCGTCGAAGCCGAACGAGCGGTTCGCCGTCCCCGCGCCCGCGTTCTCGAACGCCACGTATTGCGTGAACGCATCCGCGCTCGCGATGTTGCGCCCGTCGAGCGTCACACTCGTGTAAGCCGACGCCATCCCGCCGAGCCGCGGCCCGCGCGTGTCGGCCTCGACATACTCGAGTTCGACGCCCGGCAAATATTTCAGGAACTCGCCGACGTTGCCCTCCGTCACGTCGCCAAACGCGTCCGCCGAAATCGACCGGCTCAACTGCATCGACGCACGCTGACTCTGCAGCGCCTTCGCGTTGCCCGAGCGATCCGCCGCCACGGTGAACGCCTCCAGTTTCACGACTTCGTCGTCGCCCGCATCCGCCAGCCCGCTCACCAGTTCGATCTCACTCGTCGCCGTGCCGCCCGCGGACACCGTCACCTCCGCGGTCGCCGTGCGATAACCGGTGAACTTCACCGTGAGTTTCGCCGGGCCCGCCGGCACGCGCGACAGTCGAAAGTAGCCGCCCGCCTCCGTGTTCGTCGCGAGATCGGTTCCTTCGACGCGCACCTCGGCGTTGCGCACGTATTCGTTGGTCGCCGGATTGAATACGCGGCCGGTGATCGCTCCCGTGCCCTCGCTGGCGGATTGCGCGAGGGAAGAGAGCGCGCTCGCAAGCAGCACGCTCGCGGCGAAAATGAAGCGAAGGGGTGGGCAGTTCATAGTTCGTTCGGTGGGGTCGGTTGCGCGTCGGAGTAACCACGCGCCGTGCTCGAGATGTGACGGGCATCGTCACAGGGGCATCTCGATGCGCGGAGAATAACGAAGGCCTTCGCGGTCATCCCCCCTCGTTTGAGGGGTAACGGCATTTTTTCCTCACCGCGTCTCGTGGCTCTGCGCGTGAGCGCAGGGAATTCATCACCGTCTGCCGGACGACAAACGTCTCCGCACCCCTCGAAAGGGGGGCGTTCCCTCCCGGCGAAATCCCTACGCTTCGTCAGCACCCCGCTCCGCTTCCGCGCGACCGCCGGCGCTCCCCTCCGGCACTCACCACGCGCTGCTTTATTCTCCTGATGACTTTCTCTCTCGTTCCCCGGGCCCTCCTCCGGCACGCCCTCGCCCTCAGCAGCGCGGCCACCCTTTCGCTGAGCACGCTCGCCTTCGCCGCCGAACCGCCGCCCGCCCACCAACGCCCCAGCGACTGGCGCGATCAAACCACCCTCACGCAAAACTGGGAGTTCGTCCGCGGCGACCTCGGCGGCGTCTGGGAAACGCTGCGCAGCAGCGACCGCGCGCTCGATCTCCCCGTCTGGACGCCCGTCACACTCCCGCACTGCGTCAACGCCACCGACGCCGTCGACCCCGACGTGCCGTATTACCAGGGCCCGTCCTGGTATCGCACCGAACTCGATATCTCCAACCCGCATCCGAACGGCCGCACGCTCCTTCACTTCGAGGGCAGCGGACAAAAAACCGCCGTGTGGATCGGCGACCAACGCGTCGCCGAACACATCGGCGGCTACGACGAGTTCGTCGTCGACATCACTGACGCCGTCGCCACCTACCGCGCCTCCTCGCTCGCGCAACTTCCCGTCGCCGAATATCGCGTCGCCGCCGGCCGCATTCCGCTCGCTGTGCGCACCGACAACTCGCGCGACCTCGAATCGATTCCCTCCGACCTCAGCGACTTCAATCTCTACGGCGGCCTCTACCGGCCCGTTCACCTCGTCTATCTTCCCGCCGGCGGTCTCACCCGCGTGCACGCCACGCCCGAGCGCCAGGGCGACGGCACCTGGCGCGTCGCGCTGCACGCGCGCTTCGCCGCCGCGAGCGGCCCCGCCCGCGAGCAAACCGTTTCCCTCCGCATCGTCGCACCGAACGGCGAAACGATTTCGACCACCGACGCCCGCGTCACGCCGTCCGCGGACCTGCAACCGCTCGCCACCGTTACGATCGCGCAAACGCAGCTCTGGTCGCCCGCCTCGCCCGCGCTCTACGGCGTCGAAGTGATTGCCCGCAGCGACGCCGGCGAGAGCCGCGTCTGGCAGCGTTTCGGCCTGCGCACGTTCGAGTTTGTCGAACACGGTCCGTTCAAGCTCAACGGCGAACGGCTCCTCCTCCGCGGCACGCACCGTCACGAGGATCACGCCGGCGTCGCCGCCGCGATGACCGACGACCTGATGGAAGCCGAGATGCGCCTGATGAAAACGATGGGCGCGAATTTCATCCGGCTCGGCCACTACCAGCAGTCGCGCCGCATCCTCGAACTCTGCGACGAACTCGGCCTGCTCGTCTGGGAGGAAATTCCCTGGTGCCGCGGCGGCCTCGGCGGCGAAGCCTACCGCGCGCAAGCCCGCGCCATGCTGCGGGCGATGATCGACCAGCATTACAATCACCCGTCCGTCATCCTCTGGGGCCTCGGCAACGAAAACGACTGGCCCGGCGACTTCCCCGTGTTCGACCAGGAGCAAATCCGTGCCTTCATGCGCGAGCTGCACGAACTGTCGCACACGCTCGATCCGACCCGCCTCACCGCCATCCGCCGCTGCGATTTCTGCCGCGATATCGTCGACGTTTATTCGCCCTCGATCTGGGCCGGCTGGTATCGCGGCCAGTTCACCGAATACCGCACCGTCACCGAGCGGGAAATGAAGCGGGTGAAACGCTTCCTCCACGTCGAATGGGGCGGCGATAGCCATGCCGGCCGCCACGCTGAGGACGCGTATTCACTTCTCCGTGACGTGAAGACTGCCGGCGCCGCCGACGAGCGCGGCCTCGATTTCATGGACGTCGGCGGCAACGCCCGCGCCTCGCGCGACGGCGACTGGTCCGAATCCTACATCTGCGACCTCGTCGACTGGCACCTGAAGGAACAGGAGAACATGCCCGCGCTCACCGGCACCGCGATGTGGCCGTTCAAGGATTTCTCCACGCCCCTTCGCCCCGACAATCCCGTGCCGTTCATGAACCAGAAGGGTGCCGTCGAACGCGATCTCACGCCGAAGGAATCGTTCTACGTTTATCAATCCTACTGGACCGACGAGCCCATGGTGCGCATCTACGGCCACTCGTGGCCCGTCCGCTGGGGCCGCCCGCGCGAACCGCGCACCGTCAAGGTCTACTCAAACTGCGACGAGGTGGAACTCTGGCTCAACGGCGTATCCGCCGGCGTGCGACAGCGCGACAGCCAGAACTTCCCCGCCGCCGGCCTCCGCTGGGAGGTCGTCTTCGAGCCCGGCATGAACACCCTGCGCGCCGTCGGTCGCGAAAACGGCCGCACCGTCACCGACGTAACGCTGCTGCGCTACGAGACACGCGCGTGGGGCCCACCACACCACCTGCGCCTCCAGGAACTCCCCGCCCCCGACGGCCGCGTCCGCGTGCAGGCCGAACTGCTCGACGAGGCCGGTCTCGTCTGCCTCGACGCCCGCGATTTCCTCCGCTTCGGCCACGCCGGCGACGGCCGTCTGCTCGACAATCTCGGCACCGCGGGCGGCTCGCGCACCGTCCAGCTCGCCAACGGCCGCGCGCAGATCGACGTCGCGCTTCCCGGCTCCGGCCACGCCACGATCAGCGCCACGGTCAAAGGCGTGCCCACCGAACTGCTCCACCTCCCGCGCCGCATCACGACGGCGTCGCCGTCACCGGCTTCGTTCGCCGACGTCGCCGCGCTCGATCGCGACCGCGTGCTCCGCCTCGCCGCCGCCGCGTTGAAAATGCAACCGGTGTCGTTGCGTTCCGCCGCGCTGCCGGACTTCGCCACCGCCGCCGGCGCGCAGCCCGGCGACTACCTTTCGATGGGCGATTACTGGTGGCCCAATCCCGACACGCCCAACGGCCTCCCCTACGTGCGGCGCGACGGCCAGAGCAACCCCGACAACTTCGACGCCCACCGCCAGCTTCTCCGCGAGATGCGCGACACCGTCGCCGCGCTCGCCGCCGCGTATCTGGTTTCCGGTGACGCCGCCTATGCCCAACGCGCCGCCGGCTGGCTGCACGCGTTCTTCGTCGACCCCGCGACGCGCATGAACCCGCACCTCCGTTTCGCCCAGGCGATCCCCGGTGTCACCGCGGGCCGCGGTATCGGCATCATCGATACACTCCACCTCGTCGAGATCCCGCTCGCCGCCGCCGCGATCGCCCGCGCCCCGGGCGTGCCGCCCGAAACCCTCGCCGGCGTTCGCACGTGGTTCGCGGACTACCTGCACTGGATGCGCACCCATCCCAACGGCCGCGACGAGGGGGCCACGAAGAACAATCACAGCGTCGCCTATTACCTGCAGGTCGCCGTCTTCGCGCGCTTCACCGGCGACACCGCCGCCCTCGACGACGCCCGCCGCGCTTTCCGCGACGTGCTTCTTCCGGGCCAGCTCGCGCCCGACGGCAGTTTCCCGCGCGAACTCGCGCGCACCAAACCCTACGGCTATTCCATCTTCCAGTTGGACAACGTCGCCCTGCTCGCCGAAGTGCTCACGTCGCCCGCCGCCGATCTCTGGACCGAGAGCTTGCCCGACGGCCGCAGCGTCGCGCAGGCGGTCGCGTTTCTCTTTCCCTATCTCGCCGACCGCGACCGCTGGCCCTTCGCCGCCGATGTGCAGCACTTCGCCGACTGGCCCGTCCGCTCGCCCGCGCTGCTACTCGCCGGCTACCGGCTCGCGAAGCCCGAGTATCTCGCGCTCTGGCGCAAACTGCCGGCGGATTCGTCGAACGCCGAAGTCCGCCGCAACCTCGCGGTGACGCAACCGCTGCTCTGGCTTTCGCCTTCCCACTGATTTGCAACGCATCCCCATGAGCCGGAGCCAAAGAACTCTTGGAATCGCCCGCCGCCGGGGCTTCCCTCGGCGCCTCATGTCCACGCGTCGTCCACCCCTGCGCCGCCTGGCGACAGCCGCGCCCTTCCTGCTCGCCACCGTATTCGCATTTTCGATACACGCCTCCGCGCAGGAGGCCGCGCCCCGCCCGATCACCACCGCCGCGGAGATCCGCGCGCTCTCCGCCAGCGTCGCCGAGTCGAAGCTCCCCGTCGCCTTGCGCGGCGTCGTGACCGCCGCCGAACCCGAGTGGCTCGGCAAATTCGTGATGCAGGACGCCAGCGCCGGCATCTTCGTGCAGAACACCGGCCTGCAGCCTGAGATCGGCGATTTCATCGAGGTCAACGGCACGACCGGCCCCGGCTGGTTCGCGCCCGTCGTCCAGACCAACGGCTGGAAAAAACTCGGCACCGCGCCGCTGCCGCCGGCGAAACAGGTTTCCATTGAACGCTTGATGGCCGGCGTCGAGGCGAGCCAGCGCGTCGAGATCGCCGGCCTCGTGCGCTCGGTCTCCTATGTCGCTTCGCAGAAAACCATGGTCGAGATGACGGTCGGCGGCTACCGCGTCCGCGTTTATCCGAAACTCCCGTCTCGCCTCAATCCCCGCTCGCTCGTCGCCGCGAAAGTCCGCGTGCGCGGCACCGCCGCCACCACCTTCAACGCCGCGCGCCGCCAGCTCACCGCCGTCAGCGTGATCGTGCCCACGGTCGACGATTTCATCGTCGAGGAGCCCGAGCAGTATTCTCCCTTCGAACAACCGATCCTGCCCATCGACGATCTCGCGAAATTCCGCACCGGCGCGAATCTCGGCGAGCGGCTGCACGTGAAGGGCATCGTCACCTTCCAGCGTCCCGGCCTCGATCTGTTCATCCAGGACGAAACCGGCGGCCTGCACCTCGAAAGCCGCCAGCCGCTCGACCTGCCGCTCGGCCGCGCCATCGAGGCCGCGGGTTTTCTCGAGATCGTCAACTACCAGCCTGTGCTGCGCGACGCCGTGCTGCGCGATCTCGGCGAGCCGCCCGCGCCCGTCGTCGCGCGCGCCGTGCCGATGGCGGAGCTGCGCGAGGGACTGCACGGCGCCGAACTGATCGTGCTGCGCGGCACGCTGCTCGACCGCAGCGTGCGCCAGGTGCGACGCGAGGACACCGCGTTCGTCGGCGTCCGCACGATCTGCACGCTGCGCAACAGCGAGCAGTCGTTCACCGTCGAATACGAGGGCCCGCACGAAAGCGCCACGATCGGCGCCGCGCCGCTCGGCAGCGTCGTCGAGGTGCAGGGCATCGCCTCGTTCGAAACCGGCTCCGACGGCAAGCCGAAGGCGGTCAATCTCCTGCTGCCCGACGCGCGCAATTTTCACATCGTCCAGGCGCCGAGTTGGTTCACGCCCGAACGTTCGCTGTTCGGTTTCGCCGTCGTCTGCGCGCTGCTCGCCGCCGTTGTCGGCTGGCTGCTCACCGTTTCGAAAAAGAACGCAATGCTGAGCTTCCTCGTTTCCGAACGCGAGAAGGCCCAGAAGGAACTCCAGCTCGCGCACGACCAGCTCGAGGTGCGCGTGAAGGAGCGCACCGAGCAGCTCAAGGTCGAGATGTCCGTGCGCAAGGCCGCCGAGGTCGAGTTCCGCGCCACGCTCACCGAGCGCACCCGGCTCGCGCGCGAACTCCACGACACACTCGAGCAGGCGCTCACCGGCATCGCCCTCCAGCTCGAGACCGCGTTCAAGCTCTTCGCCCGCAACCCCGCCGACGCCGGTCCGCCGCTCGAACTCGCGCGCCGCTTTCTCCGCCAGAGCCGGCTCGAATTGCGCCGCTCGATCTGGGACCTGCGCTCGCGCGAACTGGAGGAGTTCGACCTCATGAAAGCGCTGTCGATCTCCAGCGCGCAAATGCTGGAAGGCGCCAACATCGCCGCCGACTTCGATACGCTCGGCGAACCGCGGCGGCTCCCGGAAATCGTCGAGGAAAACCTGCTGCGCATCGCGCAGGAAGCGTTGACCAACGCCGTGAAACATTCCGCCGCGACCACCGTGTCCGTCCGTCTCACGTTCGCGCCCGCCGCGGTCTCGCTGGAAATCCACGACAACGGCGCCGGCCTCGTCACCGACCGCCTCGCCGATCGCAGCAAGCAACACTTTGGCCTCCTCGGCATGGCCGAGCGCGCGAAGCGCATCGGCGGCCGGCTCGACGTCTCCGGCCCGCCCGGCGAAGGCACCACCGTGCGCGTCAGCCTTTCCCTCGAAAGTTTCGCCGCCGAGGGGGTTTCGCCCTCCGCCACGTCCGCCCGCATCCTGTGATTCCTGCTTCGAAAATTCGCATTCTCGTCGTCGACGATCATTTCATCGTCCGGACCGGCCTGCTCTCGTTGATCAACACCGAGCCGAATCTCACCGTGATCGGCGAAGCCGCCGACGGCGAGGAGGCCGTGCGGCAGTTCGAGGTGTTGCGCCCCGATCTCGTCGTCATGGACCTGCGCATGCCGGGCAAAAGCGGCCACGAAGTCACGCGTCACATCCGCCAGCTCGATCCGGAAGCGCGCGTGCTGATGTTGTCTGCCTTTGAGGGCGACACCGACATCTACGTCGCGCTCGAAGCCGGCGCGCGCGGCTACGTGCTGAAGAGCGTGACGGCTGAGGAGCTCATCCCCGCGATCCACGCCGTCGCGTCCGGCAAACGCTGGATTCCGCGCGAAATCGCGACGCGGTTGAAATCGCGCAACAGCTACGAGGAGCTCACCGCGCGCGAACTCGAGGTGCTCGTGCAACTGGCCCGCGGTCTCGCGAACAAGGAAATCGCCGACGCACTCGCGATCAGCGAATACACCACGAAGGGACATCTCAAAAATATCCTCGCGAAACTGCGCGTCGCCGACCGCACGCAAGCCGTCATCGCCGCCGTCCAGCGCGGCATCATTCATTTTTAGTCCGAAACGTAGCTCTGCGCGTGAGCGCAGGGATTCTATCCCTCCACGTTCGTAACGTTCTTTTATTACACAGAGCACACAAAGCTCCGACCCGGAGGACACAGAGCCACACCTGGAGCCGCGGCGCCCCGCCGCGCATCGCGCCCAAACACTCGACCCGCCTCTTCCGTGGCTCTGCGCGTGAGCGCAGGGACTCAGCCCCCTCTCATCTTATCTTAACTCCTCCCACCCTCTTCTACTCCTCCATGGCCCACCTCCCGCGTCTCCGCCCACTCCTCATCGCGCTTCTCGCCACCGTCTTCGTCCGCGCCGCGACCCCGCCCGCGCCCCTCTCTACGCCGACGCCTCGCCAAGCCGAGACCGCGGCCGTAATGCGCCGCGTCTTCGACTGGCAGGCGGCGCATCCGTGGAGCGCGCAAAACCCGATCGACTCCCGCCACGGCAACCGCGGCTGGGTGCAGGGCGCCTTCCTCACCGGCGTGATGGAAGCGTATCGCGCGACCGGTGACACCGCCTACGTCGACTACGCCCGGCGCACCGCCGACGCGAACGGCTGGCAGCTCGGCCCGCGCCCGCAACACGCCGACGATCACATCGTCGGACAAACCTACCTCGAACTTCACGCGCTCGAACCCGCGCCCGAAAAAATCGCCGCCACGCTCGCCGGCCTCGACCGCCTCCTCGCCGAAGCGCCGTCCGGCCGCGAACTCTGGTGGTGGTGCGACGCGCTCTACATGGCGCCGCCCACCCTCGCCAAGCTCGCGAACACCACCGGCGACGCCCGTTACCGCGACGCGATGGACCGCTGGTTCTGGGATTCCTATCTCGCGTTCTACGATCCCGCCGAGGACCTGTTCTATCGCGACCAGCGCTTCGTGTTTCCCGCCACCGGCCCGAAGACATTCTGGAGTCGTGGCAATGGCTGGGTGCTCGCCGGTCTCGCGCGGCTGCTTGAAGAACTCCCCGCCGACTACCCGACGCACCCGCGCTACATCGCGCTGTTTCAAGCCATGGCTGCCAAACTCGTCGCCGTGCAACCGCCCGACGGGCTCTGGCGCTCGAACCTCCTGTATCCAGAAGATCAACACGGCGAAGCGAGCGGGAGCGCGTTCTTCTGCTACGCGCTCGCGTGGGGGGTCAATCGCGGGCTGCTTCCCGCCGAAACCTATCGCCCCGCCGTCGACCGCACATGGTCGGCCTTGCTCGCCTGCGTCGACGCCGACGGCCGTCTCGGCTGGGTGCAACCGATCGGCTTCGCCCCCGGTGCCTACGACGCGACGACATCCCAGGAATACGGCGCCGGCGCCTTCCTCGCCGCGGGTTCCC
>JAEYYL010000257.1 GCA_023430825.1 Verrucomicrobiota bacterium | reverse complement strand
ACGGAGGACAGAGGACGGAGAACAGGGGGCGGAGGAGGGAGGGCGGGTTCAAGCGGTGAATCCGTTCGAGGCGCGCGGGATGACGGCGCGGCCGGATTTCGTCGCGCCGCCGTCAGCGAGTCCGGCGATTTCGCGGACGCCGGGAGCTTCCAGTTCGAACTCCGAACTCCGCCCTCCCATCTCCGAGGATCGAACTCCGATCACCGCTGCGGCTGCGGCGGTGACGCCGAACTGGCGGTTTGTCGGGCTGGCGCACGGGAGTTATGCGCTGTTCGAAACGAGTTCGGGACTGGTGCTGCTGGATCGGCGGGCGGCGCACGAGCGCGTGTGGTTCGAGCGGTTGCAGGAGATGTTTCGCGCGGGGGACGTGCCGAGTCAGCGGCTGTTGCTCCCGGTGCCGGTGGAGCTCGATCCGATCGCGGCGGCGCTGCTGCTGGACCGGTTGTTGTTTTTGAATGCGCATGGGTTCGAGGTCGCGGAGTTCGGGCGGAATTTTTTCCGGATCGAAGGCGTGCCGGCGTGGATGGAGCCGGCGGACGCGGAGCCGTTTTTGCGCGATTTGCTCGGGGCGTTTCGGGACGGACGCTGGCCGGACGCGAATCCCGATCTGGCGCGCGACGAGCTGGCGCGGCTGGCGGTGGCGAAGGCGGTGCGGTTGCCGAACAAGGTCGGCGAGGCGGAATTGCAGGGGCTGGTGGCGCAGTTGTTCGGGACGCGCACGCCGCTGACGAGTCCGGCGGGGCGGCCGACGTTTATCGAGTTGAACCACGGCGAGCTGGCGCGGCGGTTTCAGAAGTAGGCGGGCGGACAGACCAGCATAAAGATGGAGCCGCGGGGTGGCGAGACGCGAGACGGCGTTGTCACTTACTTTAGGCGTGCGTGGGGGAACCGCTGGCACGAAACTTGGTTCTCTTGAACTCTTCTCGATCCATGCCGACTTTTGCCACCACGCCACCGATTCCCAATCAGCAAGCCAAAGCCGCCGCCAAGGTCGCCTCGACCGCGGGCGCGAATGGCGCCAGCCAGCCGCTCAGCGCGGTGATCCTGCATCATCTCACCTCGACGCTCGCGCGGCATCCGGGCGCGGCGACGCCGCGGGACTGGTGGATCGCGACGGCGCTGGCGACGCGCGACCGGATTCACGAGCGGATGATCGAGACGCAGGCGATGCACAATAACGAGAACGTGCGCCGGCTGTATTATTTTTCGATGGAGTATCTGATGGGGCGGCTGTTCGAGAGCAACTTGCTCGCGACGGGGCTGACGGAGGAGGCGCGCGAGGCGTTGAAGTCGCTCGCGGTGGATTTCGAGGCGGTGCGCGAGGCGGAGGTCGACATGGGGCTCGGCAACGGCGGCCTCGGCCGCCTGGCGGCGTGCTTCCTCGATTCGCTTTCGACGCTGGATTATCCGGCGCTGGGCTACGGGATCTATTACGAGTTCGGCCTGTTCAAGCAGGAGTTTCACAACGGTCACCAGGTCGAGCATCCCGATGCGTGGGGCCTTTTCGGCGATCCGTGGGAAGTGGTGCGCGCGGACTACACGCAGGAAGTGCGGCTGTATGGGCGGGTGGAAAACGTGTTCGACGATCGGGGCAACTCGCGTCCGCACTGGGTCGGCACGCGGACGATCATCGGGGTGCCGCACGACATCCCGATCGCGGGCTTCGGCACGAAGACGGTGAATCTGCTGCGGTTGTGGGCGTCGAAGGCGTCGAAGGATTTCGATCTCGAGGCGTTCAACAGCGGCGGCTACGTCGAGGCGGTGCGGGACAAGGCGGTCGGCGAGACGATCTCGAAGGTGCTTTATCCGAACGACAAGACGGAGAACGGCAAGGAGCTGCGGCTGGTGCAGCAGTATTTCTTCGTGGCGTGCTCGCTGCGCGACATCCTGCGGCGGCATTTCCGGAATCCGCTGAACACGTGGGCGAATTTCCCGGAGAAGGTGGCGGTGCAGTTGAACGACACGCACCCGGCGATCGCGGTGGCGGAGCTGATGCGCATCCTGCTCGACGAGCATCACCTGGCGTGGGATGCGGCATGGACGATCGTGGGGAAGACCTTCGGCTACACGAATCACACGTTGCTGCCGGAGGCGCTGGAGAAGTGGAGCGTGGGTTTGTTCGAGCGGGTGCTGCCGCGGCATCTCCAGATCATTTTCGAGATCAACGCGCGGCTGATGCAGGCGGTGGAGACGATGTGGCCGGGCAACGTCGACAAGAAGCGCGTGTGCTCGCTGGTCGAGGAAGGCAATGGCCGGATGATCCGGATGGCGAATCTCGCGGTGGTCGGCTCGCACGCGGTGAACGGCGTGGCGGCGTTGCACACGGAGCTGTTGAAGAAGCACCTGTTTCCCGAGTTCGACTCGCTGTATCCGGGCAAATTCCAGAACAAGACGAATGGCATCACGCCGCGGCGCTGGCTGGCGCAGTGCAATCCGGCGCTGGCGAAGGCGATCACCGCGAAGCTCGGCAGCGAGGCGTGGATGCGGAATCTCGATCTGTTGCGCGGGCTGGAGAAGTTCGCGGACGACGCGGCGTTTCAAAAAGAGTTCATGGCGATCAAGCGCGCGAACAAGGTGAACCTCGCGAACGTGATCAAAGTCGAGTGCGGCATCGAGGTCTCGCCCGATGCGTTGTTCGACGTGCAGATCAAGCGGCTGCACGAATACAAACGGCAGCACTTGAACCTGCTGCACATCCTGGCGCTGTATCGCCGGCTGCTGCAGAATCCGTCGCTCGACATCGTGCCGCGCGTGTTCGTGTTCGCGGCGAAGGCGGCGCCGGGCTACGACCTGGCGAAGAACATCATCCGCGCGATCAATCTGATCGGGGCGAAGATCAACAACGACCCGCGGATCGGCGACAAGCTGAAGGTCGCGTTTCTGCCGAACTATCGCGTGTCGCTCGCGGAGAAGATCATCCCGGCGTCGGATTTGTCGGAGCAGATTTCCACCGCGGGCAAGGAAGCGTCGGGCACGGGCAATATGAAGCTCGCGCTGAACGGCTCGCTGACGATCGGCACGCTCGACGGTGCGAACGTCGAGATCCAGGAGGAGGTCGGCGACGAGAACATCTTCATCTTCGGACTGACCGTGCAACAGGTGGAGGCGTTGCAGGCGTCCGGCTACAAGCCGTGGGATTATTATCAGCGCGACGATGAATTGCGCGCGGTGGTCGACTGGCTGGGCAGCGACTATTTCGCGCCGGGTGAGCACGGGGCGTTTTCGCTGGTGCACCGCAGTCTGCTCGATGGTGGAGACCCGTTTCTGGTGCTGGCGGATTTCCGCGCCTACAGCGATGCGCAGGCGGAGGTCGACAAGGCTTACCGCGATCAGGCGGGCTGGGCGAAGAAGGCGATCTTGAACACGGCGCGGGTCGGGAAGTTTTCGAGCGATCGCACGATCCGTGAATATGCCGAGCAGATCTGGAAGCTGCCGGCGGTGGCGGTGAAGTGACGTCGGCGGGCGGCCGGTGCACCGATGATGGGAGGTAGGAGCCTGCTTGCAGGCGATGGCGTCCGCCGGAACGCGGGTGAGGCGCGATATCGCCTGCAAGCAGGCTCCTACCTCGATCATCGACAGGTATGATGGCCGCGAATGCCGGATGGCGTCCGTTCTCCTTGGGGAAGTCCCCAGTGTGAAATTCGGCGCTAGCAACCCGGCGGGGTTTGCGGAGTCTACTCCACCATGGCTCCGCTTCGCCGCTGGATTTTTGCGGGCGCGCTCGGAGGCGCGCTGCTGGTGGCGTCCGTCGCGGGCGCGGGGTTGGCGCTGCCGCCGTTTGGCGGGGAATTTTCGGGAGAGTTCGCCGCGTTGAAACTGAGCGGCGCGCCGACCTTGCGATGGACGCTGGCGGCGACGCCGAACGACGCGCAGGGACGCGATCTCGTTTTGACGATCGAGGGGACGGGCACGCGGCTGATCGTGCGCGGCGCGGTGGACGACGCGGGGGATGGCAGGTGGGCGATCGAGGAAGGTGCGCTGGATCCGGCGCGGTGGTTTCCGAGTGTCGCGAACGAGCTCGGTGAGTTCACCAACGGCGTCGCGGTCTCGGGCGTGCTGACCTTGCGCGGGAGCGGGACGTTTGTGCGGGGTGAGCCGCGCGGCACGATCGCCGTGCAATGGCGGGACGGCGTGGTGCAGCAGGAGGTGGAGGGGTGGACGCTGGAAGGCGTGACGTTTGACGGAGAGTTTTCGATCGAGGGGGGCGGCGCGACGATCGCGAGCACGCGGCCGTTCGAGTTGGCGGTGGGCACGATCGGCACGACGCGGTTCGGCGCGCGAAATTTTCTGGCGCGAGGGAGGCTGCAGGAAGGCGGCCGGTTGGCGTTGAGCGAGGCGCGAATCGAGGTGGCGGGCGGCGAGGTGACGGTGGACCCGGCGGAGATCGCGCTCGCTCCGCTGGTCGGCGAGGTGAACCTGCGCATCACGAACGTGGGTTTGCAGGATGTGGCGGCGTTGGTGCCGGCGGGATTGGCGGAGACGCGCGGGCGGATCAATGGGGCGGTGCGCGTGGGCTGGCGCGAAGGCGAAGGATTTCAACTGGGGCAGGGCAATCTCGTGCTGGGCGAGACGGAGTCGGCGAGGTTGCGGCTGGCGCCATCGCCGGGGTTTTTGACCGATCGGGTGTCGCCGCGGTTCGAGCTGTTGCCGGCGTGGCTGG
This sequence comes from Verrucomicrobiota bacterium, assembly GCA_023430825.1. GTDB lineage: Bacteria > Verrucomicrobiota > Verrucomicrobiia > Opitutales > Opitutaceae > Opitutus. The sequence continues at coordinate 8,902 of JAEYYL010000257.1, read as the reverse complement.
GTCCGATCGCAAAGTGGGTTCGGCCGAAGAACCCGGCGTATGCCGACCTGCGCGACATCGAGTTGGGTTTCACGGATCTGCGGCTCGAGGGCCTGAGCGTGCAGTTGACGCCGGCGGGCGACGGCGAAGGGCGGACGGCGCGGGTGCGCGTGCGCGCGCGGCCGCTGAAACCGGGCGGCGTGGTGGAGCAAGTGACGTTTGAAGTGAACGTGGCGGGGCCCTTGTCGGAGGTCGTGCGGTTGGGGTTGAACCAGAGTTTCTCGGTGGAGACGCGATGAGGAAACTTGTGTTGCGGGAAGGCGTCTCAGGGTGAACACTCCTCCCCATGCGCTCCCGTATCCTGGCTGTGGTTTGCACTGCGCTGTTGTCCGGTTGCATTCACGTGAAGCTCGATCCGGTGCAGGTGCATGCGGTGGTGGACGTGAATGTGAAAGTGGACCGGGCGCTCGACGATTTCTTCGGCGATCTCGACCAGAAGTCGGCCACGATCGCCCATCCCTCGCGTTGAATTTATGAAAGCATTCCCTCTGTTTCGCACGCTGGTGCTGGCGTTGGCCTTGGTGATCGGTTGGGGCAGCGTCGCGTCCGCGGCCGAGGATCTCGGCGCGGTGAAGGCGCGGATGAGCCAGCGGATTTCGCAGATCGACCAGTTGAAATCGACGGGCGCGATCGGGGAGAATAACCGCGGCCTGCTCGACGTGCGCGACGGTGGTGGCGATGCGGCGAGCGTGGTGAGCGCGGAGAATGCGGATCGCGCGGCGGTGTATGCGGCGATCGCGAAGCAGACGGGTTCGTCGGCCGACCAGGTCGGTCGGGCGCGCGCGCGGCAGATCGCAAGTGGCAGCGCGGCGGGTGTGTGGCTGCAGCGGGAGAACGGCGAGTGGTATAAGAAATAGTGCGGCGGCGGATTGGCCGGCTCGGCCCGCGGCGGACGTCGAGGCAGATAAGCCTTGTGTTCGGCGGCGCAGTTTCGATTTCAGCAGGGGTGAATTTGATTGTTGATCCGTTTCAGCCAGGCGATGGCAGATCGACCTGGACATCTCGAGAGCCGGGCGGACCCGCTTCATGCGCGTTCGGTAATGACTGACGGCGGGCAAGTGGGAGGAGGAGCCCGCTTCGCGGTGAGCGGAACGCCGCGCGAGGTCCGCCCGCGGATCACCTCGTTGAAAGCCGCCGGCGCGCTCGGTTACGGGCAGGACATGCACGTCGTGCCGGAGCAGGAGGCGATCACGCAGGCGCGGTTGGTGCCGGCGATGCCGGCGATTCTCGCCCGGTTGCTCGCGTATCGGGAGGCGCTGGACCGGGAGTGCGAGGAGCGCCGGCGAAACCCGGACGTGAAGCGGGCCGACCCCGGTCTGGGGTTGTCGATCGCGGATTATCCGATCGGGTTCTGCCGCATCATTCGCGATGCCGTGTGGGATCGAGCGCTCGCCGACCCGGCCTTCATCGCGCTGCTGGGTCCGGGCGTGCGCCTGCGGAAGGTGTTCATTCTCCTGAAAGGGCGATATTTTCAGAATGCGATGCAGGTGGGGAACCTGTATGTGGATGTGGCCAACGACACGGTGTGGGTGCACAAACCGAAGCTGGAGTGGGCGCCGGTGTCGGCGGTGGAGTATCGCAATGCCGATGCGTGGGATTCGTTCGCGGAGGTGGCGCAGCGGTATTTGAACGTGACGCTTTACCCGAACCGTCTGTTTCCGCAGGGGTTTCCGGCGCTGCCCTTTTTCGCGATTCGTGCGGACGGGCGCATCGAGTTGTTGTTCGCGCAGGACATTCTTCTGTTGAAGGACGTGGGCGAGGAGATGCCGCGCTCGCGGGCGCTTCTGGCGAACGAAACGTGGATGGGGCGGGCGCTGCCGGAGGCGTATGAGACGCTTTTGCGCGAGACGTTCGGGGCGGGGGCGGTGCCCGGGTTTCCGTTGAAATTCATCCCGTGCTCCGTCGAGGCGCTGCGCGACGGCCCGGTGGCGGACTTCATCGCGCTCAACCGGAAACCGGCGGAGGAGGCGATGGCGGTGTTCGGCCGCTATATGAGGATCGTATTGGCGGCGAGTCGGAGCCTCAAACAGCTCGCGCTTGCGCCCGATGCGGCCGAGATCGCGCGGTTGCGCGCCGCGGGATTGATTCCGGCACAGGTTTAGCGCAGCAAAACAATCGAAGCGACCGCTCAGCAACAGAAGGAGAACAGGACGATGCGCACTTCATTCGGACTCCGCGGACTGCTCGTTTGGGCCATGGGGTGGACGATGGCGGTGGGTGGCGCAGCGGGCGCCTCGACGCGAACGATCGAGGATCTTCGGCTGGAACTGATCTGGGTGGAGCCGGGGACGTTCATGATGGGGAGTCCGGCGGAGGAAGTGGGACGGCATAAGGCGGAGGGACCGCAGACGAAGGTGACGTTGACTCGCGGATTCTGGCTGGGCGCGACGCCGGTGACGCAAGGTCAGTATCGGGCGTTGATCGGCGAAAATCCGAGTCGCTTTGCGGAGGCGGGGGACGACGCGCCGGTGGAGCGGGTGTCGTGGGAGGATGCGATCGCGTTCTGTGCGGCGTTGACGAAGCGCGAGGCGGCGGCGGGCCGGCTGCCGGAAGGGTATGTTTACACGCTGCCGACGGAGGCGCAGTGGGAGTATGCGTGCCGCGCGGGCACGACGACCCCGTATCCTGGAAATGTGGATACGATGGCGTGGCACGAAGGAAACAGCGGGGGGACGACGCAGACGGTCGCGCAAAAATCGCCAAACGCCTGGGGCTTTTACGACATGTCGGGCAATGTCCTCGAATGGTGCCGCGACTGGTATGGCGATTATGCGGGGGGCGCGGTGATCGATCCGGCGGGTCCGGCGCACGGGTATTTCCGGATCGCGCGCGGCGGCAGCTGGCGGGTCGACGTGAGCGTGGGCCGATCCGCGGCGCGCGCCGGCGGGTCGGCGGGCCGGCGTGACTACACGATGGGGTTTCGGCTGGCGCTCAGCGCGGTCGCCGCCGCGGGCGAAGCACGTTGAGACCCGGCACGTGGGTGGCGCCGCGCGAGACGCGGCGAGGAGGAAATCAGGAGTCCGCCTGATGGCGGGGCGGCGGGCGCGCTGTTACGGTGAAGCCCGGGCTACCCCGCATTTTTTTCGCCTGTTTTTCCATCCAGATTCGCATGAAACCGATCACCGTTCTCATCGCCGACGACCACACCGTTTTGCGGAAAGGGCTGAAGCTGCTCCTCGATTTCGAGGAAGACATCGAAGTGGTGGCCGAGGCGGCGGATGGGCGCGAGGCGTTGCGGCTCGCGAAGAAGCTGAAGCCGGATGTGGTGGTGATGGACATCGCCATGCCGGTGCTGGGCGGAGTGGAGGCGACGCGGCAGATCTGCCGCGAGCTGAGCTCGACGCACGTGCTGGTGGTGTCGGCAGCGCCGGATGAAGCGCAGATCAAGCAGGCGCTCGAAGCGGGTGCGCGGGCGTTCGTGGCGAAGCAGACGTCGCTGACGAATGTGCCGGCGGCGATCCGCGAGATTCACCGGGGGAACACCTTTGTCGGCGTGACGGTGGCGGACGGCCGGCTGGAGTTGCGGCGGAAAAGGATCAGCCAGGCGCTGGCGCAGCTGGGGGTCACCGGCGAGCCGGGTGACGGTGGTCGTGGCGCGAGCGGCGACCGGGAGCTCGCGGGGGTTCGGCGTTCGAAATCGATGGGCGAGCGGACGGGTTGAGGCGTCTGCGCGGGCCAGCGGGCGGCGCGCTTTTCTCGTTCAGGCGGTGGCGGCGCCGGCGCGGCGGGCGGCGAGGGCCGCTTCGATCTCGCTGACCTTCCTTTGGTTCAAGGGATAAACAAAGAGAGCGGCGGCCTTCAGCGCGGCGAAGATCCCGGGCATGATCGAGAAGGCGAGCTTGATGCCGAGGATGGCGGTGGCGGTTTGCGCGACGTTGCGCACGAAGCCGAATTGATCGAGGAAGAGCGGGAGGACGAAACCGCCCATCATGATGCCGGTTTTGAGGGCGAAGAGAGAGGCCGAATAGACGAGGCCGGTGGAGCGGCGGTTGAACTTCCATTCGCCGTAGTCGGCGACGTCGGCATACATCGCCCACACGAGGGCGGAGGTCGGACCCATGCAGAACGTGCCGAGCGCGTTGACGGCGAGGAGGAGAGGGAAGTTGTCGGGCGGGAGAAAGTAGAACGCGAACCAGGTGGCGGCGGTGATGGCGGAGAGCCAGCCCGCGAGGCTGCGTTTGTCGACCTTGCGCGCGAAGGCGCCGAGGCAGACGCAGCCGAGCATCATGGCGAGCATACCCGACGAAAGGAAAACGGTGCTGCGGTCGAGCGTGCCGAAGAGCACGGGGGCGCCGTCGTCGCCGACGATGTATTTGAAATAGAAGAGGGTGCTGCCGGAGCGGAGGGCGATGAACGTGGTGGAGAAGATCGCGACGAGCAGGAGCGTGACCCAGGGCCAGTTGCGGACGAGTTCCTTGAGTTCACCCAGCACGTTGGACTTTTGTTCGGGTGGAGGCGTCACGCGCTCCTTTGTCGTGGCGAAGCAGGCCCAGAACATCAGCACGGAGAGCACGCCGAAGATGGCCATGGTGTATTGGAACCCCAGGACCTCGCTGTCGCCGCCGAGGGATTTCACCAGCGGGCGGGCGGTCAGGGTTATGAGCAGGCCGCCGCCGAAAGCGCCGACGAAGCGGTAGCTGGAAGCGATCGTGCGAACGGTGGACGCCGGGCTGATGACGCCGAGGAGCGAGGAGTAGGGGACGTTGATGACCGTGTAGGCCAGCAGCATCATGAAGTAGGTGACGTAGGCGTAGGCGATTTTGCCGTCGGGGCTCAGATCGGGGCCGGCGAACATGAGGTAGCCGCAGATGCCGTAGGGGATGGCGCCCCAGAGGAGGTAAGGCCGGAATTTGCCCCAACGGCTGCGCGTGCGATCCGCGATCATGCCCATGATGGGGTCGGAGATCGCGTCGGTGAGGCGCACCAGCGGCATCATGAGAAGGAGTGCGGCGGCGGGCAGGCCCCAGACATCGACGTAGTAGTAAGTGAGAAAGATGTTGAACGTCTGGAAGAACAGGTTGGAGGCGGTGTCGCCCAGCGCATAACCGACATATTCGCGCGTGGAGAGACGTTCGGAGGCAGAGGGGTGCTGCATGGGCGCCGAGGAAACGCAGCGAAAATGCCGCCGACAAGGCCGATCGAAGGTGCGGGGCGAAATTGATGACACGCTCGACGTCGCGTTGGAGCTGAATCGGGGCTTTGGCGATTGACTGGCCTCTGTCGGCGGTTTGCATTCGCACACCCCCTGAAAAACGTCCGCGCTTCGGATGATTTTTCGCGATTCACCCCACCCGATCAGGTCCTGCGATGGCCCTATTTTCCCGAGCGTTGCCGAGCCGTGCCTTCGAGCGTGCGACGTTTTTCTCTTCCGGCCGGTGGCGCGCCGCGGGCCTGCTGTTTTTTCTCGTTCCGGCGCTGGCGCGGTTGCCCGCGGCGGAGACGTTATCGCCGCTCGCGGTGGAACAGGTCGCGAGTGAGTGGGTGAAGGTGCGGGCCGAGACGGTGCGTCTCGAAACCGAATGGGAGAACGAGCGGGATCTGTTGGCGTCGACGGTGGAGGGGTTGAAGCAGCGCGCCGCGAAGCTGGAGGATGCGCGCGATCACTTGCGGGCCCAAACGGCCGACGAGCGCGCGGAGCTCGCCGCGTTGCAGGAGAAGAAAAATGCGGGTTCGGCCGAGATCGTGACGGCCCGCGCGCGGCTGAATGCGCTGGGCGAACGGCTGCGTGCGCTGCGACCGAAGCTGCCGCCGCGGCTGGCGGAGGCGCTCGAGTTTTCGTTTCGCAGCCTGGAAGATCCGGAGCTGGGCGAGAGCGAGCGGATGCAACTGACGATGACGATTCTCAATCGTTGCGGGCAGTTCAACGCGGCCGTGACCTCGGGGGAGGAAGTGCTGCAACCCGAGGGTGAAGCGGCGCCGCGGGCACTGGAGACGATCTATTGGGGGCTGAGCCACGGCTATGCGCTGGACCGGGCGAGCCGAAGTGCGTGGATCGGTCGTCCGGAGGCGACGCGCTGGACCTGGACGGCGCAGCCGGACGCGTTCGCACCGGCGGCGAAGCTGGTGGAGATTTACAACGACCGACTCGATCCGGAGCTGGTCGTGGTGCCGGCGCGAGTCGTGGGAAACCCTCAACGCTGACGGACCATGAACGAATGGCGCAGGTTGAAACAATGGGGTATGCGGGTGGCGTTCTGCTTGCCGCTGTGGGCGGCGGCGGCCGACATGACCGGCCCGCGGGCGACGACGTTCGACGAAGCGATGCGGCGGGCGACGCTGGAGTATGCGGAACGGCTGCGGCGGGCCAGCGAGGAGCTGGCGGACGTCCGCCAGCGCATCGCCACGGAGAAGACACCGTATCTGCGGGAGATGCGCGCGGCGGAAGGGCGGATCATTGCCGCGGACATGGAATTGACGCGCTTGCAAACCGGGCAGGCGGAAGGCGCGGGAAACCGTCGCCGTTTGCTGCAGGATCTGGATGCGCAGCGCAAAACGGGCGCCTACATCACGACGCTCGGGCACGACGCGTTGAAAGGGTTTGTCGGAGGCATGGCGGCCGGAGAAGAGCTACTGGTGTCCGAGCGTGTCGCCGAACTCGAGCGAGCGTTGGAGAGCACGTCCGCGGGGCCGAATCTGCGGGCGCCGGTGGACGTGGCGGAGTTTCTCCTCGAGCGGACGGAGCGGGCGTTGGGCGGTCATCTGGCGCCGGGCAGCGCGTTGCTGGCGGAGACCGGAGAACTGGTGAACGGGACGATGGCGTTCGTCGGGCCGGAGACGTTTTTCCTGCCGGAGAATGGAACGGGGGCGGGTGCGCTGCGATCGCGCGACGGTTCGCGGTTTCCGCGGAATCACGCGCTGAGTGCGTGGAATGCGGCGCAGGCGCGGGCGTTTTTCGCCGGGCAGCCTGCGACGATGGTGGCGGACGCCGCGGGGGGGAAGGCCTTGCGGCTCGAGCAGGCGAGCGGTTCGTGGCTGGAGCACGTCGGCAAGGGCGGCGTGGTGGCGTATTTCATCGTCGGCGTGGGGGTGCTCGCGCTCGCGATCATCATCGGCAAGCTGGTCGACCTGGCGCAGATGAAGGTGGATGACCGCGCGACGGTGCAGCAATTCCTCGCGCAAATGGCCCAGCGCTCGTGGGCGCAGGCGGAGGCGGCGCTGGCCTCCCTGCAGCCGACGACGCGGGAGCTTTTCGCGGAAGGGCTGCGCCACCGGCGCGAGCCGAAGACGATTCTGGAGGAGCGGCTGCAGTCGGTGCTGCTCGGGCAGCGGCTGCATTTCGAACGGCGGCTGCCGCTGTTGGCGGTGATCGCCACGGCGGCGCCGTTGATGGGGCTGCTCGGCACGGTCGTGGGCATGGTGAAGACCTTCGCCTTGATCACCGTGTTCGGCACGGGCAACGCCGCGAAGCTGTCGAGCGGCATTTCCGAGGTGCTGGTGGCGACGGAGCTGGGGCTCGCGGTGGCGATCCCGGCGCTGGTGGTGCACGGGTTCCTCGCGCATCGTATCCATAAAAACCTGACAGTGCTCGAGCGTCATGCGCTCGAGTTTCTCACGGCGGCCGGAGCGGCGAAGCTGCGCGACGGCGCGAGCGACGCACAGCCGGCACTCGTCTGATGAGAGCGGTGATGGAGCTCCTGGCGCAGGGCGGGATCGCGATGATCCCGATCGTGGGGCTGTCGATTCTGCTCTATTCGCGCTGCTTTCGGCTGCTGTGGTCGCTGCGGCGGGCCCGCGGCGAGATTGCGCGCTCGGCGGGCCGGCTGGCGGCCGCGCCGCTGGAGATCCAGCGGGCGCGCAACGAGGTGCAGGACCTGTTTCGCCGGCAGCGCGTGGCGATCGGCGCGATGATTGCGGCGGCCCCCTTGCTCGGGCTGCTCGGCACGGTCAGCGGGATGGAAAAAACGTTCGAGAGCATCTCGGGGCGGGGAAACGGCAACTCGATGGAGGGGCTCGCCCGCGGAATATCCGAGGTGCTGGTCGCGACCGAGTCGGGCCTGGCGGTAGCGATCCCGGCGCTGCTGCTGGTCTATCTTGCGCATCGGGAGGTTCACCGGCACGTGGAGCTGCTGACGCAGATCGAGCGCGGCGTGACGAAAGGACTCGCTTGATCGGACGTCACAACAGCCACGGTCGATTCGAGAGCACGCACATCGACATGGTGCCGATGGTGGACTGCATCATGGTGCTGGTGATTTTTTTGATGGTGAGCAGCTCGTTCGTGAGCGATCCGGGGGTGGAGGTGGAGAAGCCGGATGTGAGCGGCTCGCTGAGCAGCGACCAGGGAGCGCTGCTGGTGGCGATCACGGCGGACAACCGGATTTTCTTCGATGGTCAGGAGCTTCGCACCGATCAGGTGGCCGCAGCGCTGAAGCAGGCGGCGATCGGGCGGGAGCCGTCGGTGATCGTGCGGGGCGATCGGAGTTCGGACCTGGGCGTCTTTGCCGCGGTTTACACGGAGGCCAAGCGCTCCGGGATTCAGCACGTCCAGTTTGCCACGACACGCGTGGACTGAGGAATGCCATGCCGCCCTCCGCCGTCCCATTCAGTCTCGCGGAAGGAACCACGGGGTTCCTGCAGCATGCGTTGAGCTTCGCGGGCGGGCTGGCGTTCACGCTGGGGTTGTTTGTCGGCATTGCGCATTTCGAGCGGCACGGCCCGGTCGAGCGGATGGAGGAGGCGGACAACCTGCAGGCGATCGCGCTCCCGCTGGAAGCGCCGCCGCCGAAGGTTGTGGACGAGCCCGAGCCGGTCGAGGCGAGCATCCTGCCGTTTGCCGGATTGGAAATCGGGGCGACGGACAGCCCGGTGAAGATCGCGGTGACGCCGATGGATCTCGAAGCCCTGCTGCCGACCGTGGACGTGC
>JAEYYL010000232.1 GCA_023430825.1 Verrucomicrobiota bacterium | reverse complement strand
ATCGTCGAGACGTGGGAGTGGCATCACCACAACCTGCCGATCTGGAGCGACTCGGCGTGTTCGGTGCACGCTTACGAGGGCAAGGGCGACGACGAGCCGACGCCGAGCCGGTATCTGTGAGGCGTGGGTAGCGGTCGGGCCGGCCGGAACCGGCTGCGACTCTATTTGAGCTGCTCGACGTTAAACCAGGGCGCTGGCGCCCTGGCGGCGGATGCGGCGCGAAGCGCGGCGGGGGCGCCGCGACTCCATTTTCCGGGTGCGACGCGCCTGGCCGGATGGTCCGTAGTTATTTACTGGATACCGCCGTTGTGGCAGTCGGAGCAGGTCAGCTCGGGGTCGAGTTCGCCGTCGGGGTGAGCAAAGTCGAGGCCGCGGGCGCTGAGGGTTTCGAGTTCTTCGCCTGCGCCCTGCGCGAGGATGGTGTGGCAGGAGTTGCAGTCGCTGGCGCGGACCTGGCGACCCTCGGCGGTGCGGTGCTTGTCGTCGTGGCAGCGGAAGCAGCCGAGCCAGTCCTTGTGGCCGATGTTGTTCGGATACACGCGCCAGTCGGCCTTGCGCTCGGGGAAGATGCTGCTCGCGAAGATGCGCTGCACTTCGGCGATGGTGCCCGGGAGCTCGGCGGCGAGCGCGGGATCGGTGTATTTCGAGCGGATGAAGTTCGCGATCTTCTGCGACGCTTCGGCGTCGGTCGCGATTTCCTTCTGGGTCATCGCCTGCACGGCGACGCGTTTGATGTTAGGCAGCTTCAGGCTGATAGCGCCGGCGAGCATGGAGCGTTCGACGGAGTCGTTGGCGGTGGGGAAGTGGTGCGCGGGGCGGTTATGGCAATCCATGCAGTCCATCACGCGGATCTGGTTCGCCGGCGGGTCGCCTTCGAACGATTCGATGCGGAAGACCTGCGAGCTGCCGTCCTCGAGGTTGGTGACGCGCATCCAGGGGATGTCCTGGCGCTTGTCGTCGGTGGCGTAGTATTCGACGCGTTCCTTTTCGTTCACGTGCCAGTGGATGCCGCCGGGCGGGCCGCCGGGGGAGCTCTTGTTCACGTGCATCAGCATGCGCGCGGTGTAGCTGGTGTTGTTCTTGTCGGAGAGGAAGTGCTCGTAGTTGATCTCGACGTTACCGTGGAATTTGGCCGGCCAGTGGCATTTCTCGCAGGTGTCCTGCGCGGGGCGGAGGTTTTTCAGTGGGGTCTCGATCGGCCGGTTGTAGTTGTCGAGGGTATAGGCGATGAGTTGGTGGGTGCCGTTGAGCTTGGCCTTGATGAACCATTGGGCGCCGGAGCCGACGTGGCATTGGACGCAGTCGACGCGGGCGTGGGCGCCGCGCTGGTAGGTGACCCATTCGGGGTTCATCGCCTCGTGGCAGACCTGGCCGCAAAAGTGGTTGGACTCCGAGAAGTGGTAGGTCTGGTAGCTGCCGAAGGCGCTGAGGACGACGAAGCCGAGCGCGCCGGTGCCGAAGAGAAGGAGATAGCGGCGCTGTTTCGGGTTGCTGAAGTCGAGGCGCCAGCGGTCGGGCATCGTCGCGGCGTGCTTGATGGCCCAGCGGCGCTGGGCCCAGGCGCCGAAGAAGATCATCCCCAGGCCGGCGATGAGGAAGGCCGGAGCGACGAGGTAGGTGAAGATGTCGAGGTAGGGGTTCTGGTTGTCCTGCGTGAAGTCGATCCAGACGAGCAGGGCGAAGGAGAACAGCGCGCCGATCGCGATGACCGCGCCGATGGCGGTGATCCAGTTGTTGAAGTGGGAGCGCGGCGAGAGCGGGCCGCGGTGGACGGGATCGGGCGTCGGAGCGTCGGACATGATGGGGATGGAGGCGGGGTGGAGCGGTGCGCGGTCGGCGGAGGCGGGCGCGGGATTTCAGGCGCGTTCGCCGGGGCGAACGCGCCGGGTGGCGGGAGGCGGGGAGCGCCTCAGGTCTTGAACTTCCGGATGTAGGCGACCAGCTCCTTGATTTCGTCGGAGCTGAGTTCGTCCTTGAAGGCCTTCATCTTCTCCTTGCCTTTGTCGTCGAAGACGCCGTCGGCGGTGGCCTTGAACATTTCCTCGTCGGTCATCGAGGCCTGGACCGCAGGATCGGTGTAGTCCTTGGCCTTGAGCTTGCGGCCGACCTTGGTCTGGCCCTTGCCATCGGCACCGTGGCATTTGGCGCAGTGGTTGTCCCAGTTCTCCGCCACGGGTGCGGCGAAGATGGCAGCGGCGAGCACGAGAGGCGCGCCCAGGAGGAGGTGTTTCGGAGCGATTTTCATTGGTGGGAGTTGGGGTTGAGGATTGTTTCCGAGTATGCGCGAAACGCATCCGGTCCGGCTGTGCATCCCTTGCGGACTGCGGCGCAAACTTTGCGCTTCCACGCGATGGGTGCAAGGCGGCAGGCTGAGGGTGTGCGCAGGCGTCCGCAAGAAACGCGGAGCGCGGCGCCGGGCCGCTCTGGCAAAGTAGCGGCTCGTCGGATCCTCCGCCCATGACCCCTTCCGCCCCTCCCCCCCGGCCAGCCCCTTTCCTTGTCGTGTTGCGCGACGTGCGCGACGTCCTCGTTTCGCTGCAGCTCACGGTGGTGCTGCTGGTCTTCAGCATGGTGCTGGTGTTTGCGGGCACGCTGGACCAGGTGAATCTCGGGATCTGGGCGGTGCAGGAGAAGTATTTCCGGGCGTTCGTCGTTTACACGCAGGTGGGCGGGGTGGCGGTGCCGGCGTTTCCCGGCGGTTACACGATCGGCGGGTTGTTGCTCGCGAACCTGATCGCGGCGCATGTCTATCGTTTTTCGTTCAGCTGGCGGAAGGCGGGCATCGTGCTCACGCACCTCGGCCTGATCGTGCTGTTGGTAGGGGAGCTGCTCACGGGGCTGTGGCAGCAGGACTATCACATGCGGCTCGATGAGGGCGAAACGAAGAACTACGCGGAGAGCTTCCGGCATCACGAACTGGTGTTGATCGACGCGACCGACCCGACGGTGGACGACGTGGTGGCGATCCCGGAGGAATTGCTGGCGGCGAAGACGCCGGTGCAGCATCCGAAGCTGCCGTTTCGGATCGTGACGAAGGCGTTTTATCCGAACTCGTCGCTGCATATGCGGCGGGCCGGGCCGCCGGACCCGATGAGCGATCCGTCGGTGCAGGCCACGGCGGGGCTGGGCGAGCAGATCACGGTGGCGCCGATGGCGGTCACCTACCGACCCGACGAGCGCAACGTGCCCTCCGCCATCGTGGAACTGGTGGGCGCCGAAGGCTCGCCCGGCACGTTTCTCGCCTCGGTGCACCTGGCGAATCCGCAAACCTTCACGCACGCGGGGCGCACGTGGAAAATCGCCCTGCGCGTGCAGCGCGCCTACTATCCGTTTTCGCTCACGCTGCTCAAGTTCAGTCACGATCGCTATCCGGGCACCGAGATCCCGAAAAACTTCTCCAGTCGCCTGCGGCTGACGACGCCGGGCGGCACCGACGACCGCGAGGTGCTGGTGTTCATGAACAACCCGCTGCGCTACGCCGGGCTGACCTTCTACCAGGCCGGCTTCGAGAACAACGACCGCACCTCGATCCTCCAGGTGGTGCGCAATCCGTCGTGGCTCATCCCTTATGTCGCCTGCGCGATGATGACGCTCGGGCTGGTGCTGCAGTTCGGCCTGCACCTCGTCCGCTTCGTCACGCGCCGCCGCGCCGCCGCGCCGGCGTATCCGGAAAACCATCACGCGACCGCCGCGGCCGGTCGCGTGCCCCCCACGCTCCCCGGCGCTCCCGGCTCCCGTTCATGAAAAAATACTTTCCCGCCGCCGTTCTCCTGCTCGCGCTGGCCGGCGTCCTCCTCTCGCTGCGCGCGCCGCGCAATCCGGGCGAGTTCGACGCCGCGGCGTTCAGCCGGATGCCCGTGCTGGTCAACGGCCGCGTCAAGCCGCTCGACACCGTGGCGCGCACGTCGCTGCTGATGATGCAGGGTCGCCAGCGGGTGACGGCGACCGATGGCCGCGCGCTGGCGCCGGCCGAGTGGCTGCTCGACATGCTTTACCGGCCGCATGCGGCGGATCACTACCCGGTGTTCGAGGTCACGCATCCGGACCTGCTCGCGCTGTTGCGGCTGTCGGCCGAGGACGGGGTCGGCAAAAAGCGTTTCTCGCTGCGCCAGTTTTTCGGTTCGCTGCTCGAGCTGGACCGTCAGGCGAAGCTGGCGGATGCGGTGGAGCCGGCGGTGCGCACGCCGTTCCAGCGTGCGGTGGTGCAGCTGCGCAACGCGGTGGCGTTGTATCAGCGGTTGCAGAACAGCGTCGCGGACGCGACGAGCGTCGATTTTCTCGATCGCATCGTGCGGTTCGAGCAGGTGCTGCCCAGCGCGCTGGAGGCGATGCGGGCCTCGGCGACGGGCGGGGCGCATGGTTCGCCGGACGCGCAGCTGCTGCTCGAGATGAGCCGGGAGTTCACGACGATGGAGGCGTTCAGCTATTTTCGGGCGGTGCCGCCGGCGGAGGGCGGCGATCCGGCGGGGTGGCGCACGGTGGGCGGGGCGTGGAACGAGAGTTTCGCGACCGGGCGGGCCGATCCCGGCGCGGTGGCCTTTGCCCGGATCGGGCGGGCGTGGCGCGATCGGCAACCGGCGGCGTTCAACGCCGCGGTGGAGCAGGAACGCGCGCGGATGGCTTCGGCGTGGCCGGGCGTGCTGGTCAAATCCGATGCCGAGGCGCGCTTCAACACTGCGCAGCCGTTCTACACCAGCGCGCTGTTGTATCTGGCGGCGTTTCTCCTCGCGGCGATCTCGTGGCTGCGCTGGCCGGATGCGTTTCGCCGGGCGGCGTTCGGCCTGGTGGGCATCGCGTTTGTCCTGACGACGACGGGTATCGTGACGCGCATGTGGCTCGAGGCGCGGCCGCCGGTGACGAATCTCTATTCTTCGGCGTTGTTCGTCGGTTGGGGAGCGGTGGCGCTCTGCCTCGTGCTCGAGTTTGTTTACAAGAACGCGATCGGCAGCGTGTGCGCCGGGCTGGTCGGGTTTGCGACGCTGCTGATCGCGCACCATCTCGCGCTCGGCGGGGACACGATGGAGATGATGCGCGCGGTGCTGGACTCGAATTTCTGGCTGGCGACGCACGTCGTCACGATCGCGGTCGGATACTCGGCGACATTTCTGGCCGGCCTGCTCGGGCTGGTTTATGTGCTCCGCGGCGTGTTCACCCGCTCGCTCGACGAGGCGACGGCGGCGGCGCTGGGTCGGATGATTCACGGCGTCGTGTGCTTTGCGACGCTCTTCAGTTTTGTCGGCACGATCCTGGGCGGCATCTGGGCGGATCAGTCGTGGGGCCGTTTCTGGGGCTGGGACCCGAAGGAAAACGGCGCGCTGTTGATCGTGATCTGGAATGCGATCCTGCTGCACGCGCGGTGGGGCGGGATGGTGAAAACGCGTGGCCTCGCGAGCCTGGCGATCTTCGGCAATGTGGTGACGGCCTGGAGCTGGTTCGGGGTGAACATGCTCGGCGTCGGGCTGCACAGCTACGGTTTCATGGACTCGGGTTTCTGGTGGCTGGTCGGTTTCGTGGGCAGCCAGCTGGCGATCATCGCGCTGGCCGGCCTGCCGCTGACGCGCTGGCGCAGCGCACGTGCGCTCGGCGCGCGATGAGCGGGTCGGTCCCGGGTGTTATCGCGGTTCCGGCCAGCGGCTTGCGCAAGAATCGCGGAATGAGCCGCAAATCGCGCGGAGCGGCGTGCCGCGGAAACCCGCTACACTGGCCATCCAAGAGACCTTCCGCCCAACCGCCATCGCCCTCTCGCCGCTATTATTTTTCGCATGAACCCACATCCTCCCGCTGCCCCCGATTTTTTTCCCGAGCGTCCCATCCGGCAGGCCATCACGCAGGCCGGTGACTAAGCCGTCGCGAGCGGGCTCCGGCGCACGGCCGGGCGGGTGGTGGGGTCGGACCTGGCGCGACGCGTCGACCCGCACTGCGCTGCGCACCACGGCTGCGTATGTCGCGGTCGCGATGGCCTGGATTCTCGTGTCGGACCAGCTGCTGGCGGCGAGTGTCCATGATTCGGATACACGGGCCTGGGTCGCTTCGCTGAAGGGTGGGGCCTTCGTGTGCTTGACGAGTGCGCTGCTCTTCACGCTGCTGCGCGGACGGCTGCGACAGGCGGAGCATGCGCTGGCCGACTCCGAGGCCCGGCTGCGGCTGGCGCCGGCGTGCGGGTATGTGGGGACGTGGAGCGTGGACCTGGCGACCTGGCGGATCGAGTGCGACGAGGCGGTCGCCGCGCTGTTCGGGCGGGCCCGGGAGGATCTGACGCGGGGCGGCCTGGCGTTCATCAACGCGTGTGTGCACCCGGCGGACCGGGCCGCGGTGGAGCAGGCGTTGCAACACATGCTGCGCGATGGGGGGGATTCCGTGGCGGAGTATCGCGTGGTGCGTCCCGACGGCGATTTCGTGTGGGTCTCGGATCGGGCGCGGCTCGTGTGCGATCGTTCGGGCGCGGCGACGCGGATCATCGGGGCCTGCGCGGACGTGACGGCCACGAAGCGCCTGCAGGCGGCGCTGCGCGAGAGCGAGGACCGGTTTCGCGAGGTGGTGGAGACGATTCGCGAGGTGGTGTGGATCAGCGACGTGGAGAAGAACCGCGTCTTTTACGTCAGTCCCGCCTACGACAAGATCTGGGGTCGCTCCTCGGCGGAGCTCTACCGGCATCCGCGCCAGTGGCTGGAGGCGATCCATCCGGAGGATCGCGAGCGCGTGGCGGAGGCGGCGCGGACGAAGCAGGCCGGCGGCAGCTATGACGAGACGTATCGCGTGGTGCGGCCCGACGGGGTGATCCGCTGGGTGCGCGACCGGGGTTATCCGGTGCGCGACGCGAGCGGGGTGGCGATTCGCATCGTCGGCACGGCGGAGGACGTGACGGAGCAGAAGAAGATGGAGGAACAGTTTTTGCCGGCGCAACGGCTGGAGGCGATCGGCACGCTCGCGAGCGGCGTGGCGCACGATTTGAACAACATCCTCGCGCCGATGTTCATGATCGCGCCGCTGCTGAAACCGAAACTGGCCGATCCGGCGGATGCGGACATGCTCACGATCGTCGAGCAGAGCGCGCAGCGCGGGGCGAGTGTCGTGCGGCAGCTCCTGACGTTCAGCCGCGGGATCACGGGCGAACGCGGCCCGTTGCAGGTGCGCCATCTGGTGAAGGAAATGGTGTCGATCATGCGCGAGACGTTTCCGCGGGAGATCGGGATCGTGCACCAGCTGCCGACGGATCTGGCCTCGGTGATCGGCGATGCCACGCAACTCCACCAGGTGTTGATCAATCTGTGCGTCAACGCCCGCGATGCGATGCCGGAGGGCGGGCGCCTTACGATCGAGGGGCGCAACATCGATCTGGGCGAAGCCGACTTGCGCGGGCGCCCGGGGCTGGAGCCCGGCCGCTACATCGTGCTGACCGTGCGCGACACCGGCCACGGCATCGCGCCGGAGGTGCGCGCGCGCATCTTCGAGCCGTTTTTCACCACGAAGGAAATCGGTAAAGGCACCGGTCTGGGGCTGTCGACCGTGCTCGGCATCGTGAAAAGCCATGGGGGGTTCGTGACGGTGGAGAGCGAGGTGGGACGCGGCAGCGCGTTTCACGTGCATCTGCCGTCGGCCGACGTGAAGCCCGCCGCGCCGCCGGCGCCGGTGCCGGGGGAAACGCCGAACGGTCGCGGCGAACTGGTGCTCGTGGTCGACGACGAGCCGGCGGTGCGAGTCGGCACGCAGCACGTGCTGGAGCGGCACGGCTACCGCGTGCTCGCCGCGGCGAACGGCCGCGAGGGCCTGGGCGTTTTCCTGCTGCAGCGCCAGCACATCCGCGCCGTCGTGACGGATTTGATGATGCCGGAGATGGGCGGCATCGCGCTGGTGCGGGCGCTGCGCGACCTCAGCCCGAATCTCCCGATCCTCGCGGCGACGGGCCTGGAGGGGGCGGAGAAACGCGATTCGCTCGCGGCGCTGGGTGTCACGGAATTGCTGCCGAAACCTTATGTGCCCGCGGAGCTGCTCGAGGCGCTCGACCGCGAACTGCGGAAATCGCGCGCGGCCGCCGCGGTGGCGCATCCAAGTGCGGTCTGAAGCCAGGAGCCGGCTGGCAGGCGAGGGCCATCGCGCGGCTCACGCGGCGAACCCCATTGAGTTGAAATCGCCTGCCGGCAGGCGCCCACCTTCAGGCTGTGACCTCCGACATCGGCAAATAATGCACGGTGAGCCGCAAGCGGTGCGCAGCCCATCGGGGCGAGGTGTGCGACACTGGGGCCGCACACCCTCCCGCCATGATCGCCCCCTTCGAAACGTCCCCGCTGCGCGTCGCGCCGCTCGACCTGGATCTCATTCGCAAATACTCGGTGCCCGGACCGCGCTACACGTCGTATCCGCCGGCGACGAAGTTCACCGTCGATCTCGACCGTTCGCGGGTGATCGAGGCGATCGAGGAGGACAACGCGCCCGGCGCGGGTCCGATCTCGCTGTATTTTCACCTGCCGTTTTGCGAGACGCGGTGCTGGTTCTGCGGCTGCAACACCGTCATCACCAAGCGCCGCGATTCCGCCGCCGAGTATCTCGACGATCTCGCGCGGGAGATGCGGCTCACCGCCGCGCGGATGGATTGCTCGCGGCCGGTCACGCAGATCCATCTGGGCGGCGGCACGCCGACCTTTTTCCCGCCGAACGAACTGCGCCGGCTCGGAGCACTGATCGCTGAAATCTTTCCGGTGCGCGCGGCGGACTGCGAGTTCAGCGTCGAGATCGATCCGCGCCGGCTCACCGAGGACCACGTGCGGGCGCTGCAGGAGATCGGGGCCAACCGCGCGTCGCTCGGCGTGCAGGACACGAACTCGCGGGTGCAGCTGGCGATCCACCGGTTTCAGCCGCAGTCGGTCAACCAACAGGCCTTCGACTGGCTGCGCGCGGGCGGATTCCGCTCGATCAACGTCGACCTGATCTTCGGTCTGCCGCTGCAGACGGCGGAGACGTTTGCGAAGACGATCGAGGACGTGCTGACGCTGTCGCCCGACCGGTTGTCGGTTTTCAGCTACGCGCACGTGCCGTGGATCAAGCCGGCGCAGAAAATCTTCGACGACCGCGAGCAGCTGCCCGATGCGGAGGCGAAACTCGCGATGTTCGCGATCGCGCACGAGAAACTCACGTCGGCCGGCTACGTCGACATCGGGCTCGATCATTTCGCGCGGCCCGACGACGAGCTCGCGATCGCGCTGCGCGAGGGCACGCTGCACCGCAATTTCCAGGGCTACAGCACGCGGGGCGGTGCCTCGCTCTACTCGTTCGGCATCTCGTCGATCTCGTCGACGGCGGGCACGTATCGGCAGAATGCGAAGACGCTCGATGCGTGGCGCGCGGCGCTCGATGCCGGCCAGCTGCCGGTCGAACGCGGGCTGCGGCTGACCGACGAGGACGCGCGCCGGCGCACGATCATCATGCGTTTGATGTGCGACCGCCGGCTGGATTTCGCCGCGCTGTCACACGCGCTGGGGGTGGATTTCTCGGCGACCTACGCGAACGAGCTGGCCTCGCTCGACGATCTCGTCGCCGACGGCCTGGTGGAGCGCACACCGGCCGGGATTGCGGTGACGCGGGTCGGCGTGCCGCTGCTGCGCGTGGTGGCGATGCGGTTCGATCCGTTGTTGTCCGCCGGACCGCGCGAGCATTCGCGCACGATCTGAGTTGCCGGCCATGAGCGAGGATCCGCTGGCGCTGTTCGGTGACTGGTATCGCGAGGCGCAACGCCATGAAAAAATCGCGGATGCGTCGGCGATGGCGCTGGCGACGGCGGACGCGACGGGTCGCCCGGCGGTGCGCATGGTGTTGCTCAAAGGCTGGGACGCGCGGGGCTTCATGTTCTATACGAATCTGCAGAGTCCGAAGGCGCAGGACCTCGCGGCCAACCCGCGCGCGGAGTTGTGTTTTCATTGGGCGCCGTTGACGCGCCAGGTGCGCGTGCACGGTGCGGTCGAAGCGGTGGAGGCGGCGGAGGCGGACGCGTATTTTGCGACCCGACCGCGGCTCAGCCAGCTGGGCGCGTGGGCCTCGGCGCAATCGACGCCGCTGCCGCACCGTCTCGCGCTGCAAACGGCGGTGGCGTCGGTGACGATGCGCTTCGGCGTCGGCGTGGTGCCGCGGCCGCCGCACTGGTCGGGCTATCGCGTGGTGCCCGAGAGCATCGAGTTCTGGACGGAGCGGCCGTTTCGGCATCATGACCGCCAGCGGTTCACGCGTGCGGGCGAACGCTGGGAACAAGCGTGGTTGTTTCCCTGATCCGGACTCATACAGCAGGCGCTGGAGCCCGCCGTCCTCGTCCTGTTCGAGAGCGAAAAACGATCAACCCGACGAGGGCGTCGGGTTCCGCCTTTTGACACGCAACCTCCCGAAGGGCGCTCCGCGACGCTCGACCGTTTGTCATCCATTAGATGACAAAGGTCTGGGTGGACGGCACAACTTCTGCGCGGACTACGCCAACCGATGCGGAGCGGGCGGGAGCGAAACGGCCGATAATCGGGGTATGCGGCGGATCGCTTCGGTCGCGCCGCGCCCCTTCCCCATGAAAACGACGCGCACCTTCAAAGGCTCCTGGTTTATCTTCGCGATGATCGTCGCGATCGCCGTCGGCGAGCTGATCGCCTGGCAGGCCTCGCAGTTCTTCGGCTTCAGGCTGCACCCGATCACGGTCGCGTTTGTGAGTATCGGTCTGGTCCAGGTGGCGGCGACGTTGTGGTATGACGACGCGGACATCGGATGAAGCGAGCCGGCTGTTGCGGTAGGCGCGCCGCGTGTCGCGCCGGGCGGTCGGTCGCGTCCGGGCGGCGCCGATGACTCTGTCGACCCAGTATCTGGGCCTCGATTTGCGCACGCCCTTCATCGTGGGGGCGTCGCCGTTGTGCGACGACGTGGCGATGGCGCGGCGGCTCGAGGAGGCGGGCGCGGGGGCGCTGGTGATGCGTTCGCTGTTCGAGGAGCAGCTCGCGCCGCGGGCGGCGGGGGCCGGCGACGAGGCGTTTCTGCCCGACGCCTACGTGGCCCAGATCGAGCGTTTGAAGCGGGCGGTGTCGATCCCGGTGATCGCCTCGCTGAATGGCAGCGGTCCGGGAGCGTGGGCCGGTTGCGCGAGCCGCCTGGAGGCGGCGGGCGCCGATGCGATCGAGCTGAATTTTTATCGCGTGGTGACGGATGTGACGGTGGCCGCCGATGCGATCGAGGCGGGCATGCTGGAGACGGTGCGGCTGGTCACCGGCGCGGTGCGCGTGCCGGTGACGGTGAAGCTCTCGCCGTTTCACACGGCGGTGGCGCAGCTCGCCGTGGCGCTGGAGCTGGCGGGTGCGGCGGGGGTCGTGGTGTTCAACCGGTTCTACCAGCCGGACGTGAATCCGACGACGCTGGCGGTGCAGCCGCAACTGCGGCTGTCGGAGCCCGGCGAGGCGCTGCTGCGGCTGCGGTGGCTGGCGATTCTTTCGCCGCAGCTGCGCGGATCGCTGGCGGCGACGGGCGGGTTCCACACGGCGGAGGACGTGGCCAAGGCGGTGCTGAGCGGCGCGCACGCGGTGCAGCTCGTATCCGTTTTATTGAGACATGGCGCCCCGGCGCTCGCCGCGCTGGCGACCGGGCTGCGACGCTGGATGGAAACGCAGGGCTTGCAGTCGCCCGCGGAGTTTCGCGGGCGGCTGAACCTGCGCGACTGCCCGGACCCGGCAGCGTATGAACGCGCGAACTATCGCGAGACGCTGCAGAACTGGACCGTGTAGGACGGGGGTGGCTACATCAGTTTTTTGCCGACGAAGATCGCGGCGATGAGCAGGACGACGCAGATGGCGAGGAAGATGAAGAACAACACCTGCGCGATGCCGGCGGCGGCGCCGGCGATGCCGCCGAAGCCGAGGGCGCCGGCGATGAGGGAGACGATTCCGAAGATGATGGCCCATTTGAGCATGATGAATCCTTTCGTGTCGTTGGGTTGACCTGAGCGTGCGGCGGGGATGGCCGCCCCGTTATGGTCACCGGCGAAGGGCGGAGGTGCCATGGGGCGACGATGAACGCCCGATCCGTCGAGGCGTGGGGGAGGCCGGTTACCGGGGCCGGCTTCGGGCGGCGGTCAAGGCGGCGGCGGCGGCGCTCGCCAGCCGGCGGCCCGATGCGATGCAGTTGGCGAGCGAGATGCCGTCGCGACAGTTGCCGCCGATGAAGAGGCCGGGCGCCGAGGCCTCGGCGGTGGCGATGGCGTCATTGAAACGCTGATACCCGAGCGTGTATTGCGGAATGGCGCGCGGCCAGCGGTGCACGCGGGTGAAGACGGGCGGCGCGGTGACGCCGAGGAGCCGGTCGAGTTCGGCCTGCACGATCCGCAGGATTTCGCTGTCGTCGAGCGCGGCGAGGGCGGGGTCGCGCATGCCGCCGACGAAACTGGTGAGCGCCACGTGTCCTTCGGGTGCGCGGCCGGGAAACAGGGTGCTGGAGAACAGGGTGCCGAGGATCATGCCGCGTTCGACCTCCGGCATGAGGACGCCGAAGCCGTCGAGCGGGTGGCGCACGGCGTCGCGGTGGAAGCCGGTGAACACCGAGACGACGGGCGGATGGCGGATGTCTTGCAGCGCCTGGAGCGCACCGGCGGCGGGGACGTTTTCGAGCGGGAGCGAGGCGAGGGCGTCGGCGGGCAGGGTGGACACCACGGCGTCGCACGATTCGCGCCAGGCGATGTCGTGGCTGGCGCAATCGATTTCCCAGCCGGTGAGGGTGCGGCGGACCGCGCGCACGGTGGTGCGCCGCCGGAGGGCCTTCGGGCCGAGCGACCGGGCGAGGGCCTCGGGGAGTTCGGCGAGCCCGTTGGGGAACGAGAAAATGCGTCCTTTCGGGCCGCCGCTCGCGTTGCGCCGGGCGAGCGCGCCGCGCAGGAGCGAGCCGTGTTCCTGCTCGAGCGCGTGGAGTTTGGGGAAGCCATGGCGCACGGAGAGTTTGGCCGGATCGCCGGCATAGACGCCGGCGACGAAGGGATTCACGGCGTAGTCGAGGAATTCGCGGCCGAGCCGGCGCACGACGAAATCGGCGACGCTTTCCTCGTGGTCGGCGGGACCGCGTGCGCGCCACGGTTCGCCGGCGAGACCGAGCTTGGCGCGCCAGGAAAACAGCGGCGTGGTGAGAAAGGCCGCGGGCGAAGCAGGCATGGCGACGAGGCGCGCGTCGCGCACGACGTAACGTTGTTTCGCGGCGGGTGCCGCATAGAGCCGGCGGTCGGCGAGGCCGGCGGCGTCGATGAAGGCCGCGACGTCCGCGGAGCCTTCGAGCAGGGTGTTGGGGCCGAGTTCGTGCAGCCAGCCGTCGGATTTCACCGCGCCGATGGCGCCACCGACGCGCGACGATTTTTCGAACACGAGCGGTTCGAAGCCGGCGCGGGCGAGCTCCCAGGCGGCGGTCAGGCCGGTGATGCCGCCGCCGAGCACGGCGACGCGGGCAGGAGAGGCAGGGGAGGGCATGAAGGAAGGGAGAGCGCCGGTTCGCAGCGAACGCAGGCGAACGGAAGCGCTAGCTTACTCCGAAGCGGTTGGCGAGTGCCTCGCGTGTTTTGCGGCACGCTGCGCATGATTTGTGTTTGGGGCGGCGGGCGCGGGGCGAGGCGTCTTTGAGCACGGGCGGGAATGCCCGTTCTCCGATGGCCTGCATGGCTCATTCGTTGTCCGGGGCCCACGGCGCGGTTGCGGGCGGTTCAAGAAATGCGCATTGGTTGACATCCCGTGCGCACGGTCAGGGCTTTCGCCCGGGCCCCCGGCGGACAGGATATAGGCCTCACTCACACTCCCCCCCATACCCACCATGTCGCTCGATTGGAAATCCCGCGCTGTCCCTGCCTCCGACGTCGTCTCGTTCGTGCGCAGCGGCAATAATCTTTTTCTGCACGGTGCGTGCGCCACTCCGACGCCGCTGATCGACGCGCTGTGCGCCCGCCGCGATCTCGAAAGCGTGCGGCTTTATCACTTGCACACGGCGGGTCCGGCGCCGTTCGCGGCGCGCGGCCGCGAGCAGGAGTTTCGCTCCGTGTCGCTCTTCACGGGCGCGCCGCTGCGCCAGGCGATCGCGGAGGATCGCGCGGACTTCGTGCCGATTTTTCTCTCGGACATCCCGGGCCTTTTTCTCTCGGGCGCAGTGAAGCTCGATGTCGCGTTCGTGCAGGTTTCGCCGCCGGATTCGCACGGCCTCTGCTCGCTCGGCACCTCGTGCGACGCGGCGAAGGCGGCCACGGAAACGGCGAAGATCATCGTCGCGGAGATCAACGAGCAGATGCCGCGCACGCACGGCAACAACGTGCTGCCGTTCGAGCGCATCCATGCTTTCACCGCGACGGACCGCCCGCTGATCGAGCATCATCCCGAGCCGGAGACGGCGGTCGAGGCGCGCATCGGCGAACTCGTGGCGAATCTCGTCGAGGACGGCTCGACCCTGCAGATGGGCATCGGCGGCATTCCCGACGCGGTGCTCGCGCGCCTGCACCACAAGCGCGACCTGGGCATTCACACCGAGATGTTTTCCGACCGGGTGGTCGACCTCGTCGAATCGGGCGCGGTGACGAACCGGCTGAAGGCCGTCGGCACGGGCCGCCTGATCACGAGCTTCATCAACGGCACCCGGCGGCTCTTCGACTTCGTGAACGACAATCCGCTGGTCGCGTTCTATCCCTGCGACTGGACGAACGACACCTCGGTGATTCGCAAGAACCCGAAGGTCGTCGCGATCAACTCCGCCATCCAGATCGATCTCAGCGGCCAGGTGTGCGCGGATTCGATCGGCCACAAGGTGTTTTCCGGCATCGGTGGGCAGATGGACTTCATCCGCGGCGCGGCGCTGTCGCGCGGCGGCAAACCGATCATCGCGCTGCCGTCCACCGCGGCGGGCGGCAAGATCTCGCGGCTCGTCGTGCAGCTCAATGCCGGCGCGGGCGTCGTCACGACGCGCGGCCACGTGCATTGGGTGGTGACGGAATACGGCGCGGTCAACCTGCACGGCAAGACGCTGCGCGAACGCGCCGAGGCGCTGATCTCCGTCGCGCATCCGGATTTCCGCGAGGAACTCCGGCGCGAGGTGACGCAGGCGCGGCATTTCGTGCCGCCGCCGGCAACTGCGTAGCGGACCTTCATGCACGGTGTCATCCCAGCCATGACCCGTTTCGCCACCGCTGCGGCGGGTGAAAAACCAAGGTGGCGCCGTGTCGCGGCAGGGTCGGCGCGACGGGAGCGGGTGCAGCGATGACACCGTCGACCGCAGCGAAAGTTTCCGCGCGGCAGAGCCGCACGCTGGTGGGGCAGTTGAAGCGGTCGGAGATTTATCGCGATTACGAGAAGGCGTTTCGCGAGGCGACGGGGCTGCCGGTGGCGCTGCGCGCGATCGAGGCGTTCGACCTGCCGCATCACGGCGACCCGAAGGAAAGCCCGTTCTGCGCGCTGATGGCCGTCTCGAATCACACGTGCGCGGCGTGTCTGCAAATGCAGCGCAAGGTCGAGGAGTCGGCCCGGCTGCAGCCGGTCACGCTCAAGTGTTTCGCGGGGCTGTGCGATTCCGCCGTGCCGGTGCGGATCGGCGACAACCTGATCGCGTTTCTCCAGACCGGCCAGATCCTGCTGCACGCGCCGCGGAAAAAGGACTTCGCGCGCACGGCGCGGCTGCTGATGGAGTGGGGTTCGGAGCTCGATCTGAAGCGGCTGGAGGACGCGTATTATCAGACGCGGGTCGTGACGCGCAAACAATACGACTCAATCCTGCGGCTGCTCACGATCTTCGCGCTGCACCTGTCGGCCCTGAGCAACCAGCTGATGGTGCAGGGGGCGGCGGCGGACGCGCCGGGCGTGGCGAAGGCGCGGGCGTTCATCGCGGAGCACTATGCGGACGAGCTTTCGCTCGGCGAGATCGCGCGCGTGGTGAACATGAGCACGTTCTATTTCTGCAAGGCGTTCCGGAAGGCGACGGGCATGACGTTCACCGATTACCTGGCGCGCGTGCGGGTGGAGAAGGTGAAGAATCTCCTGATGAATCCGCAGAAACGCGTGAGCGAAGCGGCGTATGCGGCGGGCTTCCAGTCGCTCTCCCAGTTCAACCGGGTGTTTCGGCGGATCGCGGGCGAGTCGCCGACGACGTATCGCGACCGGCTGCATGGCGGCGCCGCGCCGCGGCCGCGCGCGCTGGCCGCGGCGGCCTCGACGACGCCGAGCGTATCCGAGTCCTTGACCTCGACACCACCGGTGGCGGCGACGGCGTCTCCGACCACCGCGAGCGATGCGGTTCGCCCGAGGGGGTCAGGATAACGCGATCATGCTGGCGACGGCGGGTGGAGAGCGGACGTCCCGTCCGTTTCCAAGGAGCTGAAGCGGGCGGGGACGCCCGTTCTCCGGGTGCACCTGGGTTTTGCGTGGCTTGATGCCGGTCAAGGCGGGGACCTCGCGTTCTTCGTAGAGTGGGGCATGGAAGCCATCCGCCCTTTTCCCGCGACCGCGCCGTCGTCCGTTTGGCGCGACCTGGTGATGCCGAAGGAGCACGGGAGCTGGTCGCTCGCGTTCGAACCGGTGGCGCTCGGGCTGCTGGCGGCGCCGACGCCGGCGGGCGCGATGTTCGCGGTGGCGGTGGCGGCGGGTTTTTTCGCACGGCGGCCGCTGGGCATCGCGTGGCGCGAGCAGAAGGCGGAGCGTCGCGCGGCGGCGTGGACGGCGGTGCTCGTGTGCGGAGCCGTGGCCGCGCTGTTCACGGCCGGCGCGGTGGCGCTCGGTGGCGTGGCGTGGCTCGGCTGGCTGGCACCGGCGGCGCTGCTCGGGGCGGTGTTTCTCGGCTTCGATTTGCGGCGGGCGGGTCGCGAGGAGGCGGCGGAGGTTGCGGGTTCGGCGGCGTTTGCATGCCTGCCGGCGGCGTTTGGGGCGCTGGCCGGATGGCCGGCGGCGGTGTCGCTCGCGCTGGCGGCCGTGATGCTCGGCCGGGCGGTGCCCACGGTGTTGTGCGTGCGGGCGATGTTGCGCGGGGCGAAGACGGGTGAACACCGTCCGGGGATGGCGCTGGCGACGGCGGCGCTCGCGCTCGCTGCGGGAGTTTGGCTGGCGGCGGGCGGATATGCGCCGTGGAGTGCGGCGGCGCTGCTCGGAGTGCTCGCGGTGCGGGCGGGCGCGTGGCTGGTGTTTCCGCGGCCGGCGCTGCGCGCACGCACGCTCGGGATGATCGAAGCGGTGCTGGGCGTGGCGTTCGTGCTGGTGGCGGGGCTGGGGTGGAATAGTTGATTTGCGCCACCGCGCGGGCGTGGCACGCCGCCGTGGAGTTAGCGCGCATCCATCACGCCCATGATGAAGAAAACGATTGGTCACAGAGCGCACAGAACTCCGACACGGAGTTCACCGAGGAGATTTCACCGATCCTATCTGGCCTCCCCTTCCAATCCGCCTCGTTTTCACAACAAACGCATCCAACACCTTGTGGGCTCCTGCTGCCTCTGTGTCAGAGCTCAGTGTCCTCTGTGATCCATGACTTGGTTGATTCGAGTGTGACGTATCCGGGTTAGGTGATGCCCGCTATCTTCATCACGCCCGTCCCGGATCGCGCCTCACCGCCGCTGCCCCTCAACCCGCGAACAGCTTCAGCCCGGCGACACCCGCCACGATCATGACCAGGCACGTAATCCGCGCCGCCGTCGCCGGCTCCGCAAACAGCACCATCCCGAGCAGCGCCGTGCCCACCGCCCCCAAACCGGTCCACACCGCATAAGCGGTGCCGATCGGAAGCTCCCGCGTCGCGATCGCCAGCAAATACAGACTCGCGACCATCGCCGCGATCGTCGCCACCGACGGCCATAAGCGCGTAAACCCGTGCGTATATTTGAGGCCGACCGCCCACCCGACTTCCAGTCCGGCGGCCACCAGCAGAATCACCCAGCTCTTCATCTTCCGCTTGCTCCAGAGGGGACGCCGACCTCCGGCAGGCGCCCTGAAAATTGTATCGAACGCCGGTGGTCCGCCACCACACAACGCCACCCCGCACCCTCGTCAAGCGCCGGACCCCACCCCTCCGCCCACCCAGCGTCCGTTGCGCCCCCCCGACACCCGCCCGCCCACGGCCACGGCCAGGCCCGCCCAAAATTCACCTCACGACTTAAGCGCAACAAACCGCCCGGCACCCTCGGGTTGGCCCGCATCTTGCAGTAACACGTTTCGACTCATCCGTAACACGAAGACCGCCTCATGGACCTGCTTATCGACACCGATCCTTCCGCGCCACTCTTCACCCGGACGCTCACGCATTCCGGCCTCTGGTCCGGCGTGATCGGCCGCGGCAAAACCCTCCGTCTCACCGACCTCGAAGGCGGCGCCAATGTCGGCATTCTCCTCTACCACGCAGACGTCCCGTCCGAACGCTACAACCTCCCCGACACGCTCAAGGGCCAGCACATCTTCCACCTCCGCGCGCCCTACTGCCTTCATTCCGACATGGGCCGTATCCTCGCTTCCATTACGAGCGACACTGTGGGCTGGCACGACACCGCCTGCGGCTGCTCCGACGCCGCGCTCGTCACGCAAAAATACGGCCCCCTCAACTACCAAACCGCGCGCAACGACTACCACCGCAACGCCCGCGACGCCTTCCTCATCGAGCTCGCCAAATGGGGCCTCGGCCCCCGCGACCTCATCCCGAATCTCAACCTCTTCAGCAAGGTCGTCGCCGACGACGCCGGCCGCCTCACTTTCGTATCCGGCAACTCGAAGCCCGGCGACCACGTCGCACTCCGCTTCGAACTCGACACCCTCGTCGTCCTCAACACTTGCCAGCACCCCCTCGATCCCGATCCGCACTACCACCCGCGCCAAGTCCGTCTCGAAGTCACCCGCACGCCACTCCCGACCGCCGACGATCCGTCTTTCCAGATTCGTCCCGAAAACCTCCGCGCCTGGCAAAACACGCAAACCTACCACGCGCTGCGTGGGTAATTGGTAATTTGTAGTTGGTCGTTGGTCACAGCCCGACTCCGCCCGCTCTTTCGACCAGCGCCCGCACATCCCCCATCCGCCAACGCCGCTTCACCCGAAAACGCCCGACCAACTACCAACTACTTCATCCCCCTTCTCCGGTTGCTCTCCGCTCTTATGTCCACCAGCCCCCTCTCCCCCGCCACCGCGATCTACCGCCACACCATCCCCGCCGGCGAACCCTGGACCCACGAAATCAAACGCGGCCAGGTCCTGCGCATCGTCGACGTCGAGGGCAACCAGGCCGCCGACACGCTCTTCTACGACGCCCACGATCCGTCCAATCGCTACAGCGCCAGCGACACCATCCGCCGCCAGGCCGCGCTTTATCTTAGCACCGGCACCACCCTGTATTCACAACTTGGTGACGCGCTCCTTACCATCGTCGCCGACACCTGCGGCCGCCACGACACCCTCGGCGGCGCCTGTTCGCGCGAGAGCAACACCATGCGCTACGCCCACGAGAAGGAATACATGCACGCCTGCCGCGACAGCTTCATCTGCGGCGTGCACGCGTGGAACCCGTCCCTCGGCAAACGCGACATCCCGCCCAACATCAATTTTTTCATGAACGTCCCCGTGACGCCCGAAGGCGCCCTCACCTTCGCCGACGGCGTGAGCGCTCCGGGTTACTACGTCGAACTCCGTGCCGACCGCGACGTCGTCTGCGTCCTCTCGAACTGCCCCCAACTCAACAACCCCTGCAACGCCTACAATCCGACGCCGATCGAGGTCTTGATCTGGAATGCTACCGCCCAGGATCCGGCGGCGGAGTAG
Source organism: Verrucomicrobiota bacterium (assembly GCA_023430825.1). Classification (GTDB taxonomy): domain Bacteria; phylum Verrucomicrobiota; class Verrucomicrobiia; order Opitutales; family Opitutaceae; genus Opitutus. Next base: position 15,239 of record JAEYYL010000232.1, on the reverse strand, counting down.
TTTGTAGTTGGTAATTGGTCGTTGGCCCAATCACGAACCATGCGCAAGCGACCGCAAATAGGCATTCAGCGCGGGCAAAAGTTCTTTCATCACCCTCCGCAACGGCGCCCTTCTCTCCTTCTCCAACAGCCCTCGCTTATCCGCCCGCCGCAAGAAATGCCGCACCTCATACAACGATCCGCGCGCCGTCCGCACGAACCGTTGATGATCTCCCGGCGAAGCCCGCCCATATCCCTCCGCGATATTCGCACCGACACTATCCGCCGCCCGCACAAGTTGGCTGCCAACCGTGTTCCGAGCGAACGCATCCCACTCCGCCACGACATCCCAGCACAGATCGGCCATTTCCTCGGCCATCGCATAGACCCTAAGATCCTCGAGCGCGAACTTACCCATGCGCACTCCCCTATGTGCCCCACCCGCGCTTTGCGACCAATTACCAACTACTAACTACCAACTACCCTCTCTCCGCTTGTTCACCAAAGTCCTCATCGCCAACCGCGGCGCCATCGCCTGCCGCATCATCCGCACCCTCCGCCGTCTCGGCATCAAGTCCGTCGCCGTTTACTCCGACGCCGACCGCCACTCGCTCCACGTCCAGCAGGCCGACGAATCCGTCCACCTCGGCCCCGCCCCCGCCGCGCAATCCTACCTCGACGCCGACAAGATCATCGCCGCCGCGAAAGCCACCGGCGCCCAAGCCATCCATCCCGGCTACGGCTTCCTCTCCGAAAACCCCGCGTTCGCCGACGCCTGCGCCGCCGCCGGCCTCGTCTTCATCGGTCCCACCGGCGACCAGATGCGCGCCTTCGGCCTCAAACACGCCGCCCGCGCCCTCGCCCAACAACACCACGTCCCGCTCCTCCCCGGCTCCGAACTTCTCCGCGACGAACCCCACGCGCTTGCCGAAGCGAAACGCATCGGCTTCCCCGTCATGCTCAAATCCACCGCCGGCGGCGGCGGCATCGGCATGTCGCTCATCCGCAAACCCGCCGAACTCTCCGCCGCCTTCGCCGCCGTCGCCCGTCTCGCCCAAAACAATTTCAAGGAGGGCGGCCTCTTCCTCGAAAAATTCGTCGAGCACGCCCGCCACATCGAGGTCCAGATTTTCGGCGATTCCCACGGCCACGTCATCGCCGTCGGCGAACGCGACTGCTCGGTCCAGCGCCGCAATCAAAAGGTCATCGAGGAAACCCCCGCCCCCGGCCTCAACCCCGACCAGCGCGCCCGCCTCCTCGCCTCCGCCGCCCGCCTCGGCAATGCCGTCGGTTACCGCAACGCCGGCACCGTCGAATACGTTTACGACAACGCCACCGGCGAATTCTACTTCCTCGAGGTCAACACCCGCCTCCAGGTCGAACACGGCGTCACCGAGGAAGTCACGGGCATCGACCTCGTCGAATGGATGATCCGCGCCGCCGACGGTTCGCTCGATCTCTCGAATTGGGACGCCCCCCGGAGCACGGGCGTCCCGCCCGTGTCGGCGTCATCGGCACTGTCGCCGCGCCGCGCTGACCACCCCAGCCAAGGCGCCTCGATCCAGGTCCGCCTCTACGCCGAAGACCCCGGCAAGAATTTTCAACCCGCCGCCGGCACGCTCACCGACGTCCACTTCGCGCCCTCCGCCCGCATCGAATCCTGGATCGAACGCGGCACCGAGGTTTCCGCCTTCTACGATCCGCTCCTCGCCAAAATCATCGTCCGCGGCGCCGACCGCGCCGACGCCCTCGCGCGCCTCGACGCCGCCCTCGCCGACACCCGTATCCACGGCTTGGAGACAAATCTCGCCTACCTCCGCCAGATCGCCGCCTCCCCCGGTTTCCGCGCCGGCGGTGTCACGACCAAATACCTCGCCTCGCTCCCTTACGCCGCCGCGACCGTCGACGTCCTCGAAGGCGGCACGCAAACCACCGTGCAGGACTTCCCCGGACGCCTCGGCTACTGGGATGTCGGCGTTCCTCCGTCCGGCCCGATGGACAACCGTTCCTTCCGCCTCGGCAACCGGCTCGTCGGCAACCCCGACACCGCCGCCGGCCTCGAGTGCACGGTCCAGGGTCCGTCGCTCCGCTTCAACCTGCCCGCCGTCATCGCGCTCACCGGCGCGCACATGCCCGCGACGCTCGACGGCAAACCCGTCGCCTATTATCGCGCGCTCCGCGTCAAACCCGGCCAGACGCTCCGCCTCGGCTCCGTCGACGGCCCCGGCCTGCGCACGTATCTCGCGATCCGCCACGGCTTCGACGTTCCCGATTACCTCGGCAGCAAAGCCACGTTCACGCTCGGCCTCTTCGGCGGACACGCCGGCCGGGCGCTGCGCACGGGAGATGTGTTACGCGTATGCTGCCCAACCAGCGCAGCGCCCGGAGTAGTTGGTAGTTTGGAATTGGGAGTTGGTTCCGCCCCCGCCACTTCCGCCCCGCCCGCGAATCAACCACGAACGACCAAATACCAACTACCAACTACTCCGCTTGCGCGCCTTCCCGCGTCGTTGGTTCCGCCGCTCACGCGCGAATGGACCATCGGCGTTCTCTACGGCCCGCATGGCGCGCCCGATTTTTTCACGCCCGCCGACATCGCGACGCTTTTCTCCGCGTCCTACGAGGTTCACTACAACTCCGCGCGCACCGGCGTCCGCCTCATCGGCCCGAAACCGCAATGGGCGCGTCGCGACGGCGGCGAGGCCGGCCTCCATCCGTCGAACATCCACGACAACGCCTACGCCATCGGCGCGATCGATTTCACCGGCGACATGCCGATCATCCTCGGCCCCGACGGCCCAAGCTGCGGCGGCTTCGTCTGCCCCGCTACCATCGCCAGCGGCGAACTCTGGAAAATGGGCCAGCTCAAACCCGGCGACAAGGTCCGCTTCCGCGCGCTGACGATGGACGAAGCACGTGCACTGGCGACACAGCAGGAATACGAGATTGAAACGCTCCAACCCGCGCGCAGCCGGCGCGGAGTAGTGGGTAGTTGGGATTTGGCCGTGGGTGCCGAATCCGCCAGCGCCGCCGTATCCGCAAACGACCGACCCATTACCAATTACCAGCTACCAACGACGACCTCGCCCATCCTCCACCAAACCCCCGCCCGCCCCACCGCCCCCGCCGTCCTCTATCGCCGCTCCGGCGACGCCAACGTTCTCGTCGAATACGGCGAACTCGTCCTCGACGTCGCGCTCCGCATGCGCGTCCACGCGCTGCAAACCTGGCTCGAACGCCACAAACTCTTCGGCCTCCTCGATCTCACTCCCGGCATCCGCTCGCTCCAGATCCACTTCGACCCACGCCTGCTCCCGCTCGAACGCCTGCTCGAGATTCTCCTTCGCGCGGAAGGCGAACTCCCGGCCGTCGAGGACATCGAGGTCCCTTCTCGCATCGTTCACCTCCCACTTTCCTGGGAGGACGAATCCACGCTCCTCGCCATCCGCAAATATATGCAGATCGTCCGCAAGGACGCCCCGTGGTGCCCGTCCAACATCGAGTTCATCCGTCGTATCAACGGTCTCGATACAGCTGCCGACGTGCATCGCATCGCCTTCGACGCCAGCTATCTCGTCCTCGCCCTCGGCGACGTCTATCTCGGCGCGCCCGTCGCCACGCCCGTCGACCCACGCCACCGGCTCGTCACCACGAAATACAATCCCGCGCGCACCTGGACCCCCGAAAACGCCGTCGGCATCGGCGGCGCCTACCTCTGCATCTACGGCATGGAAGGCCCGGGCGGTTACCAGTTCATCGGCCGCACGTGCCAGATGTGGAACCGCTACAAGCAGACCGCCGATTTCACCGACGGCCATCCGTGGCTCCTCCGCTTTTTCGACCAGATCCGCTTCTATCCCGTCACCAACGCCGAACTCACCCAGTTCCGCGAAGACTTCCCCCAAGGCCGCGCGAAACTTCGCGTCGAGGAAACCACCTTCCGCCTCCGCGATTATCAAAAATTTCTCGCCGAAAACGCGGCCAGCATCGCCGCTTTCAAGTCCACCCAGCAATCCGCCTTCGAAGCCGAACGCCACCGCTGGGAGCAATCCGGCCAGCTCAACTTCACCGAACCCGAAACCTCCTCCGCCCCCGCCGACGCCGCCACACTCCCTCCCGGCTGCGTCGCGGTCCCCGCGCACATCCCGGGCAACGTCTGGAAAATCCTCGTCACCGCCGACGCCGAGGTGCGCGAAGGCGAGCCGCTCGTGATCCTCGAATCCATGAAAATGGAAGTGACGATTGTCGCCTCCCGTGCCGGCCGCCTCCGCGACATCCGCTGCGCCGAAGGCCGCCCCGTCAACGCCGGCGAAACCCTCCTCGTCCTCGAAGGGTAGGGACGCCTCTCCGAGGCGTCCGCTCCCGCTCCCTCGCCCATCATGTCGCTCTCCCTCGACCTCCCTTCCCTCCGCTCCGCCTACGCCGCCGGCACGCTCACGCCCGCCGCACTCGTCGACGAGCTCCTCCGCCGCATCGCCGACTACAACGACCCCGCGCTTTTCATCCACCTGCTCCCGCGCGCTGAAATTCTCGCGTTCGCCGAGCGCCTCTCCTCCACCCCGCCCGCTTCGCTTCCGCTCTACGGCGTCCCCTTCGCGATCAAGGACAACATCGACCTCGCCGGCGTCCCGACCACTGCCGCGTGTCCAGAATTCAAATACACGCCCGCCGACTCCGCGCCGCTCGTCGCCCGCCTCATCGCCGCCGGCGCGATCCCGATCGGCAAGACCAACCTCGACCAATTCGCCACCGGCCTCGTCGGCGTCCGCTCGCCCTACGGCATTCCGCGCAATCCCTTTCACCCCGAGATGATTCCCGGCGGCTCCAGCAGCGGATCCGCCTCCGCCGTCGCCGCCGGCCTCGTCAGCTTCGCCCTCGGCACCGACACCGCCGGCTCCGGCCGCGTCCCCGCTTCGTTTCAAAATCTCGTCGGCCTCAAGCCCACCCGCGGCTGGTTCAGCACCCGCGGCATCGTCCCCGCCTGCCGCTCGCTCGACTGCCCCTCCGTCTTCGCGCGCACCGTCGAAGACGCCTCCGCCATCGCGCAAATCGCCGCCGGCTTCGACGCCGCCGACCCGTTCTCCCGGCCCGCCCCGAGTGGAGGGACGACCTCCGTGTCGTCCGATTCGAGAACCTTCCGCTTCGGCGTCCCCGCCCCCGACCAACTCGAATGGTTCGGCGACACGCAAAACCCCGCGCTTTTCGCCGCCGCCATCGACCGGCTCGAATCGCTCGGCGGCACGCGCGTCGAGATCGACTTCACTCCCTTCCGCGACGCCGCCCGTCTGCTCTACGAAGGCCCGTGGGTCGCCGAACGCTGGTCCGCCATCCGCGCTTTCCACGCGCAACACGCCGACGCCATTTTCCCCGTCACGCGCAAAATCATCGAGGGCGGCGCGAAACCGCTCGCCGTCGACGCCTTCGAAGCGCTCTACCGACTCGCCGCGCTCCGCCGCGCCGCCGACGCCACCTGGGAACAAATCGACACGCTCGTCCTCCCGACCGCCGCAACGATCTACACGCGCGACCAACTCGCCGCCGATCCCATCACGCTTAACTCCCGTCTCGGCCACTACACGAATTTCGCCAACCTCCTCGACACCGCCGCGCTCGCCGTCCCCGCCGGCTTCCGCCCCGACGGACTCCCCTTCGGCATCACGTTTTTCGGCCCCGCCTGGACTGACGCCCGTCTCGCCGCGCTCGGCCGCCGTTTCGCATTCTCCGCGACCAACTCCGACACCACCGCGCCCGCGTCGACGACCGCGCCCATCTCGTCGTCCGACGAACTCGAGATCGCCGTGCTCGGCGCCCACCTCTCTGGCCAGCCGCTCAACTCGCAGCTCACCTCCGCCGGCGGCCGCTGTATCCGCACTTCTCATACATCCGACGCCTACAAGTTCTACGCGCTCGCCGGCACCACGCCGCCGAAGCCCGGCCTGATCCGCGTCGCTCCCGGCGAAGGCCGCCCAATCGAACTCGAAGTCTGGTCTCTCCCCGCCGCCGCCTGGGCGCGCTTCGTCGCCGCCATTCCCCCGCCCCTCGGCATCGGCACCGTGCAACTCATCGACGGCACCTCCGTGAAAGGCTTCCTCTGTGAACCCGCCGCCCTCACCGGCGCCACCGACATCACCCACCTCGGCGGCTGGCGCGCCTACCTCGCCAGTAAAAAATAGCAATCAGCAGCGGTCCCAGGCGCAGCCTCACGTTCGCGCCATCTTTCTGCCCCCATTTTTCTGACCTGCCTTTTGTGGCAAACGGATCGACTTGAACGAGCCTGCGACGGACCGCACTGGAGACAGAAAAATGGGGTCGGAAAGATGGAATTGCTCCCCTTCTCCGCACGCGCGATTCGGCGGTTTCCAGTCGTGAGGCGATGATGGGCGGCGGGTCGCGCCCTGACCTGCGCAACCACAAGCCGGCACGACAGTCACACTTCTTCCCTTGCATCATATCAACGCATCCGTATGCGTTGACACGCGATGCCGCCCGACCAGCCCATTTTCGACCTCTTCACCGCCCACCGACCGCTGCGCTCCCTCGAGTTTTTTCCACCCAAAGACGACGCCGGCGTCGACGCCCTCCGAGCCACCGCCGCGACCCTTCGCCGCATCGATCCTCACTTCGTTTCCGTCACCTACGGCGCGGGCGGCAGCACGCGCGAACGCACCGCCCAAGTCAGCGATCTGCTTCGCCGCGACTTCAGCTTCACCGTGATGCCGCACCTCACTTGCGTGGGTCACACACGCGATGAACTCATCGACATCGCCGATCGCATTTACGACGCCGGCTTCCGCAACATCATGTCGCTTCGCGGCGATCCGCCCAAGGGCGAAACGACGTTCACTCCCTCGCCCGACGGCCTCCGCTACGCCAGCGATCTCGTCGCGCTGCTGAAATCCCGCCACCCCGACTTCTGTCTCGGCGTCGGTGGCTATCCCGAAAAACACCCGGAGGCTTCGTCGCTCGAAACCGATCTCGATCACCTTAAAATCAAAATCGACGCCGGCGCCGATTTTATCACGACGCAGCTTTTTTTCGACAACGCCGTTTACTACCGCTTCGTCGACCGCTGTCGCGCCGCCGGCATCACGGTCCCGATCGTTCCCGGCATCATGCCCGTGCTCTCGCTGAAACAGATCCAGCGTTTCACGACGATGTGCGGTGCCACGCTCCCTGCGAAACTCGTCACCCGTCTCGAAGCCGCCGCCGACCACGCGGACGTCGTCGAGACGCTCGGCATCGACTGGGCGCTCACGCAGATCCGCGACCTCCTTGCACACGGTGCGCCCGGCTACCACGTCTACATTCTCAACCGCGCCAAAGCCGCCCTCGCCCTCTCCGCCGGCCTCGCCGCATAATCCGACATGGTTTTGGGTTTTGAATTTGGGGTTTCGAGCTTCGCAGACTGAGCCGAAACCAAACTCCAAACCCAAAACTCCCAACTAGAAACCGGGCGGCGCAGCCGCCCTACCCGCCTGCAAACACCGGCCGAAATCCCGCGTCCGTCAAAATCGCCGCGATCTTCTCGCGTTGGTCGCCTTGGATCTCGATCACGCCGTCCTTCACGGTCCCGCCGCAACCGCAGGCACCGCGCATTTTTTTGCAGAGCGCTTCCTTCTCCGGCAGCCCGATCCCCACGAATCCGCCGACGGTCGTCACCGTTTTCCCCCCACGTCCACCCGTCTCCCGCCGGATCTCCACCCGCCCGCGATTTTTCTCCGTAGGGCGGGTCTCCGACCCGCCCTTCCCGCGCGTTGCCGCCTTCGCCTCGGCCGCCGCGCGTTCGATCACGCTTTTCGGCGCCACCGGCAATCCCGCTGCGCTGAGCGCCCCGAACGGATTCTGCCCGAGCGCCCCGCCCCCATCCGTCGAAATTTTCTTCTCAGCCATCGTGGTATTCTGCCGTTTCGTCCTCGATCTCAGCCTTCAGGTCTCAGCTCTCAGCCTTCAGGTCTCAGCTCTCAGCGCTTCCCTCCCCCGCACGCTCCGACCGGGATATCCGTTTCGCCACCGAGAAACATCAGCGCCTTCGCATAACTCCGGTTCTGCAAAAAATGCACAAGTTGCGGATGCAGCGTCGACCGACCGCGCTCCAGATAGTCGTCCAGCCGCGCCATCTCCGACGCCACGCGCGCCCCATCGGCCGCCTTGATCGCGTCCAACAACCCGCTCACCGCCGCCTTGATTTCCACTTCCATGATCGAAAAAGAGAAAACTTATCCCCGAGTTACGCCCGTTTAGCCCGATTGCAATCCCGGCCTGCGTCCACCCGGGACTTGTCTCGCCCGGGAAGTGATGTTGGTTTATCCCACTCTTTTCCGATGACGCGCCGATCTTCTCTCCGCCGCCTTTGCCCGCATCTCCGGCGCGTCTCCTCCCCTCCATGAATTCGCTGAATGTCTCCGCCAACGCCAATGCCGCCGTCATCGAGGCGGCCTACGAGGCGTGGCAACAAAACCCCGACTCCGTCGATCCGACGTGGCGCGCCTTCTTCCAAGGCTTCACCCTCGGCTCCGGCGGCGCCGATCTCACCGCCGCCCCGGCTTCCGGCGTAAAGATCATCGACAGCGTTCGCCAGGCCCAGGTCGCCCGCCTCATCAACGCCTACCGCGCCCACGGCCACCTCCAGGCCCATCTCGACCCGCTCGGCGAACCCCCGCCGCCCCACCCCCGCCTCTCCCTCGCCCACTTCGGCCTCGACGAAAGCGACCTCGGCGAGACGTTCACGCTCACGAATTTCCGCGGCGGCGGTCAGCAGAAACTCGCCGACATCCTCGATGCCCTCCAACGCACCTACAGCGGTCACATCGGCGTCGAATACATGCACTGCCAGGATCACGACGCCCGCGAGTGGCTCCAGGCCCAGATGGAGGCCGCGACCAATCAGCCGTCCTTCACCAAGAAACAAAAGGTCCGCATCCTCCGTCGTCTCCACAAAGCCGAGCTCTTCGAGAAATTTCTCCACACGAAATACGTCGGCCAGAAACGCTTCTCCGGCGAAGGCGCCGAGACGTTCATCGCCGCCTTCGACGCGCTCATCGAGAAATGCCCCGAGCTCGGCGTCGAGGAGATCGTCATGGGCATGGCCCACCGCGGCCGGCTCAACGTCCTCGTCTCCATCCTTCGCAAACCCTTCGAAGTCCTCTTCGAACAGTTCGCCGAAAACTACATTCCCGAATCCGTTGCCGGCGACGGCGACGTGAAATACCACCTCGGCTACGAGGCCATCCTCAACACCTCCGCCGGCCAGCAGGTCGAGGTCCGCCTCGCCGCCAACCCCTCCCACCTCGAGATCGTCAACCCCGTCGTCGAGGGCAAGGCCCGCGCCCGCCAGCGCGTCCGCGGCGACGCCGACGAACGCCGCCGCGTATTGCCTTTCCTGATTCACGGCGACGCCGCGTTCGCCGGACAGGGCGTGGTCGCCGAAACGCTCAACTTCTCCCAGCTCCCCGGCTACCGCACCGGCGGCACCGTCCATCTCGTCATCAACAACCAGATCGGCTTCACCACCCTTCCCGCCGAGGCGCGCTCGACGCGCTACTGCACCGACGTCGCCAAAATGATCGAGGCGCCGATCTTCCACGTGAACGGCGACGACGCCGAAGCCGTCTGCTACGTCGCGCAACTCGCGCTCGAGTTTCGCGTGAAGTTCAAACGCGACGTCGTCATCGACATGGTCTGCTACCGCCGCCACGGCCACAACGAGGGCGACGAGCCCGCGTTTACCCAGCCGACGATGTATCGCAAAATCGCCGCGCACCCGCAGGTCTCGTCGATTCTCACCGAAAAACTCGTGCGCGAAGGCAGCATCGCCCAGGCCGACGCCGACGCGATCAAGGCCGAATACTCCGCCGCCCTCGAAGCCAATTTCGAGAACGCCAAATCCCGCGAAACCGCGAAAGGCCCGCGCCAGTCGCAAGCCATCGAGGCCCGCAAATACGAGGGCTCCACCGGTTTCGTCCAGCCCGACTACCGCCACTCCACGATCAACACCGGCGTCAGCCCCGATCGCCTCGATCCCATCGTCGCCGCGCTCACGAAGATTCCCGACGATTTCAAAATCAACCCGAAGATCCGCCGCCTCCTCGAGAACCGCGCCAAAGCTTACCAGGAGGGCGGCCCCATCGACTGGGGTTTCGGCGAAGCCCTCGCTTTCGGCTCGCTCCTCCTCGACGGCACGCCCGTGCGTCTCAGCGGACAGGATACGGAACGCGGCACCTTCAGCCACCGCCACGCCGTGCTCTACGATTCCGAAACGCGCGCGAAATACGTTCCCCTGAAAAACCTCGGCGAGGGCCAGGCCTCCTTCTGCGTCTATAACTCGCTGCTCTCCGAAGCCGCCGTGCTCGGCTTCGACTACGGCTATTCGATGGATTATCCCCAGATGCTCTGCCTCTGGGAAGCCCAGTTCGGCGACTTCGCCAACGGCGCCCAGGTCGTCATCGACCAGTTCATCGCCAGCAGCGAATCGAAATGGCAGCGCGCCTCCGGCATCGTCCTCCTCCTCCCGCACGGCTACGAGGGCCAGGGCCCCGAGCACTCTTCCGCGCGCCTCGAACGCTTCCTCCAGCTCTGCGCCGAGGACAACATCCAGGTCGCCAACCTCACCACGCCGGCGAACTTCTTCCACTGCCTCCGCCGACAGATGAAACGCGATTTCCGCAAGCCGCTCGTCGTGATGTCGCCGAAGTCGCTCCTCCGCCACCCGTCCGCCACCTCGAAACTCGACGAGTTCCACCGCGGCACGTTCCAGGAAGTGATCGACGATCCCGCCCGCCCCGAAAAACCCGACCGCGTGATCTTCTGCAGCGGCAAGGTTTATTACGACCTCTGCGACTACCGCGACCGGAACAAGATCGCCGGCACCGCGATCGTTCGCGTCGAACAACTCTACCCGCTCCACACCGCTCGCCTCTCGGAACTCGCCGACGACTACGAGGGCGCACGCCTCGTCTGGTGCCAGGAAGAACCGCAGAACATGGGCGCGTGGACCTTCATTGCCCCGCACCTCTCGCGCGCCTTCGGCGTCTTCCCGCTCTACGCCGGCCGCGACGCCGCCGCCTCACCGGCCGTCGGTGCCCTCGCCCTCCACAAATTCGAACTGGCCGCCTTCCTCCAGGACGCCTTCAACATTTGATGAAGTAGCGAGGAGTGAGTAGCGGGTAGCGAGCATTCGATTTCGAGCCGCCCTCTACTTTCCTCCTACTCGCTACTCACTACCCGCTACTCGCTACTTCTTCCTCTCATGCCCCAACTCGAAGTCAAAATCCCGCCGATGGGCGAATCCATCAGCACCGGCATCCTCGCCAAGTGGCACGTCCAAAACGGCGACCTCGTCAAAAAAGACCAGCCGCTCTTCGAGCTCGAGACCGACAAGATCACCTCGGAAGCCACCGCCGAGGCCGCCGGCAAGATCACGCTCAAAGTCGAAGCCGGCGCCGAGGTGAAGATCGGCGAAATCGTCGCCAGCATCGACACCGACGCCACCGCGGACGCCCCGACGACTGCCACCGGCAAGGACGGCACCGCGACCTCCGCCGTGCCCAATCCCTACGCGCCTGCGCAATCCGAGCAGGCCGCCTCCGCCGCCGCAGCCAACAACCCCAAACTCCAAACCCAAAACCCAAAACCACTGGGGACCGATTCGTCGCCCGCCGTCCGCCGCGTCGCCGCCGAAACCGGTATCGATCCCGCGTCCGTCAAGGGCTCCGGCAAAGCCGGCCGCGTCACCAAAGGCGACATGCTCGCCGCCGCCGAAAAGCCCGCCCCTGGAGGGCCGAGCTCCCGCGAGGCCGCCTCCGCCCCATCCGCGAAACCGACCCCCGCTTCCGGCGAACGCCAGACCCGCAAAAAAATGTCTCCGCTGCGCCAGAAAATCGCGCAGCGCCTCGTCTCCGCCCAGCACGAGGCCGCCATGCTCACGACCTTTAACGAGGTCGACATGTCCGGCATCATGGAGCTGCGCAAAAAATACCAGGACGACTTCGTCAAAAAGAACGGCGTGAAGCTCGGCTTCATGAGCTTCTTCCTCAAAGCCGTCGTCCACGCGCTGAAGGAAGTCCCCGCGATCAACGCCCAGATCGACGGCGACTCGATCGTCCAAAATCACTACTACGATGTCGGCGTCGCCGTCTCCACGGACAAAGGACTGATGGTCCCCGTGATTCGCGACTGCGACACCCTCGGCATGGCCGACATCGAGAAACAGATCGCCTCCGTCGCCGTGAAGGCTCGCGACGGCAAGATCACGCTCGCCGACCTCGAAGGTGGCGTCTTCACGATCACCAACGGCGGCACCTTCGGCTCGCTGCTCTCCACGCCGATCATCAACCCGCCGCAAAGCGCCATCCTCGGCATGCACGCGATCAACGATCGCCCCGTCGCGGTGAACGGCCAGGTCGTCATCCGCCCGATGATGTATGTCGCCCTCAGCTACGACCACCGCCTCGTCGACGGCAAACAAGCCGTCACCTTCCTCGTGAAGGTGAAGCAAGCCATCGAAGATCCGACCCGCCTTCTCCTGAGCGTCTAACGCTCAGGAGCGTTTGAGTTCAAAGTTGAAGTTTAAGCGGTCGCGGGCCGCTACCTCTGCTTCAACTTAAACTAGCCTCTTAAACTCGACCACATCGTCGCAATGTCCTCCCCTTCTCCTTCGGCCACCTACGATGTGGTCGTCATCGGCGCCGGCCCCGGCGGCTACGTTTGCGCCTTTCGCGCCGCGCAACTCGGCCTCAAGGTCGCGCTGATCGACAAACGCGCCACCCTCGGCGGCACCTGCCTCAACGTCGGCTGCATCCCCAGCAAAGCGCTGCTCCATTCGAGCGAGCACGTCACGTGGGCGAAACAACACGCCGCCGACCACGGCATCAGCCTCGGCAGCGTCGAAGTCGATCTCGCGAAGTTCCTGAAGCGCAAGGACGACGTCGTCGCCAAACTCGTCGGCGGCGTCGCCCAGCTCGCGAAAGCCCGCAAGATCGCCGTCCTCACCGGCACCGCTTCTTTCACCAGCCCGACCACCCTCCGCGTCACCCCGTCAGAACCCAACGCTCAAAACTCAGAACCCAAAACCGCCGTCGACGTGTCGGCGAAGCACATCGTCATCGCCACCGGCTCCGCCCCGGTCGAATTGCCGTTCATGAAATTCGACGGCGAGACGATCGTCTCCTCCGACCACGCGATCGATTTCAAATCCGTCCCGAAAAAACTCGTCGTCGTCGGCGGCGGCGCGATCGGCCTCGAACTCGGCTCGGTCTGGTCCCGCCTCGGCAGCGACGTCACCGTCGTCGAGTTCCTCCCGAAAATCATCGCGACCTACGACGACGACATCGTCCGCAATTTCACGCGCATCCTCGCGAAGCAGGGCCTGAAAATCGAAACCGGTGCCAAAGTCACCGGTTTCAAACCCGGAACCCCGAACTCCAAACCCGGAACCCTTTCGGCCGAGCGCGACGGAAAAAAACTCGAATTCGAAGCCGACAAAGTCCTCGTGTCCGTCGGCCGCCGCCCGTTCACGGACGGCCTCGCCCTGGAAAAAGCCGGCGTCGAACTGGACGACAAGAAGCGCGTTAAGGTCGACGCCCACCTCCGCACGACCGCCTCAAACATCTGGGCCATCGGCGACGTCGTCGCCGGCCCGATGCTCGCGCACAAAGCCGAGGAGGACGGCGTCGCCGTCGCCGAGTGGATCGCCGGCAAGGCGGGTCACATCAATTGGGACCTCGTCCCCGCCATCGTATATACGTCACCCGAAGTCGCCAGCATCGGTCTCGGCGAAGACGCCGCGAAGGCGAAGGGCCTCTCCGTCAACATCGGCAAATTCAACTTCGCTGCCAACGGCCGTGCGATCGCCGCGTCCTCGACCGATGGATACGTGAAGATCATCGCCGACGCGAAGACCGATAAAATTCTCGGCGCGCAGATTCTCGGCCACAACGCCGGCGAACTCATCAGCGAGATCGTGACGCACATGGAATACGGCGGCAGCGCCGAAGACCTCGCGCGCACGATCCACGCCCACCCGACGATGAGCGAGTCCGTGAAAGAAGCCGCCCTCGCCGTCAGCAAGAGCGCCCTTCACGCGCTTTAGGAGAACCGGTTGGAGGTCGGAGCCTGCTGGCAGGCGATTTCCGGTTTCCGCGTGGCTCGCTGCGTGAGCAGCGGGACCACCTTCGCCTGCAAACAGGCTCCTGCCTCCAAACCAAAACACCTGTGTCGGGGCCGCTCCACCCCGCCGCCACGAACTTCCATCGCCGGCCGAGGTCTGTCCTCCAGCCCCCATCCAGCCGGCATGGTCGTCGCCATCCTCAATCACGCTCTCACCGAGCAGGCGCTTGCCCTGAAGCGCACCTTCTCCGCCCTCGCGCGCACCCTCGCGATCGATAGCGGCTCCACGCTCACGCCCGATCAGCGCGCGGCCTTCGATCTCGCGCTCCCCAACGTCTATTACTCCGGCCTCCTCAACGCCGTGGCCGAGCAAACCGAAATGCTCCCGCCCGACGATCCCGTGCTCGTGTGGTGCTCCGACGTGACTTGCGACGACTACGCCCGCACCTGCGCCGTCATTCGCGAAGCCTTCGCCGGATCGCACATCGGCATCTACGCGCCCTGCAGCACCCACTCGGATCAGCCTCAAATGCTTAACCGCCGCTCCGGCGGGATGCGCCGCGTGACCTTTGTCGACGGCTTCTGCTTCGCGGTCCGGAGCAGCATTCTGCAGCAACTCTGTCCCGTCGACACGCGACTCAACCGTCGCGGCTGGGGCCTCGACGTCCAGCTCGGCTACATCGCCCGCCACCATGGCTGGCACGTGGTGGTCGACGACCGCCTGCAGGTGAATCATCCGCGCAGCACCGGCTACTCTCGCACCGACGCCTGGCGCGAACGCGGACAATGGCAGGCAGCGCTTCCTCCCGCGTCGCGTCTGTTTCACCGCCTCGCCCGCCGTTCATTCGCCAAGCGTCCACTCACGATGCGTCTCATGCTCGCGCTACCGTGGTGAGTAAAGTCGACACGCGTCTCCTCCGAAAAGCACATCCTTCCCAACCACGCTTCCGTTGTGGAAGGGCTTTTTCTCCGGGTCCACTCGTGTTCATCGGTGGTTCTCCTGCATTGTCCGGGGCAGGCGCCACGATTCCGTTAGGAGTCTGTCGGACTTAGGCGCACAAAGGCGTTTATAGATGCATATTCGATCTCACGGGACCTTTTTATCGCGAATAATCGATGCCAGATGGCCTTCATTTTCTAAGTCCGACAGACTCTTAG
>JAEYYL010000173.1 GCA_023430825.1 Verrucomicrobiota bacterium | reverse complement strand
GGGCACGGGGGGAGGTCGGCTCGCTTTAAGGAGTGAGAGCGCGGGGGGTGGAGGCGGGGGCGATCGGACCGCTCGGAAAGCGGTCCCGACCGGCCGATCCGAGCGTGGTGTGGAGCCAGGCGATCATTTCGGCGGCGTAGTTCGGCGCGAGCGTTTCCCAGGGGATCAGCGCGTGTGGTCCGCCGGGAATTGTAATGAGATCGCAACGGACGCCGGCGGCGCGAAGGCGTGCCTGAAAATCGAGCGACTGTTGGTAGGGGACCGTTTTGTCGGCGTCGCCGTGGAGCAGGAGAAACGGCGGGAGGCCGGGTTTCACGTGATTGATCGGCGAAGTTTCGCGGAGGAGTGCGAGGGCGTCGGCGTCGACCTCCTTGGGGCGGTTGAACAGCGCTTGGAGAGAGGTGCTGAGGCCGCCGCGGATGGGAAGTTCCTGTTCGAAGTTCGTGACCGGTGCGTAGCCGACGACGGCTTGGACGCGCGTGGTGTCATCGGCGAGGGTGGCGGCGAGGCAGACGAGATGGCCGCCGGCAGAATGGCCGAAGAGGGCGATGCGATTGGGGTCGCCCTTGTAGTCGGCGGCGTGGGCCTTGACCCAGCGGATGGCGGACTGGACGTCCTCGAGGCAGGCGGGCCAGCGGTGTTGCGGGGCGTGCCGGTAGTTGATGGAGAACCAGGTGAAGTTCGCGGCAGTGAGCGGGGCGAACCACGGAGTGATGTCGGCGCTGTCGCCGGGTTTTTCGGTGCCGCTTTTGTCGCCGCGGCTCCAGCCGCCGCCGTGGACGAGGATCGCGATGGGAAACGGGCCGTCGCCGTCGGGAACATGGGCGTCGAGGAGGAGGCGCTCGCCGCCGGCCTGGGCGTATTCAATATCCTGAGACAAGGCGGCGCGGAGGGCGCCGGGCCACAGGCATCCGCTCGCGGCGAGGGTGAGGAGGAGGCGCAGGAGATTCATAAGGAAGTCAGGAAAGGGCGCCGGGCCCCGACAGCGGCGCGACCGTGGCGGGCTGCATCGGCGCGGGGTGGGATGGCGCGGTGGGGTGAGCGAGAAGGGGAACGATGGAAAAGCGAGTGGAGTTGCCCAACCGCGGGGTGCGCTCATCGTTGATGTTCGGTGAGTGACGCGGAATCGGGGCGGGCGAGACGATGCTACTTGAGTTGTTCGGCGCGGAGGAAGTGGTGTTGGGCTTCGTCGATGCGGCCGAGACGGCGGAGGGCGAGCGCGAGTTCGCGGTGGGCGTCGGGGAGATTCGGGGCGAGGTCGAGTGTGGCGCGGAAGTGCGGAACGGCGGCGGCGAGGCGGCCCTGGGCGACGAGCACGCGGGCGTAGGTGAGGTGGAGGTTGGGCAAGTGCGGGCTCAGCGCGATGGCGCGTTCGAAGTGGGGGATGGCTTGGGCGAAGCGGTCGGTGAGCGTGAGGGCGACGGCCCAGTTCAGTTCAGCGTCGGGATCGCGCGGGTCGAGTTGGGCGGCGCGTTGGAAATGTGGAATGGCTTCAGCGTGGCGGCCGGTGTTGGCGATGGCGAAGCCGAGATTGCGATGGGCGACGGCGAGCTGGGGTTCGTGGGCGAGGGCGGTTTTGAAGGACGCGATGGCGTCGTCGTAGCGATCGAGGCGGGTGAACGCGGTGCCGAGGTTGTTGTGGGCGTCAGCGAAGTTTGGCTGGAGGGCGAGCGCGCGTTCCAGGTAGGGCAACGCGTCGCGGGGGCGACCGAGGCGGGTGAGGTTGTCGCCGAGATTGGAGAGGGCCTGCGGGTAGTCGGGGCGGAGGGCGAGGGCGGCCTGGAGGTGGTCGATGGCGTCGGGGATGCGTTCGCGTTGGGTGAGGATGAGCGCGAGGTTGTTGTGGGCCATCCAGGCGGAGGGATTACGGGCGAGGGTGGTTTGCCAGAGGGTGAGTTCGTCGCGGTAGGTGCGCGATTGGGCGAAGGTGAGCGAGGCGAGGACGGCGAGAAGGGCGGCCGCGACGGTGGTGCGAGCGGCGGCGGGGAGCGGGGCGGAAACGTGGGCGAGCGCGGCGCCGGCGAGGGCGA
This sequence comes from Verrucomicrobiota bacterium, assembly GCA_023430825.1. Taxonomy (GTDB): domain Bacteria; phylum Verrucomicrobiota; class Verrucomicrobiia; order Opitutales; family Opitutaceae; genus Opitutus. The sequence continues at coordinate 2,082 of JAEYYL010000173.1, read as the reverse complement.
AGAGGGCGAGACTGGCGAGGTATTGGAAGTGGTCGGCGACGTAGGAAAAGAGGAAGGGATAGACGTTGAAGAAACCGAGCACGGGAAAGAGCGTGCCGCCGAAAAGGAGGAGCGCGGCGAGAACGCTGCGATGTCCGCGGCCGGAGGGCGCGGCGCGGGTGCCGCGGCTCCACGGGAAAGCGAAAACGACGGGGCGTTTCGCGACGTAAAAGGCGGCGGCGAGGAGGGCGAGGGTGGCGAGCGGGAAAAGCCATTGCCACGCGATCGTGGCGTCGATGGTCCAGCGCGGGTAGATGAAGGTGAGGTTGGCCGGCCAGAGGAGATTGCCGAGGTAGAACCAGGCGACGCGGCCGGCGAGGAGGAAGCGTTCGACGAAGGAGAGAGCGAACGCCTCGCCCTGGGCGCCGATGAGTTCGCGTTCGAAGTGGGCGGTAAACAGGCCGGCGACGGCGCCGAGGGCAAACCACGGGAGCAGCGGAACGGCGTCGCGGCGAAACTCGAGCCGGCCATGGCGCCACCAAAGGACGACAAGGAGCGCGGCGGGGAGCGTCGCGGTGACGGTTTTCGTGAGGAGCGCGGCGAGGAAGAGCGCGGTGGCGATCCAGTAGGTTTTGAGTTTTGGGTTTTGGTTTTTGGATTCTACGGAGTCGCGGCGGGTGTCGTGGAATTTTAGATACGCGAGGGCGGCGGCGAGGTAGAGGAGGGTGGAGAGGGTGTTTTTCTGCTCGGAGATCCAGGCGACGGATTCGACGCAGACGGGGTGAAGCGCGAAAAGGAGCGCGGCGAAGGCGGCACCGGGAATCGCGAGGCGGCGAAGGAGGGCCGCGAAGAGGCAGGCGTTGGCGGCGTGCAGGAGGACGTTGAGCAGGTGGTAGCCGAACGGAGCGTCGCCCCAGAGCTGGTGCTGGAGCCAGAAGGCGGAATGGAGCAGCGGGTAGTATTGCTGGGTGGCGCCGATCTCGAACCAGATGCGGAAAAGCCCGTCGAGGGAGCGGAGGTCGGCGCGGGTGACGTGGCCGGTGTCGTCCCAGATGAAGCCGGCGGAAAGCGCAGGCAGGTAGGCGACGAGCGCGGCGACGACGATGAGCGCGCCGGTGAGGAATGCCGGATGACGCGCGATGAAGGGCGAAGCGGAAACGTCGGGCGCGGAACGGCCGGAGCGGCGGGGCATGGTGGAGAGATGAGAGTTCGCGGTGAAATGGCGGGCGAGGCTTTTTGCGGTGGGCGAATGCGCGAGTTGGTGTCGACCGTCGTCGATCCCGCTGCTCACGCAGCGAGCCACGAAGAAGCGGAGCGAAAAAAGGCCGCCGCCCAAGAAGGGCGACGGCCTTAGCCTATGCACTAACAAAGTCGGACGATCGCTCGTCGATCAGAACTCGAAGGTGGCGGTGAGGAAGAACTGCCGCGGATCGATGATGCGATACGTGTGAATCTCGCCGTTGGGGAAGGCGCCGACGGGGCGGAGCCCGCCGCTTTCGGTGAGGTTGCGCACGTTGAGTTGGAAGGTGGTGTTCACCTTGTCGCTCCAGAGCTTCGTCTTGTAGGTGATGAAGGCATCGAGGTAGGTGTTGGCGCTGTCGTAGATCGGGCGGGTCGTGTCGAGCTGCGTGATCTTGGCCGGCAGCGATTGCACGCCGTAGTAACCGATGGCGGCCTTGCTTTCCCAGCGCACGGCGCCGCCGACGGCGAATTTACGCCAGAGGGTGTGATCGGTGAGGCCGTCGAGGTTGACCTTGGTGCTGAAGCGGGAGCTCCATTCGCGGCCCTGAGGGTTGGCTTTGCCTTCGAGTTCGCGGAACGCGCTGTAGGGCGCGCCGACGAAGGCGGTGAAGTTGTCCTCGGGGGTTTGGTTGCCGGAGGCGCTCGCGTAGAGTTGCTTCCACCAGAGCTTGCCGGTGTTGCCGGCGGTGGGAGCGAAGGCTGGATCGACGCCGATGCGCGGATCCACGAGCGAAGTCCAGATCGGCATGCGTTCGTCGATCCAGCGCTGAGTGGCGGCAGAGACGTTGCGATTGGTGACCGTGGATTTGGTGACCGAGCCGGTGATCGTCCACCAGCGGGTGGGGTTGTAGTTGATTTCGA